>CAVLAC010000059.1:0-13198 GCA_963661055.1 bacterium | reverse complement strand
TTATTTGAAGAAGAAGTGGCTGGGGTTAGTGTAGGAGATATCTGTAACAATGCCCCCCAGCCACTTTAAATCGTTAGGCAATTCGCCGCGCGAGACTTCCTCACCAAGCTTTTGGCAGAGGAGGCGACGGAAATATTCGTGCCGCGTATAGCTCAAAAACGAACGAGAGTCCGTCAGCATACCGACGAAGTTCCCGAGGCATCCGAGTGCCGCGAGGGTATCCAGCTGATGGCGCATCCCTTTCTTCTGGTCAAGAAACCACCACGCCGCCCCAAGCTGGAGGCGTCCGCGCTCAGGCCCCTTCTGGAAACTGCCCATCATAGTCGCGAGCATTTCCATATCCTTCGGGTTCAAAGAGTAGAGCACCATCCGTGGCACACCGCAAGTCGCTTCGAGCTTATCAAGCAGCCGCGCGAGCGGAAGATTCAAGTTCCATTCGCCAATGCAGTCAAAGCCCGTATCAGGACCGAGCGCGGCAAACATCTTCGAATTCGGATTCCGCAAGCAGTTCATATGAAGCTGGGTCGTCCAATCGGCTTCGGCGTCCGCTTTGAGTCCCTCATAGAGCCACGCACTCTTGAACTTTGCCTGCTCCTCGAGTGTCACCTTACCGCCCTGCCGCGCTTTCTTGAATATACGTGCAATTTCGGCTTCGGTATAGGGGACAGAAAAGATCTCGGTTATACCGTAATCGGAAATAACGCATCCGTTCTTCGCGAAAAAGGCGTGGCGTTTAGCAAGTGCCGCGCGAAAATCGTCCATTGTTTTAACGGACATCTTTGCGACCACGCCGAGTTTATCCACCCACGCATTCCACGCCGCGCCATCCTCAATCTTACCAGCCTTATCCGACCGCCACGCGGGCAACACGCGCGTCCCAAACGGTTTTTTAGCAATTGCCGCGTGATATTCGAGGTTGTCGACTGGGTCATCCGTCGTGACGACGACTTCGACATTAGACTTCTTCATTAAGCCTCGTGCCGAAAAGCCTTTCGTCGCGAGTTTGCGGTTGCACGCCTTCCAAATGCGCGCGGCACTTTCGCTCGAAAGTCGTTCCGTCACGCCAAAATAGCGCGTCAATTCGAGGTGCGACCAGTCGAAGAGCGGATTCCCCACGAGGCGTTCCATCGTTGCGGCGAACGCGGCAAATTTGTCGTAGGCGGGGGCGTTGCCCGTAATAAGGCGCTCATCAATGCCATTAGAGCGCATTTGCCGCCATTTGTAGTGGTCACCGCCGAGCCAAACCTCGGTCATATCATCCCAGCGCTTATCTTCCGCAATTTCCTTGGGCGGCAGATGGCAGTGATAGTCGATAATTGGCTGATTTTCCGCGTAGCGATGATAGAGTTCGCGTGCGGCGGGGGTTGTCAGCAAGAAATCATCGTTGATGAAAGGCTTTTTCATTTCTTCCAATTCTCCTTCTTGAGGGCGGGATACGCCGCTTTAAGCCCAATCTCGAGTCCGCGCAATTCGGCAAGTCCAATAAGGCGCCCGCCATACGAATAGCCGCAGTAGCACTTGCGTCCCTTATCAATTTCCATAAGCCGTCCGTGGTCAGGACGCACCACAATCTCTTCTCCGCGTCGCTTTTCTTCCTTAAGGAAGGCGAGCATCAGCGCGGGCAAGTCGGTTTTGCCGATGAGGTGGCACTGGGATTCGTGGAAAATGCCAGGCTCGGTATATTCAAGATTACGGAAGTGGCAGAAAAAGATGCGTTTTGCGAATTCCTTGAAGATTGCCACTTCATCATTCTTGAGAGAGCCGCCCAGAGAACCTGTGCAAAGCGTGAGCCCCACATGCTTCGACGGACACTTCTTCATCATCTCCCGAATATCTGCCGCGTTGGAAAGGACGCGTGGGAGCCCAAAGATGGGTTGCGGCGGGTCATCGGGGTGAATGCACATATCCACATTACATTCCTCGAGAACAGGCGTAATCTCATTTAAGAAGGTATACATATTGTACCGAAGTTCCGCGTCACCAATTCCCTCATAAGTCTTAAGTGCCGCGAGGAATTGGGCAGGCGTGAGATCGTCCACCGTACCAGGGAGTCCCGTCAAAATAGACTTCTGTACACGCATCCGTTCAGCGGGCTTATAACTCGCCCAGAGTTTCTTCGCGCGGGCAATCGTTTTCTTGTCATACGCCTTTTCTGCATTCGGACGCTTCAGGGCGAACATATCAAATGCCGCGACTTCGTAAGCATTGTAGCCAAGGCAAGTCGAGCCATCGGGGAGCTCATAGGCGAGATTACTACGCGTCCAGTCCAATACAGGCATAAAGTTGTAGCAAACCGTACGGATTCCACACGCGGCGAGATTACGCAGCGTCTTCTTGTAGTTCTCGATGTACTCGGCATAATTGCCGCGCCGCTTTTTGATATCCTCGTGAACAGGCACGGACTCTACGACGCTCCAAGTCATCCCCGCCGCCTTCACTTTTGCCGCGAGGGCGCGAATCTCCTTCACAGGCCATACCTCGCCCGGCTTGCGTCCGTAAAGTGCCGCGACGACATCCGTTACCCCCGCCTGACGAATCTCCTTCAAAGAAATCGCGTCATTTTCTCCGTACCAGCGCCAACCTTGTTTCATTTGAGATATCCTTTCAAAAAGAGTTAAACTTCGACTTTTTTGTAGTGCGGGACAAGTGCCTTCATGCACGCCCAACCTACGACATACGCCACCGCGCAGTAGCAAAAGACAATCATATAACCCGCAGGCTTACCCGTGTAACCCGCGAAAGTAAAGGCATCGCCCTTCTCTGCCGCGTAAGTAAAGAGTTTGCCCGCGCTGAGGTTAATGGTGAAACTTCCGAGTCCCGCCGCACATTGGGCAATGCCCGTCAGTGTCGCAATGGACGACTTCGGGAACATATCCCCGACGACGGAATACACATTCGCGCTCCACGCCTGATGTCCCGCACACGCAAAGCCAATCAAAATCGCGGGCCACCACGCGCTAAACGCCCCGAGCGGCTGTGCCCCGAGTGCCAATAAGGGGAAGCACGCGAAGATGAACATCGCAATCATTCGTCCCTCATACGGGTTCATCCCCTTGCGATCCACAAACCAAGTCGGGAGCTTGCAGAGGTAAATGGAAGCAAATGTAACAATGGCATATAGGGTGACAATAAGTGCCATACCCATCCCCGAATCACTCGTGTAGCCGAATTGGTCAGAGAGATAACCGGGCGTCCAAAAGAGGAAGAACCACCAAACACCGTCCGTTAGGAAGCGTCCGAGAATGAGCGACCAAGTATGGCGCAAACTGAAGCACTTGAAATAGCTAATGGAGCGCGTCTCTTCCACGGGCTCCGCCGCCTGAGCCTCGCCCTCATCTTGTGTCACATAAGCAAGTTCCGCCGCGTTAACAAATGGATTCTCAGCTGGTTTCTTATAGAGGAACTCCCAGAAGCCCATCCAAACAAAACCGAGCGCACCAATGACGATAAACGCCGCTTCCCACCCCCAGTGCCGCGCCATAATTGGAATGAGCGCGGGGGCAATGAGCGCACCCACCGAAGAACCTGAATTGAAGATGGAAGTCGCGTAAGCGCGGTCTTTCTTCGGGAAGTATTCCGCCGTCACCTTAATTGCGGCAGGGAAGTTCCCCGCCTCGCCGAGCGCGAGCAAACAGCGACAGCCCAAGAAGAGCCAAACCGAGACAGAAGCGACGGAAAGCGCAATCGCCGAACCCGTCTCCACCGCACGCATTGCCGCGACACTCGAGACACCGTCCACGAGTTGCACCGTGCCCCATCCGCACGCGGCATGTAAACACGCGGCAAGCGACCAGATGAAAATTGCCCAAAGATAGCCCTTCTTCGTACCCATCCAGTCCACAAACTTGCCCGCGAAAAGGTTACAAATCGCGTAAATGAGCGAGAAATAGCCCGTAATCACGCCATAATCGGCGTCCGTCCAATGGAACTCAGGCGCGATAAAGTCCTTCCAAGTCAAGGAAAGGACTTGGCGGTCAAGATAGTTCACCGTCGTTGCAAAGAACAGCAACGAGCATATCATCCAACGGAAATTGCTAGCCTTTTCTGTTTTCGTCACTGCGCACCCCCTTCTGCCGCCGTTAACTCTTCTTGAAGCACCTTACGGACCGCCCCCGCGCCTTCCAAAAGACGCACAAAGTAGCCCTCAATCTTTTCCGCGAGCGGCGTAGTCGTCAAATCCACACCAAAGATGGACGCATTAGACAAAATGCCGCGAAGTTGCCCCTTATAAGAGCCAGGTTCATTCCAAACGATGCCCGCGAGTTTAGTCTGAAGCTCTTCCTTAAGCGGATCTGCCGAGACTTCCATCGCCTCGCCCTTATCATTGACGGCAAGCAAATAGCGCATCCACCCCGCAAGGGCAAGCGGAATTGCCACGAGCGAACCGAGGTCGCGTCCCTGCGCTAAATAGCTCTTAATCGTCTCACCAAAACGGATGCCTACCTTCTGGGAGGTATCCGTCGCAATACGCCGCGGGTCGTCGGGCATAAACGGATTCGGCAAGCGTTCATTTACAACCTCATCAATAAACGCACGCGGCGAAATGATGCCAGGGTCAACGACGACAGGAAGTCCTTCCACATACCCAAGCCGCTTTACGAGATGGACGATATCCGCGTCTTTCATCTCCTCACAAATGAGGGTGTAGCCGAGGAGGCATCCGTACATACTCATTGCCGTATGGAGCGGATTTAGGCAGGTCGTTACCTTCATCTTCTCCGTCTTATTCACAGTCTCGCGGTCCGTGAAGTAGACACCCGCCTTTTCGAGGGAGGGGCGTCCATTCGGAAAAGTATCCTCAATCACCAAATATTGCGGCTTTTCAGCATTTACGAAGGGGGCGATGAAGGTCTTCTTATCGGTGATAATTGGTGCCATCCCTTCAATACCCGCTTCGGCAAGGCTCGCTTCCACGCGGCTATGAGGGCGCGGCGTAATCTTATCAATCATCGACCACGGGAAGGCAATCTTCTTCGGGTCGGTCAAATAATCACGAAATGCCGCGCTCGCGAAGCCCTTCGCAATCCACGCCTCGGCAATCTCCAAAATTGCCGCGCGCAGCTTCTCGCCATTATGAGAGCAATTATCCATCGAGACAACCGCCATAGGCAATGCCCCCGCCTCAAAACGCGCGAGGAGCAAGGCGCAAACAATGCTCATCACATGGCGCGGCGCGGCAGGTCCCGCCGCCAAATCGTCCGCGACGACAGGCAAGAGCGATCCGTCGGGACGACGCAAGGCGTAACCCTTTTCCGTAATCGTGAACGAGACCATCTGCAGCGACGGAGCGGTAAAAATTGCCTTTAGCCGCGCCACCGCCGCAGGGTTCGTGAAGTCCGCCTTAATGGCTTCGCCAACGGACGAGAGGATTTCCCGCGTCGTTGTGCCATCTGAATTCAATGTCACATTCAGCGTGAGATTATCAAAGTCGCCATAAATGCGGTCAATAATCTCATAGTCAAAAGTTTCCGCGACCGAAATGCCTGTCTCCATTAGGTTTGCGTCCAAAAGGCGTTGCCCGAGGGAAGCGATGAAGCCACGGAAAATGTTGCCGCCGCCGAAGTGCACCCAGCGCGGCGTTTTGAGGCTCTTTTCTCGCATTGCGGCAATGTCAAAGCGCGGCAGAGCGACTTGCGCCTTTTGCCAATCGGCGGAATGTGACGAAATTGAATCCAGATTGAGCTTCATATCAACTTAAAGCTCCTTAACCTTGATATTGCGGAAGGATACCGTCGAATCGGTATGGTCCTGAAGGAGCAAGCGACCTGTCGGCGCGAGACCCCACTTGCCATTCTTGTTGAAGTAGCTCGCGTCAGAGTACTTGGAAAGCTTGAAAGCGTCCATATACTCCTTACCGCCGCGCTCAAACTCGAGAACCTTCACGCCATTGAGCCAGTGCTCGACATGATTGCCCTTGGAAATGACTTCCGCCGTATTCCATTCGCCCACAGGCTTCAGGTACTTATCGGCATTCGCGGGGAGCATATCATAGAGCGAAGCCACGCGGCGGTTGCCGTCACGCCCCTTGCCCCAGTCCGCGTGCCCCTTGTCGAGCATTTGGTATTCGAGCGTCGTGCCGTTATTCTCGTTCTCATTATAGAAGTACTTAAAGCCCGAGTTCGCGGCAGGTGTGAGACGAAAGTCCACCTTGAACGCGAAGTCCTTGAACTTGCGCTCCGTGACAATATCGCCACCCGCTTGCGCCCAAACTTCCTTCGTCGGAGCCTTCGTCCACGGCTTCGCTTCCGTTCCCTTCACAGGATAGACGGTAAGAACGCCATTATCAATGACCCAACTTGCCTTCGGGAAGGTCTTGCAACCATCCTTCACGCCAACCCAGCCCTTCGTGGTCTTGCCATCCCAAAGGAGCTCCCAGCCGTCAGCCTTTTCGGCCGCCGTGAGCGTGTTGGGCGCGGCTTCCTTCGTGCAAACCGTGGCGCATCCCGCGAGGCACGCGCCAAAACCAATTACCAGTAGCTTATTCATCTTTTATATCCTTTCTTTAGAGGAATATTAAACCTTGTAGTACTGCAACCACTCCTTACGCGGCTCAGGGCCATCCAAAAGCGCATTCGCGAGGTTGGAGTCCGCGCCCACGAAACGCTTCGTCTCGCGGCTGAAGGTAAGGTTCTTCGCCTGCAGACGCTGGGCGACGCACCCAATCGTCATCACCTGCGAGAGGACGCCCGCGACAGCAAACGGAGATGTCGCCTTCGTCTCGCCCTTGACCGCCTTCAGGAAGTTCGCGATGTGTTCCGTCGTATCCGCGCCTTCCTTGAACTGGTCGGCGACGGACGGAATCTTCGGGCCATTGCACGCAAAGAGTTCCGCGCCGTGGGACATACCCTGATAAACCGTGCCATCCGCGCGATACATCTCGCGACCAGGGTTAAGATTCGTCTTCTTCGCGTCCACTACGCCGCCAATGAACGGCGTTTCGCTCTTCGCGTCAAAGCGGTAGCCCTTCGGGAGCTCAGGCAAGTTGCCAACGCCTTCCCACCACTGGAGTTCACACGCGGGCATCTTGGGGCCACGTGCTGGGAACTTGAAGGAAATGGCGGACGACATCGGGAACACGACAGGGGTCCAGCCCGTGCAATTAATCATCCCCACCGACTCAGGCAAGCCGAGATTCAGGAATTCGTGCGCCGTATCAAAGGTGTGGGCTCCCCAATCGCCGAGCGCGCCATTACCATATTCATAGAAGCAACGCCAATCGCCGTGGATGTAGTTGATATTGTAGGGGCGTGACGGACGCTGCGCGAGCCACGCATCCCAATTGAGATAGGCGGGCACGGGGGCACCTGCCGCGAACATCTCCTTAACCGAGCCATTCCACTTATGCCAACGGCGCGGCATATTCATATGGGCGACGACCTTGACCATATTGTCAAAGTAGCCTTCCGCCGCGAGTTTCTTCGCCTGATAGTAGTTGGCGAGCGAGTGACCCTGGTTGCCCATCTGGGTGACGAGGCGGGGGTTCGCCGCCGCCATATCCATCATCACCTGAATATCACGAAAGCTATTGCCCATCGGCTTTTCGGTGTAGACGGACTTTCCCAGTTGCATTGCCGCCATGCACGCCACGAAGTGCGAATGGTCAGGTGTTGCGACGAGGACCGCGTCAATTTCGTTGCCCATCGCGTCGAACATCTTACGGAAGTCATCAAAGCACGGAACTTTCGGGAACGCCTTACGCGCGGGAGCCGTCCAATCACCCGCGATTTCGGTATCCGCGAACGCGACGATATTGGCGAGCTTCGTATCAGCGAGAGACCGAATATCCTCCCAGCCGCGTGCGCCAATACCAATGACGGCGACATTCACCTTCTCATTGGCTTTGAAGCCAAGACCCGAACAGCCAGTGAGAAACGGGAGCGCAAATGCACCCGAGCCCACGAGAAATTCACGACGAGAGACCATAGTAGTTATCCTTTCTTAGAGGTTTTCTTGTTAGAGTGTGAAATCTTTTGAGCGCACTTGCGCCCCGAACCCGTGGAAGCACGCTTCACGAGTTCCGTATCAAAGAGAATCCGCCGCGGCGGGGTCGTATCATTACCAAGGCGAAGGGACATGAGTCGCGCGGCTTCTTCACCAATCGAAGCGAGTGGCTGACGCAAGGTCGTGAGGGGCACGGCGAGATAACGCGCGTAATCGCTATCATCAACACCAATCACCTTAACCCGCGACGGAACGGCGACATGAATGGCCGCAAGGGCATTCAAAACGCGTGCGGCAAGTGCATCATTAAAGCAAACAAAGCCATCGGGCTTATAACGCGTCATAATGGCACTCATAAGCTTCTCATCCCACGCATTCACTGCGGCACTTTGCACGGGCAATGCGGGAATCCCCGCCGCCTGCAAGGCGAGATGATACCCCGTGACACGCGCCCGCATCGTCCAGATGAGGTCATCGCGCATAATGTAGAGAATCCGCTTACACCCCTCCTCAACGAGGTGCATCGTCTGACGGTAACCCGCCTCGAGGTTGTCTACCCCGATGAGGTCATAACCACTCCGCAGCGGAAACTCCGCGTTATCGCGGCAAAGAAGGACAATCTTAATCCCCGCCTTCGTAAGTGCCGCGGCAACTTCCTTATTGCGCGTAGCCGTCGCGTCATTACCAGCGGCGGGCGCAAAGAAAACGCCGCGCACATTTTGCCGCTTGTACTGCTCTACCAAGTGGGCAATGGAAGCGTGGGGCAAAATAGAACGGAAGTCCGCGTCAGGTCCCCAAATGAGGTTAAGCCCATACGCACGGCACGCGGCGCCCACATAGCCACTCACGCGTTCAAAGAATTCATCGCCAGGCGCAATCAAGGTCGAGACATATTGTCCCTGCGGCAAATCGGCTTGCGTGGCAACAAAAGACCCGACACCCGAACGACGGATGATTACGCCATCCGCCTCCAGTGTCTGCATCGCCTTCAACACCGTCTGCCGCGTCGTCCTGTAGCGACGCTCAAACTGCGAGTCCGAGGGCAATTTACCATCCGAATAGCGTCCAGCCGTCACAGCCGCGCGCACATCGTCAGCAATCCGTTTATAGAGCGGTTTCCTTCTCATTTCCCCTCTATTATAGCATAAATTTTCCGCTTTGGGGGGCAACGGACGTAAAAACCTGTATATACAGGTTAAAAGGCGTTTTTGAGGTAGTGAACGACTTCCGTCACAAAAGATTCGGGCGTGGAAGCGCCTGCCGTTATGCCAAGGCGCGTAATTCCCGCGAAATCAAGGGCTTTTACTTCCTCAAGTGTCCCTGCCCGAAAAGCGCGGCACGGCGCGACTTCCGCTAGCCGCCGCGTATTAGAGGAGTTCGGGCTCCCCAAAACCAAAAGCGCGTCGCCCGTGAAATGCTTGACCGCGTCCTGCCGCTCTTTTGTCGCGCGGCAAACCGCCGCCGTCGTCTCGACTTCCCGCGATTTCCTCAGCCGCGCCAAAGTCGCCTCTACATCGTCCGCATTCAGTGTCGTTTGACTCACGACCCCAAACTTTCCCTCGCGCGGCAAAGTCGGATAAACTGTCGCGGCAGGCACTTCGCCGAGAATCCCCTTCACCTCGTCATGTGCCGCGTCACCTAGCACAACGACTGGAATGCCGCGCGCGGCAAATGCGAGGGCTTCTTTATGGACACGTGCCACAAACGGACATGTCGCGTCCACGACCTTCAGCCCCTTCGCCTGCGCCTCAGCGCGAATCTGCGGCGAGACCCCGTGCGCCGAAAAGAGGAGCGTCGCCCCCTCGGGCACAGCCTCAAGCGAATCAACAAAGATAAAGCCGCGCGCGGCAAGGTCAGCCACCACAAGTTCATTATGGACGAGTTCGTGAAGGCAATAAACGGGACGCTCCGTAATCGCGAGTGCCTTACGAAGTGCCCCCGCTACCCCCGCACAGAATCCGCGCGGCTCTAGGAGTTCCAGCGTCATTTAGGCACGCGGCTCTTCGTGCTTCGCCTTCTCCCAGAGGGCATCCATCTCGGCAAGAGACATCTCCTTGAGATTGCGTCCCTCGGCTTTTGCACCCGCCTCAACGGATCTAAACCGCCGCGAAAACTTGGCAGTCGTGCCCTCGAGAGCACTCTCGGAATCTACCTTCAAGTGCCGCGCCAAATTGGTGACGGAAAACAAGAGGTCGCCCAATTCTTCTTTGACGCGGTCAGAGTCGCAGGGACGGTCTGATTGGCGTGCGGCGACTTCCGCCTCAAGTTCCGCGAGCTCTTCCTTTATCTTGGCAAGCGGACCTGCCGCGTCCTGCCAATCAAAGCCGACACGCGCCGCCTTCTCTTGGGTGCGTTGCGCTTTGAGAAGGCTGGGTAATGTCGCGGGCACACCGTCCAGTGCCGAGTGCCGCGCTTCTTTGCGGTGTTCGGACTGCTTAATCTGCTCCCAATTACGCAATACGGTCGCCGAATCCTTCGCGTCCACATTGCCAAACACATGCGGATGGCGACGGACGAGTTTGTCGGCGATGGCGTTGGCGACATCATCGAAGGTGAAAGTGCCCTGTTGTTCCGCCATGACGGACTGGAACATCACTTGCAAAAGCACATCGCCGAGTTCCTCGATGTGATTCGCCTTATCCTCGGGATGGTCCATCGCGGCGAGGAGTTCGTAGCACTCCTCAAGGACGCACGGCTTGAGCGACTCAAGCGTCTGCTCTCTATCCCAAGGACAACCCGTCTTCGGATTCCGAAGACGGGTCATTATTTCATGCAACCGCTCAATGCCGGTCATGACTTCTAGCGTCCTTCTTAATTACGCTTGTTGTTTCGGCTTCGGCGTGCGCTTCTTGCGCGGGAACGGCTGACCAATTTCCGTGAGGAGCTTACGGAACGAGCCCTTACGCACATTGAACGGCTTGCCGCCCTTGATGCGCTCAAACTCGCACGCACGGATGAGCCCGTCCTTATTTTCGTCAGGACCCACCACGCCCGAAATACCCTGAAGGGCACTCTGAACCGCGACTTGGCAGCACTTGTGGATGAGCATACGATCCTTGCGGTTCGGCGCGGCAGAACGCGCATAGTAGCCCGACTTGAAGACCTGCACCTTTTCAGCGTGCAGAAGTTCGCCAAGGCGCTTGCCGACATACTGACCGACATTGACCTTATCAAGACGCGGATGCCCAAAAGCGTCCACGGGCACTTCTTCGCCGCGATACTGCATTTCACGGATGATATCCTTGACGCCTGCGCCTTCCGACACGAAGACATTCACGCAGTCATACTTATCCATCACCGTCATAAGACGCGAAGCTTCTTCACGGAAGTCGATGCGGCACTCAGGAACATACACCGCGTGCACATCCTGACGCTCCTTCGTAAGCATGAAGCCCGGCACGAACTTCAGCGACTGGATCTTTTCGTGGTAGTACTGCGCCGTCTTGTAGGTGAGCCAACCGCAGTTACGACCCATAACTTCGTGAACGATGAGTGAGCGCGGGTTCGCACTGTTCTCTTTTACAACATTAAGGAAGAACTTCGCGCTCTCTTCCGCCGCAGTCCACGCGCCGAGGGATTGGCGAATCGGGTAGACATCGTTATCAATCGTCTTCGGGAGACCGACAACAATCAGCGGGTAGTTGTGCTTCGCGAGATACGCCGCCAAATCTGCCGCCGTCGTATTCGTGTCATCGCCACCAATCGTATGGAGCACATCGACGCCGTCCTTCACGAGCTGATCTGCCGCGACCTTAAGAGGGTCTTCACCCGGCTTGACGAGCCCACGCTTCACGCAGTCCTTAACATTCGTGAGCTTCACGCGGCTATTGCCAATCGGCGAGCCACCGTGCGCCACGAGGATGAGCGCGTCCTTACGGACCTCGTCCGTCACAGGAATCGAGTCGCCCTTAAGAAGGCCCATATAGCCATTAACATAACCAATCATCTGGACATTGGGAGCCTTCTTCGTGTATTCGTCAATCAAGTAGCCGATTGAGGAACTCAAGCACGGTGCGAGACCACCCGCCGTGAGGAATGCAACTTTCTTTACTTCTTTCATGTTAGTTCTTTCTTAGGTTGGTTTGTGAAATTGAATTAGAGAGCCTTCATAACGCGCGCCATCTCAATCGCGCTCTGCATCGCGGCAAAACCCTTGTTGCCCTGCTTCGTGCCGCAACGCTCAACAGCCTGCTCAAGGTTCTCAGCACTGACAACGCCATCGAGAACGGGGACTCCCGTATCAAGCGAAATCTGATTAAATGCCCGCGCCGTCGTCTCATTAATGAGAAGCGCATGACTCGTCGCACCCTGCACAACCGCACCGAGGCACACAATAGCATCCACGCCCTTCTTCGCCGCGATAGTCTGCGCAACGAGCGGCAGTTCATACGCACCCGGCACGCGCACCAGCAGCAAATCGTCCGACTTACCACCAAGCCGTGTGAACGCATCTTCCGCGCCCTTCACGAGCTGTTCAGTCAAAAAGCTATTAAAGCGGCTGACGACAATCGCCACCTTCAGTCCTTTCGCAAGGAGCTCTCCGTTTACTTCTTTCATTGGCTTATAACCTTCTTAAATCACTGTTATGACTTATTTCGCGTAATATTATACCAATTATCGGTGCCACTTGTCCACCACAAAATACAAAAATTCGGCTCTTCGGGCTTTTTAGTGGAAATGCCCCCTACACTATTGGCAAAAGGCGCTAAAAATGAGATAATATAGGGTATGGATTTAAATACACATTATAGCAAGCTCCTCGATCTCGGGGAGGAATGGAAGGTCGTTGATGTGCGGCTTGATGTCGCCGCATCAAAGCTCGATATATATCTCGATTATGCTGAGAAATGTGCGCCTTGCCCAGAATGCGGAACACTGTCGCCTATGTATGATTGTCAAAAAGAGCGTGTTTGGAGGCATCTTGACACCATGCAGTTTCAAACTCTTATTCATGCTAAACCGCGGCGGTGCTGTTGTGCAGAGCATGGCGTAAAAGTCATAGACATTCCTTGGGCGGAAAAGAATGCGCGCTTCACACTCCTATTTGAAGTCTTTGCCATCGAGGTACTCAAGAGCACAAAAAGTTTGTCGGATGCACAGCGTATCCTGCGGCTAGACTGGCATCAAGTCCTCGACATAAAAAGGCGCGCCGTCGAACGCGGTCTAATATGTCGCGCGGCAGAAGAGATATCGTTTATCGGCATGGATGAAAAGAGCTTTCTTGCTGGGAACCGCTCAGATTCCTTTGCGTGCATAA
>CAVLAC010000058.1:0-13333 GCA_963661055.1 bacterium | reverse complement strand
CTGAGGGCTTTCAGGTTTCGGCGACGAGCGCGAACTGTCCGTACGCCGCCATTCGCGATGAGAAACGACGCTTCTACGCGATTCAGTTTCATCCAGAAGTTGTCCATACTCAATTTGGCAACGAGATTCTTGGCAACTTCCTTTTCAAGGTCTGCAATTGCAAGGCGGACTGGAAACTCTCGAGCTGGATTGATGAGACCGTGGAGAAGATTAAGAAGCAGGTGGGCGATGAGGAAGTCGTCCTTGGGCTTTCGGGCGGTGTCGATTCTTCCGTCGTCGCTGTGCTCCTCCACCGTGCGATTGGTCCGCGCCTCCACTGCATTTTTGTTGATAACGGACTTCTCCGTTACAATGAAGATAAGCAGGTCGAGGAGATGTTTCACGCTAAGCTCGGGCTCGACCTCTATGTCGCCCACGCGGCACAGCACTTTTATGCCGCGCTCAAGGGCGTGAGCGACCCTGAGCAGAAGCGCAAGATTATCGGACGCGAATTCATCAATGTCTTCGCGGACTGTGCGCGCAAGTACAAGAATTGCAAGTTCCTTGGGCAAGGCACGATTTATCCGGATGTCATTGAGAGCTCCCACGCGTTGAAGGGACCCTCCCAAACCATCAAGAGCCACCACAATGTGGGCGGGTTGCCTCCAGACCTCAAGTTCGAGCTCGTCGAGCCCCTGCGTGACCTCTTTAAGGACGAAGTGCGTGCCGTCGGGCGCGTCCTTGGGATGGATAGCGAACTTCTCGACCGCCAGCCATTCCCTGGACCAGGACTTGGCGTGCGCATTTTGGGTGAGGTGACGGAAGAGAAGGTTAAGCTCCTTCAGCAAGCCGATTTGCGCGTGCAGGAAGAAGTGAAGAAGTTGCCCGATTATAAAACCATTTGGCAAACTTTCGCGGTGCTGTTGCCCGTGAAGTCCGTGGGCGTAATGGGCGACCAGCGCACTTATGAATATACCTGCGCCATTCGTTCCGTTAACTCCATTGACGCGATGACGGCGGACTGGACGCACCTCCCGTACGAGACGCTTGCGACGATGTCCAATCGCATTATCAACGAAGTGCGCGGCATTAATCGTGTCGTCTACGATATTTCGTCCAAGCCCCCAGCCACCATCGAGTGGGAATGAGGTGTTTAGATTAAAGAGTCATGAAGTGCGAATTGTGCCATAAGAACAAGGCCGAAACCGCCCTTACCCTAGAGAAAGATGGTAAGGAGGAAGAGCTTTATGTCTGCAAGAAATGTGCCGCGAAAGCAAAGGCGAAGGGTGTGGAAAATGAGGGGGGCGACGAGGATTTAAAATCGCTCAACGGTATTCGGCTGACGATGTCCAACATCACACCTAATGGCGAGCAAGATCCCGCGATGGACGAGGTTGCCACGCGATTGATGTCGGCGGTTGATGCGCTCTTTGATCATATTGGTGATTCTATCAAGAAGGGCGTGCCTCTCGAGCAGGCACTCGCGAAAGTGCCGCGCGAACTCTCGCCAAGGGGGGCTTTTAATAGCACGGCGCACCAAGAAGGGCGGCATTTCTCTGTCGAGGATATGCCTGGCGAGTTCATAGTTAAGGATAGCCTTCAACTGGAAGGACTCTTCCAGACACTCGAACTTGAGAATGTCATAGCTGCATGCGCGGATCATGGCGTGAATCTTGTCCCTTATGAGATAGATAACTTTGACGCGGCGGGGCATGTCTATGAAGTGCGGTATACGAATAAGACCAAGGATGTGGCGGGTATTGTTAAGGATGTCTGCGATCGTGAAGAGCGGGCGCGCTACAACATCCTTAAAGAATCGCCGCGTATTTTTATGGATACGGTCTGTCGGGCACTCGCCATTCTAAAAAACTGCCGCCTCCTCGGGCGCGGTGAATTATTTGATTTGCTTTCACCCTTGCGCGTCGCCGCAATCAAGGGACTAACCGACTGTATATCCCCCGTAAAGATTACGGAACTTATGGAGCGTATTGACCTTTTGGATGATGATACTCTCAGGCTGCTGCCAGAGGAACTCAATCGTGAGGATGCTAATCGCGCGGATACGGTTAATGAATTGTTTAAAAATGTGGAACTGAGTATCGTAGGGAAGGAGTATTTGCAATGAAGTTGACGGAAAATGCGATGCGTGCGGTGGCGGCGGCGCAAAATTGGGCGCGGCAGTTGGGGCACGACCACATTGGGGCGGAGCATGTTTTTCTCGGCATCTTGAATAATCCTGATTGTCAGGCGTGTAAGAATCTAAAGACACTCGGCTTTGCACCACAAGATTTATTAGAGACCCTAAAGTCGACGCTTACGAGCGGCTCGAGTTCCGTTCTTCAAGTAGGCGAACTCCCTATTTCTACACGGCTCAAGAAGATCTTTGAGATGGCGGAACTTGAGGCGGGTAAGGACAATGAAGTTGGGACGGTGTGCCTAGTTAGCGCTATGTTGCGTGAAGGCGATAATATCGCGGCACAGCTCCTCTTTAATGCGGGGGTCACGCTCGACAAGTTCCTCGCGGCAGGTATGGCAAAAGGGAACGCCCAAGAGGACGATGACGATGTCCCCGCCATCCCTAAGGTCGCGGAAATCCTTGGGACGACACGCGGCGAAAATGGCAAGGCACAGAAAACGCCGACGGTAAATGCATTCGGACGCGATTTGACGGATCTCGCGCGGCAAGGCAAGCTTGACCCCGTCATTGGACGCGAGAAAGAGCTTAAGCGCGTCGTCCAGATTCTGGGGCGGCGCACAAAGAATAACGCGGTTCTCATTGGTGAGGCGGGTGTCGGTAAGACGGCAGTCGTGGAAGGGCTCGCGCAAGCGATTTTGCGCGGCGATGTCCCTGAGCGGCTACAGTCCAAGCGCGTCGTCGCCGTCGATATGGCGCGTGTTGTCGCGGGCACCCAGTATCGCGGACAGTTTGAGGAGCGCCTCAAGCGCATTGTTGATGAGACGCGCCGCGCGGGGAATATCATCCTCTTTTTAGACGAAATCCATACCCTCGTCGGTGCGGGCGGTGCCGAAGGCGCGATGGACGCGGCAAATATCCTTAAACCCGCCCTTGCACGCGGCGAATTGCAGTGCGTGGGCGCGACAACGCTTAAGGAATATCATAAGTCCATTGAGAAGGACGCGGCACTTGAGCGGCGATTCCAATCCGTGCAAGTCGATGAGCCTTCTATAAGTGACGCGGTCGCCATTTTGGAAGGGCTCGCGCCGAAGTATGAGGAGTATCACGGGGTGAAATATCCCGAGACGGTGCTTCGCGCGTGTGTCGAGCTAACGGCGCGGTATTTGCCTTCGCGGCAGTTGCCCGATAAGGCGATTGACGCGATGGATGAGACGGGTGCGCGGCTACGGATGAAGTCGAGTTCGCGTCCGGACTGGCTTCATGACCTGCAAGAGAATGTGGTTCATTGGCGTACACTGAAAGATGAGGCGGTCGCTGCGGGTGACTTTGATAAAGCGGCGGAGTGCCGCATGAGAGTGCAAGCGGCGGGCATTGCTCTTGACGCGGCACTTAAAAAGTGGCGCGAGACGAATAAAGAAAAGATAATTAAGGTGTCTCTCGCGGATGTCGCCGAGACCGTCTCCTCAATGAGTGGCGTGCCAGTCGAAAAGATGTCCGACGCGACGGCAGAAAAGCTTCTTGGGATGGAAAAGACGCTTGGCGAGGTCGTTATTGGGCAACCTCTCGCCGTGCAGGCGGTCGCGAAAGCCTTGCGTAGGAGCCGCGCGTTCTTGGCGGACCCGAAGCGTCCGATTGGCAGCTTCCTTTTCTTGGGTCCGACAGGCGTAGGCAAGACTTACCTCGCGAAAATGCTTGCTGAGAAGGTGTATGGGGACGCGAAAGCACTCATTACCTTCGATATGAGCGAATTTCAGGAGAAATATTCTTCTTCGCGCCTCGTTGGTGCGCCGCCCGGCTATGTCGGCTATGATGAGGGCGGGCAGCTCACGGAACGCGTCCGTCGCCGCCCCTATTCCGTCGTTCTTTTCGACGAATTCGAGAAGGCTAATGGCGATGTTATGAATATGCTTTTGCAGATTCTTGATGACGGACGCCTCACGGATGGGCAAGGGCGCGTCATAGACTTCCGCAATACGATTGTCATTTGCACGGCGAACTTGGGCTTTGACTTTGCCTCGAGCGGACGCGGACTCGGCTTTGCTACAGAGACGAGCGAAACGAGCTATGACCGCCTTAAAGATAAGCTGATGACGGAAGCGCGGCGGACATTCCGTCCTGAGCTCCTGAACCGCTTTGATGACATTGTCGTCTTTAGGCGGCTTGAAAAAGAAGATTTGACGCGCATTTTGATGTTGGAAGTCACCAAGTTCGAAGAGCGGCTTCACAAGATGGGGCTTAAGCTTGTGCTGGATGAGGGCGTTGATGAGTTCCTCGTTGAGAAGGGCAATGACCCGTCCCTCGGGGCGCGTCCTTTGCGCCGCGTGGTGCAGACTTACATAGAAGATCCGCTCGCTGAGAAGGTTTTGGGCGGACTCAAGAAGAAAGTGGTTCGCGTAAAGCTCAACAAGGCGAAAACGGAACTCGAGTTCAAATGATGCAAGAAACGCAATTCATAGTCCGTAAGGCGCGCTTGGCGGATGCTGAAAAGATATTCGCCCTCATTCATCTTCACGATGACTTGCTAGTGCCGCGCTCTTTGGGGAATATTGTCGAGAATATCGACCGCTTTCTTGTGGCTGACTCCTCGGGGACGCTTCTCGGCTGTGCCGCGTATTCGATTCACCCTGAACTTGGTGCACCCGAGGCGGCTACGGTTGAGATACAGTCCGTCGCCGTGCGCGCTCCCTATCGGCGGCGTGGCGTGGGGCGTGCACTTATCGCGGCGACCGTAGACCAAATTAAGCCGACGGGCACTCACGAAGTCGTGGTTCTGACTTTCGCCCCCGCCTTCTTTGGGGCACTCGGCTTCCACGAAATCCCGAAGACGAAGATTTTGCATAAGCTTTACACGGGCTGTATAAACTGCACGAAGCATTCCGACCCCTATACCTGCCCTGAAATAGCGATGGTGCTGGAACTCGCGAAGTAATATGCTCCAGCGTCCCACTTTCGGCATAGGTCGCGTCACGCGATTCTATATTCCGCTACTCTTACAGGCTTTTTCGCAAGAGCTGACCTATCCGCTCGTGGCGGGCATCGTCACCCACGGACTTTACGGCGTTTATGAATTAGCCGCCTTTGCCCAAGGGCAGATGATTATGTTCATGATAGGCGCGTTTGGTGGCGGACTTATGATGACGGGGATGGTCTTTGCCATTAATCGAAAGGGCTTCCTCAATTATAAGCGGCTCAATACAGCAATGATGATTTCGCTTCTCATCATTCAGTGTATTCCCGCGCTGCCGCCTTTTGATAGATGGGTTTTTGAGGGGGCGTTTTCTTTGCCGCCTCATCTCGCCCGCATTGCCCGTGATACGCTTGTCTGGGGCGTGATAATGAACGGAGGCTTCTTCCTCCGTAATGTACCGCTCGTCATCCTTTTTAATAACCTGCAAAGCGGCAAGGCGAATATCGCGACTTTCGCCCGAATTGTGGTCACGCTTCTCGCCGCGGCACTTTTCCCACGCTTCGGCTGGACGGGTGCGGGCCCTGGGCTTTTTGCCCTCACGCTCGGATGTCTCGTGGAACTCGCGCTTACGTGGTACTATGCGCGGCCCTATACGCAGGAGGTTCTCGAGGAGCGCACCGTCGCCAAGATGAAGAATTCGGTGCTCGCGCAGTTCCGCTTTACGTTGCCGCTCTCATTTGGCGGGCTCCTCTTGATGATGTCCCCCATCATCATTGCGACATTCATTAGCCGTGTCCCGAACGCGGCAGATATGCTCGCGATTCACTATGTGACCATCGGGGTGGCGAATCCTGTCGCCTATGCCGCGCTTCGTATGCAGGCGGTGGCAATTGAGTTCCCTCCCGAATATGAGGGCGATAAGCGGCTTCTTGTCTATTCCATCTTCGCGGGGCTTATCTTGGGGCTCATCCTCGCCGTCTTCGCGACGCCGCTCGTCAGCAAGTGGTACTTTGGCTCGTACCAGAATGTGCCTGCCCACATTCTCGATACCGCCCGCCTCGCGATTGGCATCTATTCCTTCATCGCGGTTGTTCAGGCTTTGCGCGGACGCCTTGAGGGCGTTGCCGCGATTCATCATAAGCCGCGCGCGGTTATGGCGGGGCAAATTGCTTATACCTGTGCCTTATTTTTGACGCTTTTTGTCCTCAGGTGGTTTAATGTGCCAGGTTGGCTTATGGCGGTGAGCGCAGTTATGGTTTCACCTATTTGTGTAATTCTTGCCATTTGGCTTTGCCTACGGCGCACGAAAATGGTATAATATCAAATATGGAACTTGATACATTGACGGCAGTCTCGCCCCTCGACGGGCGCTATGCAAATAAATGCGCGGAGTTAACGGACGTTTTCTCCGAATTCGGGCTTATAAAGCGCCGCGTTCTTGTGGAATGCGCGTGGCTGGAGGCGCTCTGCGATGCGAAGGAGATTCGCGAATGCAAAGCCCTCACAGCGACGGAGCGCAAGACGCTACGGGCGATTGCTACGGACTTCTCCGTCGCCGAAGCGCGGCGGATTAAGGAAATTGAGCGCACCACCAACCACGATGTGAAGGCGGTCGAGTACTTCCTTAAGGAGAAGGTGGCGAAGACGAGCCTCAAGTCGCGTTCGGAGTTCATCCATTTTGCTTGCACAAGTGAGGACATCAACAATATGTCCCACGCCTTAATGTTGCGCGATGGCAAGGCGGTTCTCAGGGCGGCGATGGACGAAGTGACGCGGCTTATCGCGGCAGATGCCAAGGCTTACGCGGCAGTTCCTATGCTCGCCCACACCCACGGACAGCCCGCTTCCCCGACAACCGTCGGCAAGGAGTTCGCGGTTGTTGCCGCGCGGCTTAAGCGGCAGGCGGCGGAAATTGATCGTCTCGTGATGCCCGCTAAGATGAATGGCGCAGTCGGCAATTTTAACGCACATCTCTCGGCGTATCCCACCGTCAATTGGGAGAAGCTCGCACGCGGCGTTATTGAGAAGCTCGGGCTCCGCCAAAATCGCCTCACCACCCAAATCGAGAGCCACGATGGTATCGCGGAACTTTTTGACGCGATTCAACGTTGGAATAGCGTCCTTCTCGACTTTGACCGCGATGTTTGGATGTATGTCTCGATGGGCTACTTCAAACAGCGCACGATTAAGGGCGAGATTGGCTCTTCCACAATGCCTCATAAAGTGAACCCCATTGACTTTGAGAATTCGGAAGGCAACCTCGGACTCGCCAATGCCATCCTCGGCTTTATGGCGCGGAAACTCCCTATCTCACGAATGCAACGCGATTTGACGGACTCTACGACGCTCCGCAATATGGGTGTCGGCTTTGGTTATACGCTTATTGCCGTGCGTTCCACGATTAAGGGGCTCGGCAAACTTGAGCTTAATGCGGAAAAGTTGGCGGATGACCTCGACCACAATTGGGAAGTCCTCGCCGAACCCATCCAAACCGTGATGCGCAAGGTGGGAATGGATCATCCCTACGAGCGCCTGAAGGAATTGACGCGCGGACGGCGTGTGACGGCGGAAATTATGCAGGACTTCGTGAAGGGGCTTCCGCTTCCTGAAGAAGATAAGAAGCGCCTTTTGAAGCTCACTCCCGCGACTTACATTGGGCTCGCGGCGAAATTGGCGAAACTCGCCTAAGCGAGAAGAATCAAAGAAAAGCCTACAAAAAAGGCAAAAGAAGGAGCGCGGCATTTCTACCGCGCCCTTTCTTTTAGTCTTAGTGAAACCGATTAAGCCTCGGGCTTCGTCTTCTTCAGACCAAGACCACGGCTGCCGTCCTTCCACTCTCCACGCTTCTGGAGAAGGTTAACGCGCTCGAAGCGCTTAAGAACATTGCGCTTCGAAGCAATCTTGCCGTGACCCTTAAGAGATGCATGCTGGCTCATTTCAAATTATCCTTTCAAGATGTGAGCAAATATTATATCATTTTGCGGGCTGATTTTCAACAGGTTCTGTTGCTGTTTTTTCAGCGGGCTCTTCCTGAGGAAGAAGGGACTTGAATTCTTCCGAAGCGAAAGCGCCCGATTCCTTGATCGCCTTCGCAATGAATTCCTGAACCTTCTCGCGGCTCGCCATATTCTTCAGAATCTGCTCAACTTCCTCAACCTTCGGGACAGGACGCACCGACGGGGTCTTGATGAGGATGTGGCTCGCTTTAGCCTTTGCAGGCACAGCGGGGGTGGTGTCCGTCGCGGCAACGGCAGGCGTCTTTTCCTGAAGCATAATGAGGTGGTAGCCATATTCGGTCTTGACGGGGTCGGAAATCTTGCCAGGCTCAAGCGCGAACGCGGCTTTCTCGAACTCCTTGACCATCATACCTTCAGCGAATTCGCCCAAATCGCCGCCTTTTTCTTTAGAAGGGCAGTCCGAGTTGGCTTTCGCGAGTTCCGCGAACTTAGCCGCCTTATCAGGTGCCGCCTCAATCTCGGCTTTCATCTTGAGGAGCTTTTCCTTGGCTTCGTTAATGAGCGGCGAGGAGGCGACAGCGAGGTTGTTGCTCTCGATTTCCGCCACTTTCTCACGCGCTTCCTTCGCGAAGTCCGTACCGAGCTTATCAATGACTTCCGCCTTAATCATCTTGTCGATGAGGACGCCATTGCGGATTTCAGCCATCGCGTAGTCCTTGCCGAAAGGCGAACGCGCGGCGGCATCTTCGAGCGAAGTGGGGGCGTTGGGCTGTCCCTGAACCGCCTTGAGGAACTCCGCCTCACGCTCTTTGACATCGGCATCCGTAATCGTGTAGCCGAGAGCCTTCGCTTTCTGAGTGAGCGTATTGATGACGAGGAATTCACGCGCGATTTGGCTACCGACCTGCGCCTTGAAGAAGGGGATGTCATTCGTAGAAAGGCGATCGCCCTGCGCCGTCATAATCATCTCGAGCTTCTTATCCAATTCCCCGCGTGTAAGCTTCTTTTCGCCAACGACGAGCAGAATCTCATTGGGGTCCGCAGGCTTAACGGCGGCTGTGGCGGGAGTCCCCTCCTTCGCGGCACTTGTCGCCTCGGGTGCATTCTTGTCACTGCAGCCAGCAATCATCGTTGCGGCTACGAGCGCAGTTGTTGCGATATGTAGTTTACTCATTTTCTTTCTCCTTATTCATCAGGTTGAAATTAGTTTAAGGACGCTCCGCCGCGTTTCGGGGCGGGTATCCAAGTGAAACATGTAAAAGACACCAATGGCGCGCGCGGCATTGAGGAGTGTCTCGCGATTCGTTTCGCCGCGCGGATTCCGCAGGCACTGGACGACCGACCTCGGTACAGGAATCTGCCGCGCGCCCCTCAAGAAGAATGCGCCTTGCTCTGCTTCCAAAAGCGGATGCAGTCCCGCGAGCTTAAGCGCCTTAAGTTCAAATGCGAGGAGGAGTCCGAGAAGGGCGGCGGAGCCCGAGATGAGCCCGAGCGCGTCAAGTGCACACTCAAGTGCCGCGTACCATTCGCCCGCCTCATCGCCCGTCGGCGTAAATTGTAGGGCGAGTTCCCTAAAGTGCCCCGCGAGAGTGAGTTTGCGGTAATCGCCGCGCAAGTTTTCGCGCAATTTAAGTGGAGAACACTCCCTCAGCGCGTGGAGTCCGTTCTTGCCGCGCACATAATAGAGCACTTCGCAAGTATAATTGAGGTCATATTGCCCGAGGAACGCACTCTTCGGACGCACCGCGCCTTTGACGACGGTGGTGAGGGGGCCGTCGGGCGTGAGCCAATGGACGATGTGGCTCGTGCGTGACCACGGCTGAATGCGTAGGCAAATGCCTTTCGTCTTATGAATTTCACCCGCCATTAGCACGCCACCCCCAGAAGGACATCGTTCTCCACTTTCGTTACCCGCATTGTGAGAAGTTGTTTGCGCACCGCTTTCTTGTTCCCGCCCTCCACGCGGCACCAGAGATATTCGCCCGACCAGCCCGAGGCTTGCGCGGAACTCTCAACGATGAAAGAAACATCCTTGCCGAGGAACTTCTGCGCATATTTGTGCCGCGTCGTCTTAGAGATTTCGGCTAGGCGATGGGCGCGGGCGTGCCGAATCGCGTGCGGGATTACCCCCTCGAAGTTCGCGGCAGGGGTGCTGGGACGCTCCGAGTAAGGGAATATGTGCACCTTCGAGAACGGATATGCCGCGAGGAAGGATTCGGTCCGTAGCTGATCGTAGTCCGTCTCACCCGGGAAGCCCGACATCAAGTCACAGCCGAGTGCCACATTTGGCATCTTCTGGAGCGCGTCTTTTAGGAGTTCCGTTACATCCTTAGATAAATACGGCCGTCGCATAGCTTTCAGCACCAAATCGGACGCGGACTGGATAGGCAAGTGCAAAAAGTGACAAAACGCGGCATTTTCAGCCATTAAGGCGATAATTTCTTTCGCGGCAGGGACAGGTTCGAGGGAACCAAGACGAATGCGGCAATCGTTGCCACAAAGTTCCGCAAGTGCCGCGAGCACATCGACGAGCCGCTTGCCGTTGCTCGCATAGTGGGTGAGATTACAGCCCGTAATCACAAGTTCGTGATAGCCCGCGTCCATAAAACGCCGCGCGCGGTCGCAAATCGTCTCGAGGGGCACGCTCACGCTATTGCCGCGAAAACGAGGGACGATGCAGAAGGTGCAAGAACCATTGCATCCGTCTTGAATCTTCAAATAGGCGCGGGCGGTGCGGGTCGGAAGGGCTTCTTCCCCATCTTTCGGAGGCAATACTTTCTGCGCTCCTGGCAAACACCCTGTTACAATGAGTCGCTTTAAGGGATATTTCGCGCGGATATGCTCAATCAGGTGCTCGCACTCGTGTTGGGCACGCGCCGTCACGCTACAGCCTCGAATGACAATGAGATCCGCGTCAGCGTGAGCCGAAGTCGTGGTCCAACCCTGCCCGAGGTAATCCGCCTCGGTTTGCAGGGCTTCCGCACGATTTAGGCGACAGCCAAAGGTCTCAAAACAAACTTTCATTCGGGAATGATGAACAAAAGGACGAGATTCGTTAGGTTAAAGAGCGCGTGATTGAGCATCGCGCACCATAGATGATTGGTCCGCGCATAGACCCAGCATTGGGCAAGCCCAAAGAAGAAGAGCGCGAGAAATGCCGCGTCTGGCCACGGTTGGGCGAGATAGTGCGCGGCAGAAAAGAGCGCGGCAGAAATGGTCGCCGCGAGATGGAGCTTGCCAGGACGCGGCGCACGCCATAAGAGCCAACGGAACACTACCTCCTCTATTACAGGCATAAGAATTATAACCTGTGCACAGACGAAAAGGAACTTTAGATTCCATCCCGCCAAGGACTTCACGAACGCAATGTTGGCTTGGTCGGGCAGGTCAATTCCGAAGAGTTTCGCGACAAGTTGCGTTAAATAGCATAGCCCAATAGTCACGGCTGTGACTACGGGCCATACTTTTAGCGTAAACTTGAGGGATTTCACGCGGGATCCGTTGGAGCGACCTCCGAGCCCGTGCCGCGAATCTTGATGTGGAGTTCGCGCAACTGCTGCTCGGTTACATAGTTCGGCGCATTCATCATAAGGTCTTGCGCCTTCTGGTTCATCGGGAACGCAATGACCTCACGGATGTTTGGCGTATCGGTGAGAAGCATAACCATACGGTCCACGCCTGGCGCAATACCACCGTGCGGCGGCGCACCATACTGGAACGCATTGTAGAGGCAACCAAACTTCTCGCGCACCACTTCCTTCGGATAGCCCGCGATTTCGAAGGCCTTTTCCATAATGTCAATGCGGTGGTTACGAATCGCGCCCGAGGAAAGCTCAATGCCGTTGCAGACGACATCGTACTGGTAGGCTTCAATCGCCAAGGGGTCGGGTCCGTTCAACGCGTCGAGTCCGCCTTGGGGCATTGAGAAGGGGTTGTGCGAGAAGATAATCTTGCCTGTCTCGGGGTCTTTCTCGAAGAAGGGGAAGTCCACAATCCAGCAGAACTTGTAGCACTCCTTTTCACAGATATTGTTCGTCATGTGATTGGCAATATCCGTACGGACGAGTCCCGAGAGGCGGTTGCATTCGTCGACATCCGCCGCCATAAAGAAGAGTGCGTCGCCAGGTTCCATCTTGACGAGTGCCTTCATCTCCTCGAGTTGCTCAGGGGTGAGGAACTTCGCGATGGGTCCCTTGAGTTCGCCTTCCTTGGTCCACGAGATGTACCCGAGACCCTTGCCGCCATTTTCCTTGACGAACGCCTCGCGCTTATCAAACCAGGTGCGCGTCTCAACGCCGACAATGCCCTTAACGAGCAAGCCCTTGACGAGTCCGCCATTGGCGACGCACGCGGCAAATGCCTTGAAGGAGGCCTTCGCGAAGAAGTCGCTCATATTAATCCACTTAAGCGGATTGCGCAAATCGGGCTTATCTGAGCCGTAAGTCATCATTGCGTCGCGATACTTAATGCGCGGCCAGGGGGCTTCGTTGCAACTCCACTTCGAGAATTCACGGAACGTCTTCGAGACGACATCCTCGACAACGGCGAAGATTTCGTCCTGTGTCGCGTAGCTCATCTCAATATCGAGCTGATAGAACTCGCCAGGCGAGCGATCCGCACGCGCGGCTTCATCGCGGAAGCACGGGGCGATCTGGAAGTACTTATCAAAGCCCGAGACCATCAGAAGCTGCTTGAACATCTGCGGTGCTTGCGGCAAGGCATAGAACATACCACGATGAATGCGGCTCGGTACCAAGTAGTCGCGCGCACCCTCTGGAGACGATGCGGTCAAAATCGGAGTCTGAAATTCGTTGAAGCCCTTTGCCCACATCTGCTCACGCAAGAAGCGTATCACTTTCGAGCGCAGGATGATGTTCTGATGAAGCTTCTCGCGGCGCAAGTCGAGATAGCGATATTTAAGACGCACATCTTCACTCTCGTCCGCCTTTTCATCAGGCACATAGAGGGGCGTTACTTCCGAGGCACCTTCCATCACAAGCTCATTCGCCTCAATCTCAATCTCGCCCGTGGGCAAGTCGGGATTGATGGTGTCGGGCGTGCGAAGCTTCACTTCGCCCGTTACTGTAATCACGCTCTCGAGGTGCGCCTTCTCAACGAGCGAGAAGAACGGACGCGACGGATGGACGACAATCTGTGTGAGCCCATAGTGGTCGCGAAGATCCACAAAGAGAATGCCGCCATGGTCGCGCAAGCGGAACATCCAGCCCGAGAGACGGACCGTTTTCCCGGCATCTGCCGCGCGAAGTTCGTTACAAGTATGCGTACGATACGGATGCATAGTTATAAATCTCCAAATTAGTTCCTATTATTATACCATATTTCCGCCCCAAA
>CAVLAC010000057.1:0-13471 GCA_963661055.1 bacterium | reverse complement strand
CCGAAGCTAGGCGGCAAGTGAGGAGCGGGAGGGGCGGGCTCGTGTTGAGCGGAGTAAGACGGGCGGACACGGGGCGGCGGATTGCGCAGGACACGCCCCCGACGGCAATCTATTGATTGTCGAGCGGGGCGTGGACAAGCAAGACGCCCGCATCAGGGTGGGTTAGCACGGTTGCCGCCCGCCGTGCCGTATGTTGTCAGGCACAAACCAAAGCAACAAGCACGAACGGCGGGCACGGGTGCCGCCGCCTTACCCGAGAAAGACCTTCTGGGATTCGAGGGCGTGGCGAAGGTCGGGGTAGGCGAGTGTACGCGGCGCAATGCCCTTTTGCGCTGAAAGTGCCGCGGCGACACCCGCCGCCTGTCCAGTCACAAAGCACGGCGCAATCAGGCGGAAAGTATCCACGGTATCGGGAGCCCCCAAACACCGCCCCGCCGCGAGAATATTCTCCCCTTTCTTCGGCACAAGCGAACGATAGCTGACCGCCATACCATTATGCGGGCCGCAATTGCCGCACCACCCGACGACCTCACGCTCATTCTGCCGCGCCGCTTCTGCCGCACGATCAACAATGAGTTCCGCTTCCAAAAGCCGCGTGGCGCGAGGTCCAATCATTGAGCAAATGTTCGCGACATAGACTTCTTCCCAGCCTTTCGTCTTGCGCATCTCCATCGCGTGCTCCCACCAAAAGCGGCGATGCAAGACTTCCGCCTTCGAAAGATCGCGCACACTGAGTCCGTCACCTTGCGGACCGAGCCGACCGCCCCACCAAACAGTTCCATTGCCCTCATTACTGCGCGTGGGCCAGGGCTTGCCGAGTCCGTCATACGCAAGTGCCGCGTTTTTGGGCGGTCTCTTCGCTTTCACGCGGTCAATGTTACCATACCGCGCTACACTACCAATCCCGTGAGTAATCTGACGGAATCCGCAACCTGCCGCGAAGAAGATGTCGCCATCGCCAGTACAGTCCACAACCTGCCGCGCAAGTATGGCTTGAGGGCCCTGTTTCGATTGAAAGACGACCCCGAGCACCTTGTCGCCATCTTGAATGACATCAATGCCTGTCGCATGGAAGAATGTCTCGACTTTTGCCTCCTCGCACATCCTATCCATCAAGTACTTCGCCCCCTCAGGGTCAATCGTCGGTTGCCAATGGCGGCGCTTATTGTTGGGGTCTTCCTGAGTGGACGCAATCGCACCCATCGCCCGAGCACGCAGCATAAACTCCTCGCAAATGCCGCGTGTGACAAGTTGCCAATCGCCACTTTCTTGCCGCACACCTGTCGCAAGCACAATAAGCACCATCCCATTCGTGAAGAGTCCGCCCAAAGAGCCTGCGGACTCCACGAGCGCCACCTTCGCGCCCGCTCTGCCTGCCGCAACTGCCGCAGCAAATCCAGCAGGACCTCCGCCCACAACCACGACATCCGTCTCATAAAAGCGCGGCACTTCGCGTTCGGGCATAATGACCTTGCCGTCCTTTAAATAGCAACTCGGCACATCCTCAATCGTATGCGGAATCGGGAAAATACGCTGCCCAAACCATACATTGGCAGGGTCACCCACCGCACCAGGCGGCAGGGTCTTGTTGGTCGCGATAAACTCGTCCGCCTTGAGCACCCCTGCGGCACCCGCCGCGCCAAGTAGCCCCAGCTTCTTCAAGAACTCTCTCTTCGTTATCTGCATATCATCTCCTCGAATTCACACTACCTATTATATCATATTTCCGCCGTGTAGCTTGTTTTTCAGACAGGGCTAACAGGGTTTGCAGGATTTGATTGGAACAGGCGCGGGAGGGGTGGGGGTGGATTTGTTGCGGGCGCGGAGTTTGAGGAAGATATAGCCTGTGACAGGCACGGTGAGTAAGTAGAGAATGCCTGCGATGCCAATGGCAAGCATATGGTCCGCAAACAAGAGCGCAATGACGAGGAGTGCCAAGGTCACAAAGACCCTCGTCTGGGTTCTACCATGAATATGAATCGCCTTAAGGGATATCGTCGGCAAGCGCGAAGCCATCAGCGAGCCAATAAAAAGGAGCATAAAGATTCCGAAGACGGGGCTTTGCAAGAAGCCTTGCAAGGCGGGGTACTTCGTTTCGGCATCGAGGGCAATGGAAAGAATCGGCGGCGTAAGCACCATCCAGCATCCGCCTGGCGCGGGGACGCCTGTGAAGAAATGCTTCCAGTACGGCTCGGTGGGTTGCTCCACCATCGTATTAAACCGCGCCAACCGAAAACAGTCGCACATCGCGTAAAAGAGTGACGCGCCGAGGACGAAACGGATAACCCGTGGGTCAACCGCCTCACCCGCGACTGTATGCAAGGGCCCGCCCGTGAGCCAAAAGTACATGAACATCGCGGGCGCGACACCAAAGTTAACAAAGTCCGCGAGGGAATCGAGTTCCACGCCCATACGGGAACTCGCGTGCAGAAGCCGCGCGACGCGTCCGTCTACACCATCACAAATACAGGCGATAATCAGCGCATAAATCGCGGAAGTAAAGCGTCCCTCACTCGCGAGTGAGATGGCCGTTATGCCCGCGCACGCGGCAGTCGCTGTAATTAGATTGGGGAAGAACGCGCGAAGCGGTACTTCGTCCGCCCGCCTCTCGCGATTCCTCCTCTTATGTCCCCTCAAACGGAATTTGCTCATAGTTGCCTTAGTTGACGGAAATGTGGATTCCGCCATCCTTACGCTGTTCGGGCGGGCGCGGCGGTTTCGCCGCGTTGTTCTTACGCGGCGGCCCGATGAGTGCGCCCAGAATGCGCCCGAGGGTCTTCGGAGCCTGTTCAACGAAGCACTCGTTCTTCAGCTCTTCCAAGACGCGGTTAATCACATCCTCGCCCAATTCACGGTGCGCATTCTCTCGACCGCGATATTGCAGAGTCAATTTGACCTTGCAACCTTCTTTGATGAAGCCGCGAATCTGGTTCAGCTTGTAATTGAAGTCGTTCGTATCCGTGCCCGGATGGAACTTAATCTCCTTTACCTTCTGAACCTTCTGAGACTTCCGCGCCTGTTTCGCTCGGATGGACTCTTCGTATTTGAACTTCCCGTAGTCCATTATTTTACATACGGGCGGCACGGCGTTCGGCGTAATCTCGACCAGGTCGAGGCCGCGCGAATCGGCCAAGTGCTGTGCATCGCGCGTTTGCATAACGCCGAGCATATTGCCATTAGTATCAAGCACGCGAACTTGCGGTACGCGAATCTTGAAGTTTACACGAGTGAACTGTGCGATATGTCACCTCTCTAGTTGTAGGTTGTTGATACAAATATTTTACCAATTGTGGCGTGAAAATGCAAGCATCTTTTTCATTTCTCGAGCATTTCGGCTACTCGCGCCATTGCCACATGGAGCTTTTCCATACTCGTCGCATAGCTTAGGCGCACATAGCCGCGACCACATTCGCCGAAAGCCTCGCCCGGCACACAGGCGACCCCATGCTCCTTTAGAAGCTTCATTGCGAACTCATCGCTCGTAAGTCCCGTCGAGCGAATATCAGGGAAGAGATAGAACGCGCCTTTGGGCTTCAGTGTCTTCAAGCCCATCGCATTTAGCGTCGGCACGAGATAATCGCGGCGTTTCTTATATTCGCCGCGCATATGCGCGACATCCGCGTCACCAAAGTTCATAGCTTCCACGCCCGCCGCCTGCGCGAGGGTCGGGGCGGACATAATACCATATTGGTGAATCTTCATCATCGCGTCAATAATATCCGCAGGACCGCACGCGTACCCGAGCCGATAGCCCGTCATAGCCCATGACTTCGAGAAGCCATTGAGCAAAATGACCCTGTCGCGATATTCAGGGAAGGAAGTAAACGAGCAAATCTTCTCCCCTTCCTTCAACTCGTAATTCAGCTCGCTGTAAACTTCGTCCGCGAGAAGGATGATGTCGTGCTTCTCACAAAAGGCGAGAATGGCGGAATAGTCCTCACGCGTCAGCGTCGCGCCCGTCGGATTGCAGGGGAAGTTGAGGAGCAACGCCTTCGTCCGTGGCGTCACCTTCTTCTCGAGGGCTTCCACCGTCAGACGGAACGCATCTTCCGCCCGCGTCTCGACCGCTACGGGCACGCCGTGGGCAAGACGGATGGTGGGCCCGTAGCTCACAAAGCAGGGCTCGTGATAAAGAACCTCATCGCCTGGCGAGCAAATAGCACGGATGGCGAGGTCAATCGCTTCCGAAACACCCACCGTGGCAAGAATTTCCTTCTGCCAATCGAAGTTCGCGCCAAACCGCCGCGCTAGATACTGGGAAATCGCCTGACGGAGCTCGGGTGTGCCGAGATTAGAGGTATAGTGCGTGCCGCCATTTTCTAGGCACGTAACTGCCGCGCGCGAAATATGCCACGGCGTATCGAAGTCAGGCTCGCCCACGCCAAGCGAAATCACATCCTTTGACTGAGCAACTATGTCAAAGAACTTACGAATTCCACTTTTGGGCAACTCGGCGACATGCGGGGCCACGCGGCACTTCATGACTGCGCCCCCTTGCGCTCCTGCCGTTTAGCCTCAAGGCGACGCTCCACGGCGGGTGTCACGAAAGGCGCCGTATCGCCCCCAAAACTCACGAGCTCCCGCACGGTTGAGGCGGTCACATAGGCGAGCTGGGCACTCGGCATCAAAAAGAGTGTCTCCAATTCACCCGAAAGACGGCGATTGGTGAAGGCGAGTTGCGATTCATATTCAAAGTCACTATAGGCACGCACGCCCCGCAGGACAATACGCGCACTCTCCGCGCGGCAAAAATCGACGAGCAAGCCCTCGAGCTTCTTCACTTCCACATTCTTGAGTCCCGCCGCCGCTGCGTCTTCCCGAATCATCTCCATACGCTCTTCGGCAGGGAATAGCGCATACTTCTTCGTACTCGTTGCCGCGACCGCAACTATGATCTTGTCAAATAGCCGCGCGGCACGAACGATGAGGTCAAAATGACCTTTCGTCATGGGGTCAAACGTCCCCGGATAAACTGCTATCTTCTCAGACATACCTAATATTATATCACATCCTCGCGCGAAACGGAATAGGAAGTCTTATTTTTTCTCGAGCCTCACCGTGAGCGCGGCAGCGCTGAGACCCGCCCCAAACCCCGCAAGAAGTGCCCTTTTGCCTACAAATTGCGCTATTTCCTTATCAAGCATAAGCGGAATCGAGCATCCGCCAGGGTTCGCGAAACCTCCATCTGAAATAAGCGTCTTCTCCGCGCCGAGTGCCTTCGCGAGCTGTCGCACCATATACATATTGGCTTGGTGCGGAACGAACAAATCATAGTCCGTCGGCGCAAACTGCTTCAGCATAGCAAGGACATCCTGCGCCACAAAAGAGAAAACCTTAAAGCCGTCCATACGAATCGAACCCGTCGCGGCACAAGTGAGAGCGTCAGAGGCTTTGGAGAGCGCGGCAAATTGCGAGGTGGCGGCTGGATTCGCCCTGACGATTGTCGCCGTCGCCACATCCGAAAAGAGGAAGTTCGTCGCCGCGTCACTTTTGTCGACAAGCCGCGATTGGATGTCCCCGTGCACGACGAGAATGCGACGCTTCGTAGTAGCGGCCATTTGCCCCGCCAGGAAGAGTGCATAGGGGTACGCGCTACACGCCATTTGCAAATCGAAAGCGGGTGTCTCGGCGGGAAGTCCGAGCGCGGACGTGAGTTGCACCGCAAGAGAAGGGAAGCGATTCTCATTCGAGAATGTCGCAACAATAACTCCCGCAACATCCCCTGTATCGACATTCTTTGCCGCGCTCAAGCACAAGTCAAAAAGCGAAGTGCCGTCCTTAACAACCACACGCGTACGGAACCCTGTCGCCGCAATCTGCCGCGCTTCGACGACGGAAGTATTATCAACAGTGACCTCGCCGCAGACGGAAGTCACATTCTCAATAACAACCTCAGGGATAGTAATCACAAAAGGACATCCTCAAAATCGGGCACCTTGCGGGCGAGCCAGCTATGGCAAGCTTCCGCAATTTCCGCCCCCGTCGCCCCCGCGTGAAGCGTGCTGGGCACGAGGGCATATTCCGCGAGGTCCGCCTGAGTCAATTGCGCGAGAGCACAGGCGATAGGCGGAATATAAGTCGCGCTCATCGAGAGCGTTTGGACTCCAAGTGCCGCCCAGAAGATTCCCGCGACAGGGTCGGACGCACTTTCGCCGCAGACACTCACGGGAATACCCTTCTGGCGCGCGGCATTTATCGTCATTGTGACGAGCTTTGTGACGGCGGGGTTAAAGGGTTGGTAGAGGTGGGCAACCGATTCATTGCCGCGATCCGCCGCCAATGTATATTGAATAAGGTCATTCGTGCCAAGTGAGAAGAAGTCGCAAATCGCGGCTAAATCTTCCGCAATCAGCGCGGCACTTGGTACTTCAATCATTGCGCCAATGGGTGTATGGCGGTCGTAAGCAATTTTCTCATCATCAAGTTCACGCTTGACGCAATCCACGACCCGCAAAACCGCCTGCATTTCCTCGAGGCAGGAAATCATCGGGTACATAATCTTCGTCGGACCATACGCCGAAGCCCGCAAAACTGCCCGCAACTGCGTTTTATGCATAGCGGGATTCACCAGCAAGTAGCGCGTGGAACGATTGCCCAAGAACGGATTCATCTCCTTCGCCGAAATGCCCTTCACGAGCTTATCGCCGCCAATGTCAAGCATCCGTATGGTCGTGGAAGCCTCGGGGCAGAGCGTCTTTACTTGCGCAATAACCGTGCGATACGCCTCAAACTGCTCTTCTTCGGAAGGTTCGCGTTCACGATCGAGCCAAAGATATTCGCTTCGGTAAAGCCCCACGCCCTGCGCACCAAACTTTGCGAGGGCACTCAAGTCCGCGCCGCGCTGGATGTTCGCCTGAATCGCGACTCCCTCGCCATCCTTTAGGCACCCCGCGCGGCGGCTCTTGCCCGTTTCTTGTACGAGAGCTTTTTGCCGCGCAATGAGGGCTTCAAACTTCTCGCAGGTCTCGGGGGTCGGGCTCAGCGTAACCGCGCCATTAGTTCCGTCGAGAAGCAAGGTTTCGCCTGGCTTTACACGCGCTGTAATATCGCCAAGTCCGCAGACGGAAGGAATCGCCAATGACCGCGCCAAAAGCGCGACATGGCTCGTCATAGACCCCTTATTGAGGGCAAAGCCGAGCACTAACTCACGCGGCAATTGGATGGTTTCAGACGGCGTAAGGTCGTCCGCCACAATGATGGACGGACTCTTTAAATCGAGTTTTGTATTCTTTGAGAATCCCGCGAGAGCCTCTTGCAAACGGCGTTCCACATCGTCCAAATCACGGACGCGTTCGCGGAAGTAGGGGTCATTCATGCGTGCGAACTGGGCACGGGCGTGATTCGCCGTTTTGCGCACAGCCGCCTCGGCATTCAGGTGCTCATTACGAATGTAGCCCTCGGTTTCGCCGCACATCGTGTCATCATCGAGAATCATGAGATGACACTCAAATACTTTTACATCTTCTTTGCCCGTGCGCTCTTTTAGGACGGCTATAAGCCCTTCCAAGTCGCGCATCGCTTCCATTCGCGCACGGGTTAGGCGCGTCATTTCTTCGTCTACCTTAGACGCGTCGATTACATATTCAGGCACGGGCAATTCGCCCGCATCACGATAAATAAATACAGGACCTATCGCGTAGCCACGCGCGGTCGCAATACCGGCAAAAGTCTGCTGGGTGTTATTGCTCATCCGGGATGTCGAACTTACGGGCAATGAGAGCACCGAGCTCATCCAAGGCTTCTTCCGCCTGCGGACCCGAGGCGATGACCTTTAACACACAGCCACAAGTCGCCTCCAGCGTCATAAGCGCCATAATCGACTTGCCCGAAACCACCGTACCATCCTTCTCAACCATAATTTCCGCGTCATAACGGCTCGCCGTCTTCGCGAAAAGTCCAGCTGGACGCACGTGCATCCCGTATTTATTAAGGAGTTTAAACTCCCGTACGATTTTTCCTTCTTCTGCCATGGTTCCTACTCCTTTTTAAATTAGACTCCTATTCAACTGCCGCGACACGCTTCTCGGCGCGATTCTTGAGCCGTTGCGAGAGATTCTCGACGGGATCATAGCCGCTCGCAATCAGCTTTTGTTGCTGTACCGCCGTCTCGACTAGATTCACGAGGTCGCGTCCCTCAGAAACGGGAATGATTACATTGGGGATCTCAACACCGAGGATATTGCGCGTGTGGCAAGTCTGACCAATGCGGTCGACTTCCTCGCGAATTTCCTCAAGATGCTTAAAAGTAATCACCAAATGTAGCCGCTTCTCGCCTCTCACAGCGTCGACACCAAACATACTCGGCACATGAATAATGCCAATGCCGCGAATTTCCATATAGCGCGCCGTAGCCTCGCTCGCACTACCGAAAATCATATTAGTCGCGACATCCTTATGAAGGCAAGTAAGGTCATCCGCGACAAGCGCACAGCCGCGTTTGATGAGCCCGAGCGCCGTTTCGCTCTTGCCAAGCCCTGGCGCACCTTCCATCAAAACGCCAAGTCCGCGCACTTCAACCATCGTCCCATAGAGCGAAAGCCGCGGCGCGGCAAGTTCCTCAAGAACGAAAGTGGCATCACGCGCGAAGTCCCGCGTCAGATGAGGCGTCGCCAAAATAACGCCGCCCTTCTGCCGCGCTTGGGCGACCTCCGCCTCAACAGGCATATGACCATTCGTGAAGACACAAATGCGTGCCCCGTGGTCAAAGAGAGCCCCAAAGCGCGCGGCACGCGTATCAGGCGGTAAAGACGCCAAATACGCGCGTTCCGCATTGCCAATGAGCTGAACGCGTCCCGGCGCAAAATCCTCCCAGAAGCCCGTGAGGGCAAGTCCAGGACGATTCATCACGGTTTCTTCGATAGTTATGCCCGCGCAATCCCCACCCACAACGACACTCAGGCGCAGGCGGTCAGGATCGGCGTGAAGCAAATCCTGCGCCGTTACTTTTACGCCTTCGGGCACGCTCTGGATGGAGTCAACGGACATCTCTCGAACCGTAATTAGACATTCTTGACGGAAGCCGCCCGCTGCTTGCGCACGCTACCCTTACGCGCCTTGACGCGCATCTTGAGGAGCTGACGCTCCGCACGCGCCGCCGCCGCGTCAATCACGCTCTTGCCGCTCTCGGAAAACTCCTTCGCGCCAACAGCCGTCTCGCCCAAGCGATTCGCCACCACTTCGCACATGTACATGCGCTTCTTCGCGTCCACATCAATCACAATGCTGATTGACGTAACCTTAGGGAAACGCTTCTGAAGCTTTTCCATACGCGCCTCGGCGTACTCCTTGAGCGACTCGATACGCACGTCGCTATGTCTCATCGTAACTTCTATTGCCATGATTGGACTCCTTCTTCTTTAGTTGTTTCACATATGGAAAGCCTCGCCAAGATAGCGCGTACGGACTTCCTCGTCATTGACGAGTTCATTCGCCGTGCCCTCTTTTAGGAGCCTCCCGTTATAAACCATATACGCGCGGTCGACGACACTCAGCGTCTCACGCACATTGTGATCGGTAATGATGATACCAAGCCCTTGCTTAGCGAGCCGCCGCACAATTTCCTGAATCTCATTGACACTCAGGGGGTCGACGCCCGCAAAAGGTTCGTCAAGCATAAGAATCGCGGGATTCCTCACGAGGGCACGCGCAATTTCAAGTTTGCGCCGCTCGCCGCCCGAGAGTGTGTAGGCGGGTTGCTTAGCGACTTTCATCAAATCGAAAGGCGAAAGAAGCTCTTCCGCACGCGCCTTGCGCGCCTTCTTATCGAGCGGGAGCGTCTCCAAAATCGCCATAACATTATCCCAGACCGAAAGCTTACGGAAAATGCTCGCTTCCTGCGCCAAATAGCCGAGCCCCTTGCGAGCACGAATATAGACGGGGTCACGCGTCACATCTTCGCCGCGAAAAGTGACGCGCCCGCCATCAGGCTTCACGAGCCCGACGACCATATAGAAGGTCGTCGTCTTGCCCGCGCCATTCGGACCGAGCAAGCCCACGATTTCGCCGCACGAACAGGCGACATCCATTCCATTAACGACCGTGCGATCGCCATAGATCTTCACGAGCTTCTCCGCGACCAGGTCGGGAGCCGCCTTGGCAGCCATCTTTTCCGCCGCCATCTCGCTCATGGCTTTACTAACTATGTCGTTATTCTCTATCATTTACCAAAAAGTTTCTTTGCCGCGCCAGCACTGTCCTGGCCGTCCGCGTCGACTGTGATTTGTGAACCCTCGACTTCCACCTGCTCGGTATCGGTCCAGAAGGTGATTTTGCGTCCCATAAGTTCGCCGCGCTTCTTGCCATTATCCTCGAGCCGCGCGAGCGTACCCGTTTCGCTATCCCAATACATCACGAGCTTGGAGCTCGCCTTCGAATAAGTCGCCTTCGCGCAAGTGCCCGAACGTAGCTCGTTCGTCACCGCCACATTACCAATCGCCACAATGCGCTTCAGCTCATTCGTGCCATCAAGAAACACATAAACGCGATCCGCGTGAAGCTTGTACTCGGGGTCGTCCACAAAGACATTGCGGTCGAACATAATCACGCCCTCGCGGCGGTCGTAGTCCGTCCTAACGGACGTAATCTTTACCTTGCGCTCCTTATCGCCCTTCTTCTCTACGGCGACGACATCCACCTCATTTGTCGCGGGTGCTTCCGCGTCAAGTTCTGCCAAAGTCGACTCAACCGAGGCGGCCGCATTCGTCTCAACGGACGCGGCACTTTCGGGCTCAACCACAGCGGCAAATAGGCAAAATACAAATGCTCCTATCACAATTTCACCTCTTTCAACTTCATTCCGGACGATGTTATTTGCGCGTCATTGAAAATGCGCACATACTCTTCTTCAAATGAGAAGTAGACCTGCTCGCCATCGAGCGTCATCTTGTCGTAGACGGCGTGGATGCGCCCCTCAACCCAGCCACTCTTCGTCTCACGGTCTACGAAACAATCCTGCGCCGTGATAAAGCCGCGCTGCGAGCCGTCGAGGTTGTATTCCGTCACCACGACATCCTTGCCCCAGACAAAGCCAATATCAAGGAAGAATTGCGCTTGTTTCGCCGTCAGCACCGTCTTAACCGAACCGTCCGCGTGCTTCTCGAGGGTAACGCTCACATTTTCAGCAGGGTCTTTCACGAGCTTGCTAATGCGCCCCTGCTCCGCACGAAGCCGCTCCGCCTCGCGCTCAAAAATTTCCACCTTCGTGAGCCATGCGACGGAATCAAAGGCTTGCACCGCGAGGGTGCTCCCAAGAACCGCTAGTAGTAAGGCTGTTAATTTTCTCACTTTGAATGCACAACCTCATGAATGGCGAGAAGCGTTTTCCAAAGCTTCTTAATTTCCGAAAACTTAATGGCATTTGCCGCGTCAGACTTGGCAACCTTCGGGTTCAGGTGGGTCTCCATAAAGACACCATCCACGCCTACAGCAACTGCCGCGCGAGCGAGAAGCGGCGCATACTTGCCGTCACCGCCCGAGCCAGTGCCGAGTCCGCCCGGACGCTGCACCGCGTGGGTGGCATCCATCACCACAGGATAGCCAAGCTCGCGCATAATCGGCAAGGACCGCATATCAGCGACGAGATTGCGATAGCCAAAAGAACTGCCGCGCTCGCAAAGGACAATCCGCTTGTTGCCCGTCGATTCAATCTTACGGACCACCTGCACCATATCCTCAGGCGCCATGAATTGTCCCTTCTTCACATTGACAACCGCACCCGTCTCACCTGCGGCAACAACGAGATCGGTCTGCCGCGCCAAAAAGGCGGGAATCTGAAGGACATCACAAACTGCCGCGACCCGCGCACATTGCCAAGGCTCATGGACATCCGTCAAAACAGGTACACCCACCTTCTCACGCACTTCAGCGAGAATATCGAGTCCTTTGTCAATGCCAGGACCACGAAACGAGTCCACACTCGTACGGTTCGCCTTATCAAAACTCGCCTTGAAAATATAGCCCACTTTCAGCTCACGAGCAATCGCGGCCAAACGCCGCGCAAGATCCAGCGCCATCGCGCGTGACTCAATGACACACGGTCCCGCGATGAACGTCAACCGTCCATCGCCCAATGTTACACCTTTATCAACAGATACTTTTCTCATCTTGCTTCTTATTATACCATATTTTGGGGCGCATTTCATTAAGAAAACACCAAATTCACACTTCCCCACGCCTCGTGCGCCCGTTTATATCTCACGCAGAGCCGCAGAGCTCGCAGAGAAGTAGAGGGCGGCTCGTGCGGGTGTCGCCCGACCCTCGCCGCCTGTAATCTCTTCCTCACGGCGGGCAAGGGACGCGGGCCCTTGCGGGCGGCTTCGCCGTTGCCTTCGGCAACCTACCCTTCGAAGCAGAGCTTCTTCGGCGCATCTCCCGCCCTACCACCTTACGCTGCTGTAGGGCTGGTAGGGGGCGCAGTCCCTTGCGCCCCGTAAAAAGCAGCCGTATAGCGGGAAAGAATCGGGTGAAACCAAAGAGAGACGGCAGGTGAGGAGCGGGAGGGGTGGACTCGTGTTGAGCGGAGTGAGACGGTAGGGTCACGCGTCCCGCGTGACCGCCGCGCCTCGTGCGTCCAAGAGGTCCGGTGCGTGGTCAGAAATGACCACGTTGTCCCCTCAATAGAACCCCGCCCTACCCCCAACCCCCCAACACTTATCAGAGGCCATTGGCTTTGCGATACTCGGCGAGCTGGCGAAGCTGAAGCTCCTTGTTGCGCTCCCACTCCCGCTGACGCTCCGCCGCACTACGCGGACCAGCCCCCCGCGCAAATGACTTCGTCACACCACCAGCCAAGCCGTCCAACATCGCGGCAGATGGCGGTGGTGGCGGTGGCGGCGGAGGCGGCGGTGGTGGCTCGGTTGGCGTTGCAACCTGCGGCGCGGCACTTGGCGCGGCACTTTGCATAGCCTTCTTCTCGGCGTTTGCCTTTATCGCCTGTGTCACGGCTTTCTGCACAGCCCCTTTCGCTCTAATGAGCGCCCGCTTTAGCGTCACCTGAAACGCTGCGGCAGGATTGCGCAGTGCGCCGTCCACTTTGTTCTCGCAATACTTCTGATACAGAATCTCGCGGAACGGTTCGCGACCCATTGTGCGACAATACCACCCCCAAAGGCGGCGATTATCCTCAGTTCCGTGAAAGAGCCTCACGGCAACCTGCACGGGGTCGCATACATATATTTCTTCTTCTACTGTCATTGTTCTTTTTCCTTTCATTTTCCTGTGCTCACCGAATCAGCAACCGCGCTAACCAGCAAACACAACAAATCAAAAAACCAATTGGATGTCCAATTGAACAATTGAACAATTCGACAATTGACAATTGACCAATTGATCAATTGAATTCAATTGGGTTAGATTTCTAACCAAATGTTCAATTGTTCAAATGACCAATTGATCAATTGTACACCTCCAAAAGTCGCTCAAAATTATGCGAGGGTACAATACTCCTAGGCACGTGGTAAACGCACAAGGGACT
>CAVLAC010000056.1:0-14104 GCA_963661055.1 bacterium | reverse complement strand
TCAATTGGATAGAGCGTTGGCCTCCGAAGCCGAAGGTTGCTGGTTCGATCCCAGTCAGTCGCACCAAGTCGTAAAGCGTGCGGTCGCGCCTCGCGTCACATTAGCCGCCCACAAATTGATAAGAGCATCCGTAAAGAATGGCAACGAAGAAAATACAGAATCGGACGATTAAGAGTCGTACATTGGCACTCATCTCTCTTGGGTGCGCCAAGAATGTCGCGGACCTAGAAGTCCGCGCGGGCAACCTGCTCAAGGATGGCTTTACGCTTTCTGACGACCCTAACCGCGCAGATATCGCGATCGTCAATACCTGCGCATTTATTAAGTCCGCCCGCGATGAGGCGGAAGCCGAAATTACCCGCGCCCTTAAGCTTAAAGCGAACGGGAACTACAAGTCCGTCATCGTCACGGGGTGCTATCCGCAACGCTTTCCCAAGGCGAAAGCGAAGTTTCCGGGCGTGGATGCTTGGCAGGGCGTGCCCAAAGACTGGATTGAGCCCAAGATGCCCGCCCTCCGCTTGACAGGCAAGGCTTTCGCCTACTTGAAGATTGCCGAGGGTTGTGCACACCGCTGTTCTTATTGCGCCATTCCTGGCATTCGCGGCAATTATCGTTCGCGTCCGATTGTCTCCATTTTGCGCGAGGCGAAAGCCCTTCTCGAGACAGGGTGCCGCGAACTCAATATTGTTGCCCAAGACCCTATGCTTTATGGCGTGGACTTTAAGGGCAACGCCAAGACGACCCTCGTCGAGCTATTGAAGCGCATTGACCGCTTGCCAGGCAAGTTCTGGGTGCGCGTTCTCTATTCTTACCCAAGCGAAATCACCGACGAATACATCAATTGGCTGAATACCTCACCTCACGCCGTAAAATATGCAGATGTCCCAATTCAACACACCGAACCCGATATTCTCGAAGGCATGAACCGTGGCGCGGCAGTTGAGGCTTCGCGGGCAGTAGCAAATGCGCTCCGTGAGGCGGTGCCAGGTATCACCTTGCGTACCACTGTAATGACGGGATTCCCAGGCGAGACACCCGGACGCTTCGAGCGGATGCGTGCGGGACTCAAGAAAATGCAGTTTGACCACCTCGGAGCCTTCGCATTTAGCCCCGAGGAAGGAACTAAGGCGCTATTTATGAACGGACGCCCCTCGCGCGCTGTCGCCGAGACCCGCGAGAAGATTATTATGTCCGATGCTGAGGAAATGTGGAAGACGCGTTCCGCACAACTCATCGGCAAGACCTTCGAGGGACTCGTTGTCGCGGATGGCGTGGCGCGTTTGCAAAGCCAAGCCCCCGATGTGGATGGCGTGACTTACATTGTCGCCCCCAAGAACAGCAAAAAGAAGGCTCCCGAAGTCGGTTCTTTCGTGAAATTACGCATTACAGGCGTGGACGGCTTCGACTTCGAAGCTGAATGCGTTTAATGGAAGCGGCAAGCGCAAGTTCCATCCCCTATGTCAACGATGCCATCGTTGACCGTGACTTCAAGTTCTATATCTTCGATTGGGACGACAACATCCTCCATATGCCGACGACCATCCATATGGAGCGCCGCGAAGCGGACGGCGCATGGAAGCCTGTTGAGATTTCCACTTCCACCTTCGCGCTCGTTCGTTCCGACACCGCCAACTATCGTTCACCCCAAGACGGCGGCTGGGACGCGGCATTTCGCAACTTCAAAGACGAACCCAACCGCAATCACTTTATTGAGGACACAATTGCCGCGCTCGAGCGCATCGAACACGGCGAGCGGCCAGGCCCGAGTTATAACACCCTCAAGAAGACGCTACGCGAGGGGCGCATCTTCGCGATTGTCACTGCCCGTGGGCACGCCCCCGAGACCATCGAAAAGGCGGTTCGCGTCTTTATTAAGTATGCTCTCTCCGAAACCGAACGCGCGGAAATGATGTCCAACCTGCGCGGCTACCGTAAGCACTTTGATAAGGTGGAGAAGTTTGGGACGGATGCCCAGGAGCTCGACTACTACCTCGGACTCTGCCGCTATGCACCCGTCGCCAATAGCCAATTCTGCGACCGTATGGCTCACGACCCCATCTACAGCGAGAAACTCGCCGTTGCCCCCACGCGCTCCCATAACGAAATTGCCAAAGAGTTCGCTATCCGTGACTTCGTGGAGCACATCTTCCATACACTGCAACGCACCAATTGCCTGAATCGTTCCATCGCCATTGGCTTCTCAGATGATGATAAAGGCAATGTCGCGAGCGTCTCTAATTATATAAAATCTGAGCTATCGCGGCGTTTTGTGAACTTTAAGTTCGTCGTCTACGATACTTCCGACCGCACCCTCCCCAAGGGACGCAAGGTCTGCGTATCGAGCCAGCTGAATCTCAACGGATTCTAACTTACTTCAATTGGAAGTGTAGTTTCAGCCGCGCAGTGGACGCAACCGACTTGCGTCCAGATTTAGCGGGCACAAACTTCGCCGCACGCGCCGCCGCAAGTGCCGCGCCATCCAATTCTGGATAGCCACTCGAATGGACGACTTTCGCGGAAGTGGCGCGTCCGTTCGCCCCCACCTCAATTTCAAGTTCCACTTCGCCCTGTTCGCCGCGAGCACGGGCTCCGCGCGGATAATCTGGCTTAATTGTCTTACGCGGACGCGGCGGTGCATCAATTGCTGCTTGCCTTGGCGCGGCAGGTGGGGGCGGCGTGGGCTGTGGAGCAGGTGCAGGAGGTGGAGGTGGAGGAGTGGGCTTCGGTTCTTCAATAGGCTTTTCTTCTTCTTTCTTTTCTTCTACTACCTTCTCTTCCTTCTTCTCTTCTTCCTTTTCCTCTTTCTTTTCCTCTACCTTCTCTTCTTCCTTCTTCTCAGGCGGGGGCGGAGGCGGAGTTTCCACGGCAGGTGGGGCTACAGGCGCAGATTCCTGCTCTTTTTCTGCAAAAGAGAGCTCTACGGACGACAAATCGAGTTGCACTAACTGGTCGGGCGCGGCAGTTTCGTTTAGGCAGATTCCACCGACGACCCCAAGTACCACATGGAGTCCGACGGAAACCGAAAGTGCCGCGTAAAACTTCACTGTGCCTGACCCGATACTTGAAAGGAGACCTTCTCCACGCCCGCGTTCTTGAGTTCAGAAAGAAGTTCAAGTCCACAGCCAAGAGAGGCTTTTCTATCCGCCGAAATGATGATAGGCAAAGGCGAGCCTTCCTTCTGTAATTCGGTCGCTTTAGCGAGGACTTCTTCCTTAACCGTGTCGACTCCGTTAAGTTGCAAGGTATCGTCCGCCCGAATCGTAACGACGAGTTTTTCGCCGCGCTCCTCAGCCCCCACGCCACGCGGCAAATCAACCTTAACGCCGCGATGCATCGTCATATCAAAGATGCAGTAGATGAAGAACACTAGGACAAGGAACATGACATCCATTAGGGAGGTCATCTCCAAGCGTGCACCTTTTCCGCGCCGACTCATTCTTCGACCTGGCTATCGAGCCAATTATAGGGGAAAATGAGGATAAGGGAAGCAATTAGCCCCGCCGCCGTCGTGATAAGCGCCTCGCCAATACCCGCCGTCGCCGCCATTGGGTTCGCAGTGACTCCCGCGCCATTGAGGGCACTGAAGGTTTGCATAATACCCGTCACCGTGCCGAGAATGCCCAGCATAGGCTCAGCCGTAATGATGGTTGAGACAACCACGAGCCCCTTCGCATCGCGCTTGCCCCTACGAAATGCCGCGACCTTCCAAATAACAATGGCAAGCCCAATTATGGAGAGTGCCAGAATTGGCCACATAACGGGTCCGCCCGCCAAAAAAGTTTCTACTAGTCTTTTCATATTACCCTATTAAACGATACAGAAAGAGGTCCGGTTCACACCAGACCCCCTTCCTCGCGCCTTATTTGTTTTTATGACGCTGCGCTTTCATGCGCTTGTCGTATTTATGCTTTGACATTTTTTTACGACGTTTCTTTTTAATGGAACCCATGGTTTACTCCTTGATTACTGATTCGGCCGCTAAGCCGAGGTTTCTGATCAGAAAATGATTTTATTGAGCGGCAACTCAATGATTCCCGTCGCACCCGCCTTCGTGAGCTGGGGAATGAGGTCACGGACGAGTTTCTCGTCCACAACGCTCTCCACCGCGAACCAATCGCCGCCGCTAAGCATATTGACCGTCGGCGCATGGAGTGCTGGCATAATCTTAACGACCTTATCGAGCGTCTTCTTTGGCGCGTTGCACTTCAAAAGAACACGGCGCTGAGCCTCGAGTGCACCCGTGAGGAGCATCTTGAGCTGCTCGAGCTTCGCACGCTTCGCCGCGCACTTCCAGCTCTTCTTATTGGCAATGAACCGCGTCGTGGAAGTCAAAATCGTATCCACAATGCGCAGGTTGTTCGCCCGAAGAGAACTGCCTGTCTCAGTCAAATCCACAATCGCGTCCACGAGCTCAGGTGCCTTAACTTCCGTCGCGCCCCAGCTGAACTCAACATCCGCCTTCACGCCATTCTTCTTCAAATAGCGCTTCACAAGCCCCATCGCTTCCGTCGCAATGCGCTTGCCCTGCAAATCCTTAACGGACTTGATCTTCGAGTCGTTCGGCACCGCGAGCACCCAACGGACGGGATTCGAAGTCGCCTTCGAGTAGTTAAGCTCGCAGACTTCTTCGACATCGCTGCCATTCTCATAGACCCAGTCATAACCGCAAATGCCCGCGTCAAGGAGCCCAAGCTCCACATAGCGGCTCATTTCTTGCGGACGCAACAAGCGGCACTTAATCTCAGGGTCGTCAATTGATGGAATATAACTGCGGCTTGAACAAGACACATTGAACCCCGCGCGCTTGAAAAGCGCGAAGGTTGATTCTTGCAAGCTACCTTTAGGTAGTCCTAGAACTATCGCCATTATCTTTACTTTCTTAGAAACTCAAGATTTCCTAATATTATACCATTTATTTCCGTAAGATAAAAGGGGGCAATTTCACTTCCCACCTCGCCGCACCCACTGATGAAATTTTAATCAACGAGGTCTATAGCCGCGAACATAATCGGCGGCGAACTCGCCGCCGATTTCGTAGTTGTTCTAAATTACTCTGTGAGTCGCGTATATTCAGACGCTTCAAGAATATAAACAGGCGATTCTGAGAAAGCAACTTTTACAAGCCCTTGCGCATCACGCGGTAGGGGTTTGACACGACCAATCGCATCCACCAAAACGAGGTCTCCCTCGAAAGGCGGACGGAAACTACGCTCGTCTGTAATCCCGTTCTTCGTCCAAATGATAAGCGTCTTACCAAAAAGCCCCGCTTCAAAGCGTTCACGCTCAAAACCAACCTCATAACGCGAATAGGGGAATCCATCGATAAGTGCCGATGCCGTATAAAGCGCTGCTTCGCATGGCTGATGTCCGCAAGCAAGTTCTCTATTCTCCCACGGCACCAAGAAGCCGCCCATCAGGTAATTCGGGTTTGAACCGAGCCAAGCGACCATCTTTGTCGTCATACCAATCTGCCAAATGCGTCCTTCACGACCGTGAGAAGACCGAGGGCCCCATTCACCCATAATAAACTTCTTGTCATTTTTCTTGCCCAAGGTTTTTTTTAGGGCAACTTCAACACCGCTACCACTTTCGTTACTACTATTTGTGACATGCTTGTCTTCAAGATTAGGCGCATTCTTCGGGTACGCATGGACATCCCACACATCAACATAGTCCGCCCAGCCCTGCTTAAGGCAATCGGCAAACCACTTACTATTGCCTACATGCGAAAATGTCGGCCCCGTATAAATTGCGTCAGGGCGTGCCGCGTGAACGGCTTCCCACTCCGTACGCACACGATTCGTCCAGTTAGTGGTTGAAGTTTTAAGACGGAACGGCGAAATATCAATTTCATTCCACGCCTTATAGTACTTCGTATACGGCGCGGCAGTCTTTGCCGACTCAATCTTTGCCTCAGGCTTTTCTGCGCACCACGGATCTAAAAAGTCGGCAGTAAAGGTAATCCCATATTCCTTAGCCTTAGCCATAAGCTCACCATTCTTGCAGGCACCGCCAATATTGTGCAGAATACCCATTTGTGACATCCACGGCAAGAAGTTCTCGCAGTTATGGATGTTGTCAGGTATCGTATTCATCCAGTAGAAACAAGTCGTGACTTTGTTAAGACCCTTTTCGTGACGTTCACGGCGTGCCTTTGTACCCGCAATTACCGAGAAACCATCAGGACGAAGCGAGGCAAGAGCACGCCCATTTTCATCCAGTACATCCGTACGAATCTGATAATAGCCAAGTCCATTCGCGGGCACACTACCAAACTTGGTCACATTTGTACCGGGAAAGGTCATCGTGAAACTACGCTGTGCAAACTCTAGTCCATCAAAGTCACTGATTGTCTGTACACATTTCACCGTGAATGGTTCGGGGGCAGGCGGCGCAACCACCTTTTGTCCCTTCTTCGCACACGGCGGAGGCGGCGGGACGACAATTGTCTTAAGCACAATCTCTTCACCTGGATGGAGCAGATTACCAGGTGCTTCAACATAAACCGTTGAATCAAGATTCATAATCGCCGCGTGCCGCGCACCATCAATCTCTGGAGCGCTCGTTTTAAACTCACACCCTTCCGCATCCTCAAACTCAGCGTCGAAGAAGACATCCGTTCCTTTAGGTTGCTTCGTATAGAGCTTAAGCAACAAGCGATTCGCGCCCTTAACAAGGGGCAGTGAATAAGTTGCTTCCATACCGCCTGTTGTTACTTCAACCTCAATTTCATTACCTTGGTCAGTATGTGCCGTTGTTTTTACACGCTGAACAGGGTCAAAGCGCGTCTTTAGCGAGGGACGCTTTGCGCCATTCACCCAAAGTGTCTGCGCCCCGCCACTCGCCGAACAACGCAATGTGACAACGCGGTCATCAGGCGAAATAACCCATACGAATCCATAAGCCGATCCTTCAGTCCAAGAAAAGCCGTTACATTTGGGCATCACAACATAGCCGCGTTGATCTTGTCGTGCACAAGTCGTCCAATTTGTCGCGTAAACCGTATCAAAGTTGGTGTAGGTATAACGATCTCCAGCATTTGGACGCAAGTCCCTCTCACTTGACAATCCATCAAGCGAGAGAGCACCAGGTGTCGTCCACATACCAGCCGTAATCCATTCAGGCGCGTGCAAAACTGCCGCGAGCAAAATGCCAAATGTACTCATTTATTTATGTTCTTTCTTATATTTGTTATCAAATTGCCGTTTAAGTTTTATCTCACGAACAAGAGAAATCCAACAGGCTTCACTTCATAGCGAACAATTACAATTCCGCTACCGCCGTTACCGCCATTATAAGAATTATTTCCGCTGTGACCGCCACCGCCGCCACCGCCACCTGTGCCAGCCTTACCATCCGAACCCACATTCGCGCCGACGCCACCCGCGCCGCCACCGCCTTCGCCTCCCGCGAGAGCCGTGTTCAAGCCGCGACCGCCGCCGCCGCCACCACCGTAGTAGCGAAGCGTTCCGCTGAAATCACAGGCAATACCTACGCCGCCCGAGGCTTCAGAAGCGCTCGTGTCGGACGCAATCGTGCCGCCCGCACCGCCGCCGCATCCGCCAATACGATACTGATTACCATAGGCACCCTTCGAACCTGAGAATCCGCCCCATTCTTCGCGCCCCGCGCCAGCAACTGGGCTAGAGCTTGAGTTATTAGAGCTACCGCCGCCGCCACCTGACGCGCCAACGAAGCCATATACATTGCAGCCACCACCGCCGCCACCGCCAGGCACATAATAATTCGCGAAGATTGAGGCACCACCAATGTCACCGCAAGTTGTTCCATTTACATACAATCCACTTGTGGTAGAGGTACCACCACCTGCGCCACCCGCGCCAATAGTAACAGGGTATGTCCCAGGTGAGAGCACGAGGTTCGTCACGACGAGCACGCCACCCGCGCCGCCGCCACCGCCCGCGTTGGCGCCGCCACCACCCCCGCCACCTACGACGAGCAATGAGACCTTACCCCAGGTCGGCATAGTGAATTCACCATTTTCAGTAAAGGTATGGACCCTATAACGATGTCCGTCTTTAGAATATCTCGTTAATGTACCACCCGTCGCCTCTTTTTTGTTAATATCTGAATAGCCAAGTTCAGAAGAGGCATAGCGCACAATGACTTGCCCACTGCCACCTTTACCAGCATTGCCTGCGTTCCAACCTTGGGACATATACTGTCCTGCGCCACCGCCGCCACCACCAGTAAATGGCTCGCCTGCTTCAGCCGTAGTCAGATGACCACGACCACCACCACCAGGAATAACAATATTGCTCTTTGAATCAATACCTCTATTTATTGTACCATTGCCGCCGCCCGCATACCACGCGAGACGTCCCGAAATACGCGAGCAAACGCCTGTGCCGCCATATCCACTACTGTTACTGGTACCAGCGCAGCCTGCACTGCCTGCGCCGCCACCACCACCAGCACCGCCAGAATTAACACCAATACCACCCGCGTTGCCTTGTCCCTCGGTCGGCTCACCGCCCGAACTTGCGTTTGAATTATTGCGCGCACCCGCGCCGCCACCAGATCCGCCAGCTACACCATTCACATTAGCCGCGCCACCCGCGCCACCACCAACCGCCACGAGGTCGAAAATGGACGAGTTACTGCCATTCTTATCTGCCGCTGTCGTGGCATCGGGATCACCTCCCTCGCCGACGACAACGCTATAAACACCCGCCTTGACCTCATACGAAGTCTTCTCAATAAAACCACCCGCGCCGCCACCGCCGCCACGTGATCCGTTCGAACCCGAACCGCCGCCCGCGACAACAAGCACATCAACTGTCGTATCTTCCGCAAAAGAGATCTGCCCGTCTGATGTGAATGCACGGGAAATGCATTTATTCTCCTCGTCCCAGAAAGCCGTGCCGCCGTAAGCTGTCACATTACCAGATGCCGTATCTGCACGCTCTGCATTGCGATAACGAAGGATGACAATACCGCTACCACCCGATCCTCCAGCAGTATTGGTATTCTTATTTTTGCCTGCGCCGCCACCGCCGCCACCAGTGTACGCTTCACCGTCCGTCGGGGCTGTACTGCCCTTGCCGCCGTTGCCGCCGCCGCCGAGACCGCCCTTGCCAGCAGCTACGGTCGCAGAGACATCCATACCGCCGCCACCGCCGCCACCATAGTAGCGCGCCTCGCCCGTAATGGAGCAAAGATAGCCAATGCCGCCGTCGGCACTCGTGCCCGTATAACTGTAGGAGGAATTCTCATTCTGTGTTACGCCATAGCCATTGCCTGCGCCACCTGCGCCGCCACCACCGCCAGCGCGTCCATAGGAGTTCGCCGAGCCAATCGTCGCACCTGTGCCACCCGCGTAACCTTGTCCGTCCGTTCCTGTGCCGCCATCCTGTGTCTTATTAATTTCCGCAGTCGTCGCGTTAGCGTATCCGCCACCGCCGCCCGATCCGCCAGAACGACCTCCCACATTGACACTACCACCAGTGCCGCCACCAATCGCCACGAGACCAAAGACGGATGAGACACCTCCAGTAGCGGAAAAATAATTTGCCGTTTTACTGCCACCCGCGCCAACGGTAACCGTCTGCTCACCAGCTTCGACTTGGAACGCCGTCTTATGGATGACACCGCCGCCACCACCACCACCGCCGAGACCAGCGCCGCCACCTGCGACAACGAGCACCTCGAGAGTGCCAGGACTCGTCACCGTGAAAGTGCCGCTATTTGTAAAGGTAAGGATGTCATATTCACCATATTCAGTCAATACAGCGTCGCTTGGGATGTCCGTAATTTGAACACCTCCAAACGCGGTGAACACGCCTATTAGCGGCAATGCCGCTGATAACCCCAATATGCTTATTCTTTTTGTATTCTTCATAGGAACACTCCTTTCCTTACCTTACAAATAGCCTTCTTGCAATTTAGAGTTTCTTACTCTTCTATGCGATAACGAATAATGACAATGCCACTACCGCCCGCACCTGCGGCTGTAAAACTGTTCATCGCCTTACCCGCGCCGCCACCGCCGCCACCAGTGAACGCCGCGCCGTCCGTCGGGGCTTTCGAGCCCTTACCGCCGTTGCCGCCGCCACCAAGACCGCCTTTACTCAAAGGTCCACCGTTCTTGTCGGATCCGCCGCCGCCGCCACCGCCGTAGTAGCAGTCCTTGCCCGTGATAGCGCAGAGATAACCAACGCCACCATCGCCATTCTTGCCAACAAAGACGCGTTTGACGGAACCTTCAGCTGTCTTTTCTTCTTTTACATCATAGCCATTGCCAGGACCACCCGCGCCGCCACCGCCGCCTGCGCGACCATTGACATTCGCGACGCCAATCGTAGCACCAGTGCCGCCTGCGTGACCTTGCCCTTCTGTCCCAGTACCAGCCGCGAGCGCCTTATTGACTGCCCATTTCGCCGAATTGGCATAGGGTCCTCCACCGCCAGAGCCGCCATTCGCGCCCTTCGCATTCACACTGCCACCAGCACCACCGCCAATCGCCGTAAGCCCAAAAACAGAAGAGTCACCGCCGTCTTTTCCTGAGGCTTTAGGTGCCTTGGGGTCACCACCCATACCCACGACAACTTTCTGCTTGCCAGCGGAAACTGAGTAGCCCGTACGGTAGATGACACCGCCGCCGCCACCGCCGCCGCCGAGACCAGCGCCGCCACCCGCGACAACGAGGACATCCACTTCGCCTGGACTTGTTACCGTGAAACTCGCATCATTCGTAAAGGTGAGAATAGTGAACTCGCCCTGCTTGGTCTGAGAGGCCGTCGCGGGCAAGTCCGCTACCTGCACGCCTCCAAATGCGGAGAGCGCCCCGACACACAAAAGTGCGGTCAAAAGGCTTCTAACCTTTTGCTTCTTTAGCTTTTTCATTGCTTTTTCTCCTTATTCTTTCCTTGATTACTTATGAAATCATCAATCGTCCCTTTAGCAAAGCGCAACTCAATCACCACCGCTTCACCAGTGAGAGCATCCTCAGGAATGTCACGAATGTGCAAAACTTCAGTCTTTATGCCTTGCCACCAGTCGGACGGCATCCGCGTCAATTCGCACGAAAGTGCCGCGCCCGTATTGAGAAGTGTCGCCGCGAGGGGCATGCGATTAAACGGACTCAAATTCAATCCATTCGCCACCATCCCTTCTGGGTAATGTAGATAGAGCGTATCACCACGCCGCGTCACAATGCAATTTGCGTCCGCCACAAGATTCGTCAGCGTTTCTACATTATGGAAGGCTACAGAAACTCTACGATACCAGTCTCCGACCCCCGCAAGCCGCTGCCGCGCCGCTTCAGGGATTGTGCCGTCCGCCTTAGGACCGACATTCAAAAGGAAGTTTCCACCGCGTGCCAGCGTGCTATCTACCGCACGCGTCAAACTACGCACGGTTCGCAAGTCATCATTCGCACGATAACCCCAGCTTTGCACACTAACCGAATCACAGGCTTCTGTCAAATTCGTAAATACCGCGCCAGATGGGAAATCTCGCTCGGGCGTTGAATAATCGCCTTTACCCCAGCCTCTATCGTTTATCTTGATGTCAGGTTGTAAACGACGGACAAGGCGATTCATCTCAAGATCTTCAATGTGCGGCGGAATATCCCAGAATAAACAGCCTATTTCACCATAATTGGACAAGAGTTCCGTTATCTGTGCAACAACATAGGGCTTATACGCCTCGATGTCAGGCTTATCGCCCGCTCGCGGCGGAATCTGATGCGTACTGAGTGGATTGTACGCATTCGGATGATGCCAGTCGGGGTTAGAGTAGTAAAGTCCAAACTTGATTCCGCCGCGCGCACAAGCCTCGGAAATCTCACGGACGAAATCCCGCTTGGCGGGAGCGCCGCGAACGGACGAGAATTCCGTCGTTGCCGTATCCCACATACAGAATCCGTCATGATGCTTTGAGGTGAATACGAGGTAGTCCGCACCTAAAAGTTTCGCATCTGCTACGAGAGATTCCGCGTCAAATTGTTCGGCACGGAAATCTTTCGCATACGCCTCATACTCGGCACGCGAACATTCAAGTCGCATCTCCTCCTGTTCCTGCCAACCGCCGACGGAGTAGATTCCGTAATGAATAAAAAGTCCGATACGACGGTCGAACATCTTCCACGATTCGGCAGCCGTCGCGGCAGAAACAAGAGCGAGCGAAATCGCCAGTAACGCCGCTCTCACGACATTACGCGATTTCATCCTCTCTCTCCTTACATGGGCATGGGGGGGGGGGCAATGTGCAAAGTAGCACTACGGACACGAATGCCCGCGCTCAGAACAAATATTTTGCTACTTTTCATTTCTACCTCCAACTTCGACTCAGGCGTTAGAAACCCTCCTTCGCCATCATCTGTAAACATTATACCATAAATTGTGTTGAGAGTGCAAGAGGCATACATCTCATTTGCGCAGAAAATATTACGCTCTTCTGCGCAGAGACTTAGCCCCTAAAAACTCATAAACAACAAAGGCTACGCTAACGCTTCACCTAATTGCTTCACATTCAACTCTCAAACTCTTACTACTTCTCTGTGCCTCTCGGGTTAAAAACAAGGAAGCCATATAACCTGGTCCATTGGGGCGCAATCACTTAGTTCGAATAGAGCCTGAAGATACGAAGTGCCGCGCTCGTCAGGTTATTACGCGTAGCGGGCAACGCCCTCACTTTCGCTTTATGTGCGCCGCGCGGCAAGTCGTCCGCAAGTATCTGTGTATAGGGATAATGCAAGTCGCCATAATCCGCCCTAAGCCTAAACCGCTGGGGAGCTCCGTCATCAATGGTGACCTCCATCTCGCCAGCATCAGGTCCAGCCAAAATAAACGCACCAAGTGCCGCGCCTTCAAAGGATATCTCAATTGCCGCGTCTGCCGTCTCTGTCCACCAAAGCGGACTCTTTAGATAGGGCGTACGGACGCTTCCCCTAACATTCTTCCAGTCGGGAATCGAGTACTGCCACGAGCCTGCGACAACCTTAACCGCATTCGTTGGTAGGCGTTGCGAATGATAGTACGACCCCTCATCAAGTGGCGCGGGCATACTCGCCGTATGAAGTTTATACGGACTGAACACCTCGCCTATCGCGTCCATCACAATCTCTGCCCCGAATTGGCAGCCCTCGGGCGACGGATGGCAATCGCGATAAACAGTCCAATCAAGACCTCCCGAGCGTGCGGATTTCACGAGCGCGGCACCCACATTCGCAACTGCCGCGCCATAATGCTGGGCGACTTCCTTATGTGCCGCGTATGTGAGCGGCTCGTCCCCCTCCCCAATAAGGTCATATTGGTCTTTTGCCACAAACATCGCGACAACTAGCGCACACTTCGGGTTCACCTCGCGCATTCGCCGCAGAACGCCTTCCATCCCCCGAATGCAGTGCTTGCGATCGAAATGTCCGTCGCCGTGGTCATTGACGCTAAAGTCAACAATAAGCAAATCAGGCACGCCCTTCTCTAGCACATATTCCTCCAGACGGAACGCACCCGTATCTGAGCAAGTCGAGGAGAGCCCCGCCGCAATTTCAACAAACTTCACATCTGGATACTTCTCCCGAAGCATCGCCATCACGCACGGACGGTATCCGTTCATTTCAGTAATAGAGCCACCCAGAAACGCCACGCGGCGTTCAAGTGCCGCATCGCGGCACTTGTCATTCAGGCGGCATCCGCCCAAGACCATACAAGCGGCAAGTGCCGCGCTAACCCACAGTTTCATCTTATTCATACGACTATTATACCAAAACCACCCACCCAATTACAACCCCCTCTCCGCCTTTTACATCTGTGCCTCTCGGGTTTAAAACTGCCCCCTTATACCCAAACCATAGCTGGGATGCAGAGGCAAGCGTTAAAACACCTAGGTGTTTCAAACAAAAGACCTAGGTGTTTTGATTAAAAGACCTAGGTGTTCCGTTCAAAAGACCTAGGTCTTTTGATGCCGCGCCCTAGAGACCCTTATAGCAGGGAAGTAGGGGAAGGCATGCGGGGTTCTAGACTCAGGTATGCCACTTCCTACTTCACTCGATGCCAGTGAAGTAGGCTAGTTCAACTCGCCGCGCTACCCACCCCGCGCAACTCCTTGTGCTTATCATACACAAACAGCCCAGCCATAA
>CAVLAC010000055.1:0-14105 GCA_963661055.1 bacterium | reverse complement strand
TGCACGAGAGGAGAGGAGCGGCTCGCCGCCGTAAGAGTGACTTTCGCACGCAACCACAGACCTTGTCTAGGCAGGGCTGACTAAATACGGTTTGTTGTCTACGCGTGAAAGGCGGCAAGAGACCGCGCAACGACGGGTCGGGCGACACCCGCACGAGCCGCCCACCTCTTCTCTGTGCCTCTGTGTTAAAAAAAAAAACATCGCCGCGCCCACAGCCCCGAAGGGGCTATCTAAAAACCTAAGTCTCAAAAAGTATGGGCGAGTTGTTGCGAATCATTAGGCGAAGCGTTAGCGTAGCCCTTTGTCGCTCCTCGGAGTTTGTGAAAAAGGCTCAGCGGCATTCTGTTCAGGAAACACCGTGGTCATTTCTGACCACGCACCTAACCTCTTGGACGCACGCGGTGCGGCGGCCCGAGCGGGACACGCGCCCCTACCATTCTACAACTCTACACGGTTAAATCTAATCCTGTAATCCTGTTAATCCTGTCTAAAGACCCCTGAGCGGGGAGGGCGCAAAAGGGGGGTTGACTTCGGACGGTCAAATTTGGTATAATATGCAGAAATATGCAGAGATTGTGTACAGTTAACAAAGTGGTCGCTTACCACACTTCAGACACAATCGGAGCGTATAACCAACAATTTCAAGTCAAAATCGAGAAAAGGTAAGCCTATAAATGAGTGCAGAACGCAAGGTATTCGGCCGGCTTCAGAGCATGGTGCCAACACCACCAGATCTGATTGCTATTCAGACACAATCGTATAATGACTTCTTGCAGGCAGATGTCGTGCCCGCAGAGCGTGCCAATCGCGGCTTGCAGGCGATATTCAACGAAATCTTCCCCGTTACCTCTTATGACGGACGCTATGAACTTGATTTCGTGAATTACAAGTTTGACGCGCCGAAGAAGCCCTATTTGCAGGCTTTGATGGATGGCGAGACTTATTCGCGTCCGCTTCATGTGACATTCCGTCTGAAAGATGGTGGGGATGTGCGTGAGGAAGATGTCTTCTTGGGTGAAGTCCCGATGATGACCCCCGATGGGGCGTTCGTCGTGAATGGTGCGGAGCGCGTCATTGTTTCGCAATTGCACCGTAGCCCAGGCATTTCGACGGAGCGCCAGGTTCACGCCAATGGTCAGCCGCTCCTTTCGGTTCGTATCATTCCCGATCGCGGCAACTGGATCGAGATTATGTTCGATACGAACGACATTATGTGGTGCTTTATGGATCAGCGCCGTCGTCGTCGGAAGTTCTATGCGACGACCTTGTTGCGTGCGTTGATGCCGAAGGAAGGTAAAGACGAGCAGATTATGAGTCTTTACTATGACTTCAAGAAGCTCCCGACGAGCGGTAGGTACTCCGAGCGCGATCTTCGCCTTCTCGTGATGAAGGACGATGTCATTGACGCGAACTCACAGGCCGTTTTGGCGCGTACTTATGACCCCGTCACCTCCGCGCTTCTCTCGCAGATTAACGCGGCGGGCATTTCGGAAGTCGAAGTCGTCGATGTCTCGTTCGATAACGGTACGCTCATTAAGACCCTTCGCGAAGACGCGAAGATGGGCATTCACAACAAGAACGACGCGTTGCGCGAGATTTATAAGCGTATGCGCCCAGGCGATCCGCTGACCTCGATTTCGAATGCGGAACAGATGATTCGTCGTATGTTCTTTGAGCTTGCGCACTACGATCTCGGCTATGTTGGTCGTCACAAGATCAATAAGAAGCTCCATTTGGAAGGGCTCGTCGACGATAAGCTTCGCACGCTTCATGAATCGGGCGTGGATGTGATTGAAGCGATCCGTCTCCTCCTCAGCATTTATGTGGGCAAGGATACGGTTGATGATATCGACCACCTCGGCAACCGCCGCGTGCGTACGACGGGCGAACTCGTTGAGAACCAGTGCCGCCTCGGTTTGGCGCGCACCGAGCGCATCATCCGTGAGCGTATGACGCTCCACGAGTCGAATCCGGCAGGCGCGGCGGCGCAGGGTCCGTTGACCCCTGGGCGTCTCGTTAACTCGAAGACCTTCAGCTCGGTTATTACGGACTTCTTTGCGCGGTCTCAGCTCTCGCAGTTTATGGACCAGACGAACCCGCTTTCGGCACTCGCCCACAAGCGTCGTCTCTCGGCACTCGGTCCGGGTGGTCTTTCGCGTGAACGTGCGGGCTTCGAAGTGCGCGACGTGCACCCCTCGCACTATGGTCGTATTTGCCCGATTGAGACACCTGAAGGTCCGAACATCGGTCTTATTTCGTCCCTTGGCATTTATGCGCGTATCAACCGCTTTGGCTTCATTGAGACACCTTATCGTAAGGTTATCGGTGGCAAGGTCACGGACGATATTGAATATCTCTCGGCGGATACCGAAGAGCAGTATGTTATTGCTCAGGCCAACGCGCCCCTGACCCCCAAGCGTACCTTCGCTGAGCCGCAGGTCACCTGCCGCTTCATGACGGAGTTCTGCGAAAAGCCTGCGAACGAAGTGCAGTATATGGATGTTGCGCCGATGCAGGTCATTTCTATCGCGGCGGGGTTGATTCCGTTCCTCGAACACGACGACGCGAACCGTGCGTTGATGGGCGCGAACATGATGCGTCAGGGCGTGCCGTTGATGACCTCGGAGCGTCCGTATGTCGGTACGGGTCTTGAGGGCATTAGCGCGAAGGATTCCCGCGTCATTGTGACGGCGCTCGCCAAGGGCGTTGTCGCGTATGTCTGCGCGGAGTTCGTGATTACGACGCCCGATGGCACGCTGCCGAACAAGATGCCCGCTACGAGCAATCCTGAGAAGGGCATTTGGCGTTACGATTTGCAGAAGTTCCGTCGTTGCAACTCGGGGTGCTGCTTCAATCAGCGTCCGATTGTTAAGCGCGGACAGAAGGTCGCCGTGGGTGACTGCATTGCGGATGGTCCCGCGACTGACCAAGGCGAGCTCGCGCTCGGCAAGAACTTGCTCGTGGCGTTCATGAGCTGGCGTGGTTATAACTTCGAGGATGCTATCCTTATTAACGAGCGCATTGTGCGCGAGGATGTGCTGACCTCGCTTCACATCGTCACTTTCGAGTGCGATGCGCGTGATACGAAGCTGGGTCCTGAAGAAATTACCCGCGATATCCCGAATGTCGGCGAGGATATGCTCAAGAACCTCGGTACGGACGGCATTGTGCGCGTCGGTGCGGAAGTTAAGCCCGGCGACATTCTCGTTGGTAAGGTCACGCCGAAGGGCGAGACCGAGCTTTCGCCTGAAGACCGCCTCCTGCGCGCCATCTTTGGTGAGAAGGCGTCGGATGTGCGTGATACCTCATTGAAGGTTCCGCCAGGAACGACGGGTATCGTCATGAGCGTTCAGGTTTCGACGAACGACAAGGAGCTCGAGGCTGATAAGGCTGAGGCAGAAAAGTCGGCGCGGCAGTCTGAGCGCAAGGCGCATGCGGATCTCGTAAAGATTGAGAAAGATTTGACCGCTAAGTTGGCGGGAGCCTTCCTGAATGAGAAGATTGACGCGGATGTCGTGGATACGGCGACGGGCGATATTATCATTCCTGCGGGCAAGAAGATTAAGAAGGCACAGCTCGCGATGCTCGCTCAGGCTCACGCGAATTGGGATACGACGGATGAGGCGGCTCAGAACAAGATTTCGAGCATCCTCGAGCCGTTCCTTGACCGTTTCGCGGAAGTCGAAGATGCCGCGCTCAATGACCCGATTGCGGATGCCTTCGGTAATGATTTCGCGGGTACTGGCGAAGTCGTCAAGCACGTGCGCGTCTTCCTCGTCGACAAGAAGAACCTTTCCGTCGGCGATAAGATGGCGGGTCGTCACGGTAACAAGGGTGTCGTCTCGCGCATTCTGCCGAGCTGCGATATGCCGTTCTTGCCGGATGGGCGTCCCGTGGATATCGTGTTGAATCCGCTCGGCGTGCCGTCGCGTATGAACTTGGGGCAGCTCTTTGAGACTTACCTCGGGCTCGCGTGCCGCTACCTCGGCTTCCATGCCGCGACACCTGTGTTTGATGGTGTGCGCGAAAGCGAGATTGATGACCTCTTGACGCAGGCGCGTGCTGTTCAGGAGAAGGAAGAGGGTGACCGCTCGTGGATTACCCCCGAGGGCAAGACGGTGCTCTATGATGGTATGACGGGTGAACCGTTCCAGCAGAAGGTCGTCGTCGGCGTTATTTACATGCTTAAGCTCCACCACTTGGTGACGGATAAGATGCATGCGCGTGCGACGGGTCCTTACTCGCTCGTTACCCAGCAACCTCTCGGTGGTAAGGCGCAACTCGGCGGTCAGCGTATGGGCGAAATGGAAGTCTGGGCTCTCGAGGCCTATGGCGTCGCCTACGCGTTGCAGGAATTGCTTACTGTCAAGTCGGATGATGTCCAAGGTCGTACGCGTATTTACGAGTCGATCGTCAAGGGCACGAACATCCTCGACTGCGGTATGCCTGAGTCGTTCTCGGTACTTATTCACGAACTGCGTGGCCTCTGTCTCGATACCCAGTTGCTGGGCGGCGAGACGGATACGCGCCGTACGAATGAGAATAAGGAGTCGAGCTCGTCCCCGACCTTGCCGTCGGGCGTGGCAAGCGACGACCTGCTCTCGGGTGCATTGACTCTCTAACAGATTTAAAGACCAATTTTTGGAGATTTAGATAAAATGACTAGCTTCAAAGCAACTGACATCTTCGGCGGCGACTATCGTGCGTCCGCCTACTATGATGCCGTTAAGGTGCAACTGGCGTCGCCTGAGACCATCCGTAAGTGGTCTCACGGCGAAGTGCGCAATCCAGAGACGATTAACTATCGTACCTATCGTCCTGAGCGCGATGGTCTTTTCTGTGAGAAGATCTTCGGGCCGACGAAGGACTGGGAGTGCGCGTGCGGTAAGTACAAGCGCATTAAGAATAAGGGTATGATCTGCGACCGCTGCGGTGTCGAGGTCACGCTTTCCTCGGTGCGCCGTCAGCGTATGGGTCACATTGAACTCGCGGTGCCGGTGAGCCACATTTGGTTCTTCAAGTGCTCGCCTTCGCGCATTGGACTTCTTCTTGATAAGACGACGAACGAACTTGAGCGCGTCATTTATTATCAGGACTGGATTGTTGTTGAGCCCGGTGATACGCCCCTCAAGATGGGTCAGATCATTACGGACCAGGAAAAGCTGGATGCCGAAGAGAAGTATGCGGATAGCTTCCGTGCCGAGATGGGTGCGGTGGCGATTCGCAAGCTCCTCCATAACCTCAACCTCGACCAGATGATGGTTGACCTTGAGGAAGAAATGGAAAATACGCGCTCCAAGCAGTCGCGCAAGAAAATTGCTAAGCGTATGAAAGTCGTCGAGGGCTTCCGTTCCTCGAAGTCCAATCCTGAATGGATGATTCTCGATGTGCTGCCCATCATCCCGCCGGAACTGCGTCCGCTCGTCCCGTTGGAAGGTGGCAAGTTCGCGACTTCCGACTTGAACGACCTCTATCGCCGCGTTATTAACCGTAATAACCGCTTGCGCAACCTCTTGGCGCTCAAGACACCAGATGTCATTATCCGCAACGAGAAGCGCATGTTGCAGGAAGCCGTTGACGCGGTCTTTGATAATGGTCGTCACGGACGTCCTGTTACGGGTCCTGGTAACCGTCCGCTCAAGTCTCTTTCTGAGATTCTCAAGGGCAAGACGGGCCGCTTCCGTCAGAACTTGCTCGGTAAGCGTGTGGACTACTCGGGGCGTTCGGTTATTGTCGTTGGCCCTGAACTTAAGTTCCCGCAGTGCGGCATTCCGAAGGAAATGGCGCTTCGCCTCTTCGAGCCGTTCATTATCCGTCGCTTGAAAGACCTCGGTATGTGCCACACCGTGCGTACAGCGCGCAAGATGATTGAGCGCCAGGACGAGAAGGTGTGGGATGTCCTCGAAGAGGTGACGAAGGATAAGACGGTCTTCTTGAACCGTGCGCCTACGCTGCACCGTCTCTCGATTCAGTCGTTTGAGCCTGTGCTCGTCGAAGGTAAGGCTATTCGCCTGCACCCGATGGTCTGTACGCCGTTCAACGCCGACTTCGATGGTGACCAGATGGCTGTTCATGTGCCGCTCTCGATTGAGGCTCAGATTGAGTCTAAGTTGATGATGCTCGCGTCGACCTCGATCTTTTCGCCCGCGTCGGGTAAGTCGGTTATGACCCCGACGCAGGATGTTTGCTTGGGTCTCTACTTCTTGACGGTGCCCTCTCAGCGCGATAAGCTCGCGGGTAAGATTGCGGGTAAGACCGATTGCTCGACGGAACATTTGCCGCTCTTTAACGACATTGGCGAAGTTGAGTTTGGTATTGCCGAAGGCGCGATTAGCTATCATACGCGCATTCGCTACCGCAACCCCGACTTTGGCACGACGGGTCGTCCTCACGGCGACAACAAGAAGCGCACGATTGAAACCACGGCGGGACGCGTCATTTTCAATGATGTCTGGCCGAAGGAAATGGGCTTCTGGAATGATAAGTGCTCGAAGTCCACGATTGGCGATTTGATTCTCGACTGCCACAAGGTGGCGGGTCACGATGTTACTGTCGCGGCGATTGATAAGCTCAAAACTTTGGGCTATAACTTCGCTACGGTCTCGGGTGCATCGATGGGTCTTAAGGATATGATTCGCCCGGCGATGAAGGACTCTGAAATCGAGAAGGCGCGTAAGGAAGCCGAGAAGGTTCAGCAGCAGTTCCAGCAGGGTATCATTACCGAAGGCGAACGCCACAACAAGATCGTCGATATTTGGACCGTCACGACCGAGAAGGTCGGTGACGAACTCTACAAGACGATTGACCGCAATGTCACGCCTGAGAATAAGAACCCGACGGAACTCAACCCTGTCTATATGTTCGCCGATTCTAAGGCGCGTGGCTCGAAGTTGCAGATTCGTCAGCTCGCGGGTATGCGTGGTCTTATGGCTAACCCGTCGGGTGATATTATTGAACGCCCAATTACCGCGTCCTTCCGCGAAGGTTTGTCGGTTCTTGAGTACTTCATTTCGTCCCACGGTGCGCGTAAGGGTCTCGCCGATACGGCTCTTAAGACGGCTGACGCGGGTTATTTGACGCGTAAGCTCGTCGATGTCTCGCAGGATGTCATCATTTCGCAGGAAGACTGCAATACCGTTAACGGTATTGAAGTCGAAGCGATTGTCGAAGGCGACGAAGTCAAGGTCACGCTCGGCGACCGCGTCCTCGGCCGTACCGCGCTCTACGATATTGTGGACCCGAAGACGGGTGCCGTAATCGTGCGCGCCAACGGCGAGATTGACGAGGAGGCGTGTGCACGCATTGACAAGTGCGGCATTGAGAAGGTCTGGATTCGTTCGGGTCTTACCTGCGACTCCGAACACGGTATGTGCGCGAAGTGCTACGGCCGTGACCTCTCGACGGGCAAGCAGGTTGAAATTGGTACGGCCGTCGGTATTATCGCGGCACAGTCCATTGGTGAACCTGGTACTCAGCTCACGATGCGTACGTTCCACATCGGTGGTACGGCGAGTGCGACGGCGAAGGTGCCTGAAATCGTCCTTAAGAACGATGGTGTGGCGAAGTTCGTCGACATTCGTAAGGTGCGCAACGCCGACGGCGACGAAGTCGTCCTTAACAAGAACGGCACGCTCGAAATTTGGTCCACAACGGGTCAGAAGCTCGATACTTACCCGCTGCAAATGGGTACGACGCTCCATCTTGAGGATGGTCAGGCGGTCAAGAAGGGCGAGAAGGTCGCAACGTGGGACCCGCACTCTGTGCCTGTTCTTTCTGAGGCGGCAGGTCAGATTCGCTTCGTTGACTTCGAAGAAGATGTCAGCGTGAAGACTGAGACGGACCGTACGACTGGTGCGAAGACGCTCGTCGTCCTCGATACGCGTGAGTCGAACTTGCATCCGCGCATTGAAATTCGTGGCAAGGACGAGAATGGCGCGGCAAACGCGATGCTCGACTCCCACGATATTCCTACGGGCGCTATCGTTATGGTGCGCGACAGTCAGAAGGCTCAGCCGGGTATGTTGCTCGCGAAGACGCCTCGTGAAGCGGCGAAGACCCGCGATATTACGGGTGGTTTGCCGCGTGTCGCGGAACTCTTTGAAGCGCGTCAGCCTAAGGACGCGGCGGAAATCGCGAAGATTGAGGGTCGTATTGAATTCGGCGAGAATGTGCGTGGCAAGCGCTGCGTGAAGGTCGTCGATGAAATCACGGGTCTCGTCGAAGAGCACTTGATTCCGATGGGTAAGCAGATCGTCGTCTTCAAGGGCGATATGGTCAAGAAGGGTCAGCAGCTCACTGAAGGCCCCGTCATTCCTCAGGAAATCCTCGAGGTCTCGGGTCCGCAGGAACTCGAAAAGTACCTCGTTAATGAAGTTCAGCAGGTCTATCGTCTGCAGGGCGTCGAAATTAACGATAAGCACATCGAAATCATCGTCCGCCAGATGCTCCGTAAGGTTCGCATTACCAATCCTGGTGATACGGACTTCCTCTGGGGCGAGCAGGTTACGCGTCAGACCTTCCTTAAGGTCAACGAACAGATGATGGAAGAAGGTCGCCGTCCGGCGGAAGCGCAACCCGCGCTCCTCGGTATTACTAAGGCGGCACTCGAAACGGACTCCTTCATCTCGGCGGCATCCTTCCAGGATACGACGCGTGTCTTGACTGAGGCGGCGACGATGGGTCGCGTGGACGAATTGCGTGGCTTTAAGGAGAATGTCATTCTCGGTCACCTCGTGCCGGGCGGCACAGGCTTCCCGCTCCACCGCAACCTCAAGCTCGTGCCTTGCTGCGAACCTATTTCCGATGAGGAATGGGATAAGCTTCGTGAAGAAGCGCGCAAGCATTCGGCGGAACTCAGCGGCATCCCTGCTTCTATTCAGAACGAGCACGATGACGATGAGGACGAGTTCGAGATTGACGAGCAGATTGCGCCTAAGAATGTCTCGCTCTTTGACACGGGCGATGATTCGGCGGACGGCATTGATTTGCTCGGCGCGGACGAAACGATGGGTCTCTCGGACTCGGGCGATTCGTCGAATAACTCGGACGACATTCCAGACTTGCTGTCGTGATAATTCTGGGGGTCGATACCTCCTTGCGCTCAACCGGCTATGGCGTACTTGAAGTGGTCGGTAACCGGTTGCGCGCTTTGGACTATGGGAACATCCCAAACAAGCCGAAACTTCCTGTTTCGGCTTGTCTCATTGCTATTCACACTAAGATTGCCGCGCTAATTGCCGCGTGGAAGCCCGATGTCGTTAGCGTCGAGAAGGTCATCTACGGCAAAAACGCGAATACGATGCTCGTGCTTGGCGAAGCACGCGGCGCGGTGATTGTCGCCGCCGCGACAGCGAACCTACCCATCTACGAATATGAGCCGCGCCGCGTCAAAATGGCGGTCTGCGGTAATGGTATGGCGGAAAAGTTCCAGATTCAACGGATGGTTAAGACGCTTCTCAATTTGCCCGAGCCCCCCCAAAATGACGCGGCGGACGCTCTCGCACTCGCCATTTGCCACGCTCATACGCGCTCATTTGTCGCGAACAATGAGCCAATCTAAAGCCTAAGATGGAATCGTTACTGTACAGGGACGCTTTATCGCGAGTAGTGGGCTATTTGGAGGCGCACAAAGTCCCTGACCCGCAAGTCGCGGGGGAATTACTCCTCGCGCGGCTTTTAAATTGTGGACGCGGACTCCTCGCGGCACATCTCGAGAAGCCCATTCCTCCCGCGCATTTGGAAGCCCTGCGCCGTGCACTTAAACGGCTCGCGGCGGAAGAGCCACTCCAGTATGTTCTTGGCGAATGGGATTTCCGTACCCTTACCCTTAAATGTGACGCGCGGGCACTGATTCCGCGCCCCGAAACCGAAGAACTCGTCACATGCGTCCTTAAGTTTCTTGAAACGCGGCAGAATCCGTTTGTCGTTGATGTGGGCACAGGCACAGGCGCGATTATCCTTTCTCTCGCCAAGGAGTTCAAGGGCAAGGGAACTTTTCTCGGAACTGACATTAGCCCCAAAGCCATTGAACTTGCGACACAAAATGCCGCGTTTACAGGGCTTACGGATCGCGTCAATTTCGTGGTAATGGATGGGCTAGACGACTTTGATGAGCCTGGTCTCGTGGATGTGCTTGTTTCGAATCCTCCGTATATTGCCCATAAGGTCTGCGCGACACTTGATCCGCGCATTCGCCGTTATGAGCCAATGTTGGCGTTGGATGGCGGCGAATCAGGGCTTGATTTCTATGACCGCTACCTAAGTGACGCGCTCAACATCCTTAAGTCGGGTGGCGGCGTCTTTTTTGAGATTGGCAATGACCAAGGCGAAGCGTTAAAAGAGTTGATGACGAGTTATGGCTTTTCGCAAATCAAGATAGAGAAGGACTACGCGGGGCACGACCGTTACGCGAGTGCCATCTTGGTTTGAGGGAAATTAACGCTTGGTTTTGAAGGGGCAATTTGGTATAATGAAACTAACTAGAATAGAGGAGATAACTATGAGAAGTGCGCTTAATAAGCTGAATTTGAAGAAGGGGCTCGTATCGCTTTCGGCGGTGCTGAGTATCGTGGGAAGTGCCGCGATCGCGGCAGATGGCGAAAAGGCTCCCGTTCCACCGATTATGACCCCGTGGGGCGAAAAGGTGACGAGCGAGAATGCGTGGAGGGAATATCCGCGCCCGCAGATGGTGCGTCCGAATTGGGTGAACCTGAACGGAGACTGGGATTACGCGATAAGTAGCGTTACGAATACCGCTGGACGCCCCACGCAATGGGACGGCAAGATTCGCGTTCCGTTCCCCATTGAGAGTGTCCTCTCGGGTGTTGGTAGGCTTATGCAGCCCGATGAGTTCCTTTGGTATACGCGTGAGATTAACTGCGAAAAGCGTGCGGGCGAGCGCATTTTATTGCACTTTGGCGGCGTAGACTTTCGTACACAAGTCTTTATCGGACACCGCGAAGTGACGGCAGTTCCTCACGAGGGCGGACAAGTTCCGTTTACGCTAGACATTACGGACTATGTGAGGAGCGGTTCTAACCAGCTCACGCTTTGCGTGTGGGATCCGACGGACGACTTTGTGAACTCACGCGGCAAGCAGAGTTTTAAGCCGCAGGGCTGTCTTTATACGCGTGTCTCAGGTATTTGGCAGACGGTTTGGATGGAAAATGTTCCTGAGACGCACATCTCGGGCTACAAAGTTGTGACCGATATTGATATTGGCACGGTTACCTTCAAGTTTGATGTGGAAAGCCCTTTGTTTAACCGTCCTGAGGTTAAAGTTACGGTGGACGGTGTCTCGGCGACAACCGTGAATGGCGTGGTGACGCTGACTTTACCGAAGCCCGTCCGTTTGTGGTCGCCTGATACCCCGAACCTCTATGATTTCACGGCAGAGTGCGGAAGTGACGCGGTCACGGGCTACTTTGGTATGCGCAGGATTATGAAGCACCGCGATGCGAAGGGTGTTTTGCGCTTCTACCTTAATAATGAGCCTATTTTCTTGATGGGCACGCTCGACCAAGGCTGGTGGCCAGAGGGTCTTCTCACGCCGCCTTCAGAGGAGGCTATGGCGTTTGATATTAAGACGCTCAAGGACTGTGGTTATAACACCCTGCGTAAGCATATCAAGGTCGAGCCGCTCCGCTTCTACTATCTCTGCGATAAGATGGGTATTATGGTGATTCAAGACCTGCCGAGCGGAGGCTTTGACCACACCGCCCCATTCCAAGTCAAGACAGTGCCGCGCTATGAGCTTCAGCGCCGCGAATTGAAGCAGATGATGGACCTTCTGCAGGGGATTCCGTCCATCGTGATGTGGTGTCCGTATAACGAAGGGTGGACGCAGCCAGGCGAGTTTTTGACGCACACTACCTTGGATTGGACGAAGCGGTATGATATGACGCGTCCTGTGAGCGGTCCGAGCGGCTGGGTGGATTTCGAGGGCGGCGACCGCGGCGGTCCTGAGCCGTGGACACGCGAATGGAAGAAGCACCGACCGCGCGGCGTTTGTGAGGCGGGGGACACCATTGACCGCCACGACTATGCCCGCGATATTCAGATGTACCCCGTTAATGACCGCCGTATTGTCGTTTTTGGCGAGTTTGGCGGGCTGGGGCACCCTGTTAAGGGACACCTCTGGAAGGCGATGACGGACGATAGTGGCAATTGGGGCTATGGCGGGCTTGAGGAGACGGCGACGCGCGAAGGGCTGATGAAGACTTACGAGACGCTCTTGGGGCGCGTGGCAGATTATGCCGCGAAGGGACTGGGAGCTGCGATTTATACCCAAACGACGGATGTCGAGGTTGAAATCAACGGACTCCTCACTTATGACCGCAAAGTGCTTAAGTTTGATCCTGCGGCGCTGCGGGCTGTCCACGATAAGGTTTATCGTGCCTTTGAGTCGAGCGCAAAATAAGGGAGCTTCGAGATGAATGTCACGCGACGTTGGTTTATTGGCGGGGCGGCTTCCTTTGGCGCACTCGCGGGATGTCGCTTCTTCGAGAGTAATGCTTTTCGCGGACGCGGCAAGCCGAATTTGACGCTAGGAGTTCTCTCCGATATCCACATTAGCACCGCCGCGAAAGAGGGCGAGAGCATTTACGACGCGTATAACGACCTCACTTTCCGCCGCGCTCTCGCGTGGTATCGCGACCAAGGCGTGGATGCCGTGATGATTGCGGGGGATTTGGCGGATCGCGGGATGGTTGAGGAATTGCAAATCGTCGCCAAGGCGTGGTACGATACTTTCCCTAATGACCGCGCGCCCGACGGACGCCTCGTGGAAAAGCTCTTTATCTATGGCAACCACGATTATCACGGCTATCTTTACGATAATCACGCGGCAAAACTCTATCCTGATGAAGCCGAAATGCGTCGCCATGTTTTGAGGGCAGATATGGCGGGCTGGTGGCGGAAAATTTTCCACGAGGACTATTCGCGCATTTATCGCAAGGAAGTGAAGGGCTACACCTTTATCGGACAGCACTGGGATGATGGCGTGGGGCTTGAGTCGGGCTATGGGAAATGTCCCTCGGGCGCGGAACTTGAAGCCTATCTCGCGGCAAATGCTAAGTTAATCGACCTCTCTAAGCCGTTCTTCTACTTCCAGCATCCGCATCCAAAGGATACATGCTACGGCTCTCAATCCTGGGGGCACGATGAGGGTTTTGTGACGCGGACTCTTTCGCAATTCCCGAATGCCATTGCTTTCTCGGGACACTCGCATTATTCGCTCACGGATGAACACTCCATTTGGCAAGGCGCTTTTACCTCGATTGGCACGAGTTCCCTGCGGTACGGAAGCCTCCCCGACGATGATATCCCGCCGCGGGGCTACGAGAATGACGCGAGAGAATCGGCGGAAAAGTTGCAACTTAATGCCCTCAAGCTTACCCCTAAATATGACGGACACGGATTTTGTCCCAATTGCCGCCAAGGAATGCTTTGCCGCGTTTATGATGATTGTATCGTCATTCAGCGCCGCGAATTCTTGTCTGAGTTGGATGTAGGGACGGACTGGGTTATCCCGCTCCCGACTACGGAATCTAAGCCGTTTGCGTTTACTGAGCATGCGAAAACGCTGGGCGTGCCCGAGTTCCCCGAGGGGGCGAAGCTCAGTATTCGTAATTGCCGCGTCAAGAATCGCGGAGGCAAGGCAGTGGAGGCAGTCGAACAACCCGCCTTCGAACTCACAATCCCAGCGGTAGTTGCAAGTGCCGCGAAGCGTGTTTGGCGTTTTGAGGTTGCAATTACGCCTGAGAAGGGCGGAGACCCTGTTATTCGCTATGTCCTTGCGGAAGGCTTTAACCAGTCCGTGAAGAGCAAACGGGCACAAGATGTGACCAAGTGCATTCTCCCGTGGGCAGATATGCCCCAAGGCAATCTTATCTGCCGCGTCACCCCCATCAATTGCTTCGGCATCCCTGGCCACCCAATAGAATTAACAATTAAGAAGTAAAGCATCATTATTCTTCGACTTTTGACTTCGACTGCTCTGTGTTTGTGCCTTACAACATGCGGCACGGCGGGCGGCAACCGTGCTAACCCACCCTGATGCGGGCGTCTTGCTTGTCCACGCCCCGCTCGACAATCATTAGATTGCC
>CAVLAC010000054.1:0-14299 GCA_963661055.1 bacterium | reverse complement strand
CGGTATTCCGGCGACGAAGCATTTGCGCGAGGATTCGCGGATGAAGCCGCCGAAACGCGCCCGCACGACGAACGGTAGCGAGACCGAGAACGCCCCTCAAGCGCGGAGGCGCGACGCGACGAACTCGACCAGAGTTGCCAACGCGGCACGGCGGGGGGGGCCGACAGCCGAGCGCCCGCCCTCAGGCGAGGCGGATTGCGCAGGACACGCCCCCGACGGCAATCTCTAGATTGTCGAGCGGGGCGTGGACAAGCAAGACGCCCGCATCAGGGCGGGTTAGCACGGTTGCCGCCCGCCGTGCCGCAATGTTGTCAGGCACAAACCAAGGCAGGATTAACAAGATTTACAGGATTGGTTTTTAACACAGAGGCACAGAGGGTAGAGGGGTCTCGGGTAGGAGGTGTGCGGAGGGAAGGATAGGGGGTGTGCGCATCTCTGCCACCCGCCCCTCCTAAGGGAGGCATACCGCCCTTGCGCACACCCCATACCCTCTGATGCGCACGCCTCATACCTGCGGCGGGCAAGGGACTGCCCGCCGTGCCATAGGATGCTTGCCGCTCTTAGAACGAGAGGACGGCGCCGACACCCGCGACCCATCCGTTCATATTGAGCTTGGCAAACTCTTCGCCATCTTCCTTGAACGAGACATCGCCACCACAACGATAGTCAATATTCGCGTAAAGCCCGAGGTTATCCGTGAACATATAGGTCGTTTGCAAACCAAGAATTGCCTGAGCGAGGAATTGGGTATCATTGCAAGTCTCCGTATAGGGACCATAAGGAACTCTCACCCCGTCTAGCGGCTGTGAGGTCACCCCCCAAATCGTATACTTATACGAAGCCTGCAACCAATCAAATGCCACGCCAATGCGAGCACCTATCGTCCAACGCTTAGTGAGCGCATACTCAGGAACGAGCATAAGCCTAAACTCACCCGAGGCGAGGTCCATCTTGCCAACCGCATAATTTTCGGCAGTAGCAACGGGTGCACCCGAATTATCAATTTCGGCATATGTTTCGGTGCCGATATGCTGTTTGGGGGTATAAGTTCCGCCGAGACCCGCCCACAAGTTAAAATCACCTGCGGAAAATGCACGATACTGCAAATCTAGGTCGACTCCATATGTCTCAAAGCGTGCAGAATACGAATCATCTACTCGTGCCTTCATAGAACCACGCGCCGTACCACCGACGGAAATCCGCCAGTCATTTGGCGCGTCATCATTATTCTCCGCCGCACTCGCCGCGAAGATACTTGTTGCCGCTACTGCGGCGAGAATGAGCTTATTCATTCTTCATCTCCTTCTTGCTTGATGGCAATTTCTGCCTTAATTTTGATAAATGTGTACGAACCGAGCGCAACGGTGAGATCTGCCTCACCTTTTGTCGCGTCCTGTAAGTACGGGGTTAAATCAAAGGATGTGCCCGAGATAAAGCGCATCTTCTGCGAGAGGTCGCTCGTCCCATAGGCGTGTAGACAGCCAGTCGCGAGGGGCGCACGGATACTGTTCCCCTCGCCAGGCTCAACTTTTATGCGCACAAGACCCGTCTTCGGCTCAAAGGCAATAATCTTCAGGGTCGGTGTCGCATATCTCGCCGTTGCCGTTGTGCCAAGGACATCTAGTTGTGGGGCAATGCCCAAATCGGCGACAACAGGAATAAGTGCCGCGTTGCCCTTCACCGTTACGGACTTCACATCAGGATGTGCCGCGAGTTCCGTCGCGAGAAGTTCCTTAACTTGGGCGCGAGTCGCCGCAGAGAGCGTCCCATCCTCGCCAGCAATTTCTACCGAGCCCTCTACTGTGACATCCGCATAGTAAGTCGTGATGCCATCTGCTGTCTCAGGACGAAGTGCCGCGTCAGGTGTGCCCTCAAGCGTAAATGTTAGCCCCGATGTTGGCGTAGAGAGAAGTGCATAAGTGCCCGATTGCCATCCACCGAGCGGAGCAGATACAGGAATAGCATCCATAGCCGTGACCACACCCGAGACACAAATCGGCTCACCATCTGCGTCCGCAATGATTCCATCGCCTTCTTTAAGTGTCAAAGTCTTCAGTTGCGTCCGTGGTGCGACATAAAACGGATTTTCTAACCGCGTCACTTCGGCGGAAGAGGAAACTATTCGCACCATTCCATTAGTGGTAGTCAACGGATTCGCTACCGAGATATCTGTTAAGCCATCCTTTGCACCCAAATCCACATCTGCAATGGTGACATCAGAATATAATCCCTGAGTTCCCTCGCGAGCAAAGAAGCGCAAGCGCGCAATTTCTCCCGAAGCAGCAGTAAAAGAACCAACGGAAACAATTATCGTACCTGCCCCAGAATCAAACGCCGTAAAGTTTGACTCAGAAACTGCCGCCCCCGTATCTATACCGAGGCAAACTACCGCCGTCGAATCATAGTTAATGGTGAAAAGTGCCGCGCCCACATCGCTCAGGTCGTCAATCGTGAGCGGTACGGACACAATTGTGCCTGAATTACAAACAATCGTACTTGTGGCGACTGTACGCGCCGAAGTACAAAGGGAAAGTAATCCGAGAGCAACACCTAGAATAAACCGCTTCATTGCCCCACTCCTTCCGCTTCCTTGACAAGATCACTTAGGAAAGTAAGGTCATTCATATCTACACGCCCATCGCCATTGACATCCGCCGCAAGAGCCGCGTCACCTGTTAGGCGCACATCTACTCCATACTGCGACTTATAACCATTAGCAAACGCGTTGGCAATAACGGCATTCTTCTTGCTCCATGTCTGATATTGAATATAGCCATTCAAGATAAGGATGTCCGTATTTGTGCAAGCACCATCGCCATCTACATCGCCTGGACCATACTTGCCAACTTCACGAACAATTATGACTGTTTCTGTGCGCGGCAATACCAGTTCAGGATTCAAAACGGCATCAAGTCCGTTCTTGCCCACGCCCGAGGCGGCGTGGAGTTTGAGCCAACTCTTAGCCTGCAACGCTGTAATCGTTGCCGCCGTAAAGTTAAGGCTAAATTGATTATAATTCCCCGAGCAAGCGAAAACAAATCGCCGCTTATTACTCGCTAGAGTAGTTATGCTTTGCGCGGAAGGTGCGCCATTAAAGGTCAAGTGCGAAGAATCCCATGCAACATCCAAAATCATAGACGCTAAGGCTCCGCTTGTATTCGCTTTTATGATTACAGAAAATGCCTGCCCGCTTTGCGCCGTAGCATTACCAAGTTTAACAAGCAACTCCACAGGCTCGGGGACATTGGCATCTGTGAGGTACACCGTACCATTTACAAGCGTCATTGTGGCGGCAAGTCCATCAACACAGTAGGCGGAAGCCTTGCTGAGCGTCATTGTCGTTTGTGTAACAGCATGCTGGTCTTTCGCATAGAAAGTCAAATAAAGCGTATTCGCAACCGTTCCCTTCGCGTTAATTGTCACAGAGTTCGCGGAAGGCGTCCCCACGACAGTCGCACCGCCTGCCGCGCTACGGAACTCAAGCAAATTCGCGTCCCAACCAATCGTAAAGGTCAAGTTCGTCAGCACCTTCGTGCTCGTCACAGGAATCTGCACCGTAAACTCGCTGAGGGTATCCGTATAAACTGGCGAGACATTCACCACTACCCCCGCAGGTACAAGCGGCTTCGAATCGTTAATGAGTACAACTCCAAGGGCATTCGCGATACTGTTGGCAGTAAGTCCGTGCTCATCAACAGCGGACATATCAACAAGGCGCACATTTGTTCGCGTGATATCGTGCTGGTCTTTCGCGTAAAATGGCAACTTGAAGGTAGACGGAACTTCTTCCTTGAAATGAATCGGGTTATCGCCGCGATATTCAAGAACGGTATCGTCCCATTCCACCGAGGCAACGAAGTTTGTAAGTTTCTCATTACTAGTAATTGCAACAGGCACTTCAAACTCCGTCAGCGTATCCACCTTCACACTCTCCATCCCCACACTCACCGTAGCTGGCACCCACGGATTCGAGTCCGCAAGCACAACCGTACCTGCAACCTTCTCAGGGAGATCCGCCGTCAGCCCATTCTTGTCAATTCCACTTACAGGGGTTATTGTAACAACAGTGGAGTTAACCGTATGATTCTCTTTCGCATAGAAGCGCAATACGACTTTTTCGGGAACATTGCCCTCATAATTCAACACGCCTTCTCTCAACTCCAAGAGCGAAGTGTCATAATCGAGTGTCATACTAAGGCTCGTTAATGTTTCCGTCGTTAAGATTGCAAGTTCCATCTCGAACTCTGTTTCAGTAGATGCCTGTACATCTCCCAGTGTCATCGTCACTTTCGCAGGAATCAATGGATGTGCATCGTGAATAAGGAGTGTTGCTATAACGGGAACGGATGGTGCGACCGTAAACCCATGCACATCCTTTACCATTGCCTCAGTAAGGTTAATTTGCGACATTGTCACGGTATGTTGGTCAAGAGCAAGGAAGGTTAGCGTGAAATCACCACCTTCATTCTCGACTACTGCAGAGCCTTCCGTTTGCGCCACTTCTAAATGCCGTCCGCCTGTGATAGACTTAAGTTCTAGCACTTCCGAATCCCATTCAATCTTATATTTGCCCTGTGTCAGTGAAACATCCGTCGACACCTTAAATGGAATTGCCACTTCCTCTAGCGTATCGACCTTCTGCGATTCTGTCGAAATTGACACACGAGCTGGCACCCACGGGTGGGCATTGCGGATGAGCACTATGCCTGTCGCGTCATCTGGCTGGACTTCGAACCCGTGGCAATCAAGTGCCGCGATTCCTTTGAGATTCACTTGTGCCGAGAAGTCCGTTGTCGCGGACTCAGGATCTTTCGCATAGAACTTAAACGCAAAATCACCGCCTGTAGTCGAAAGTGCCGCGCTTCCGTCCGCTATCGTAAGCGTTCCTGCCCCGACGAGTCCCTTAAGTTCAAGCAAATTCGTATCCCAGGTGATTGTAGCCGTGAAATTCGTCAACTTCTCGGTTGTCGTGATGGTCACAGGCAACTCGAACTCCGTCTCGCTCTCAACGGACGCATTGCTTACACTTACTGCCACAATGGCGGGCACAATCGGATTCGAATCGCTAATCTCAATCGTTGCCGTCTGGGGCAAATCTAGCGAAATAGACCTTCCATCAAGAGCCTTCATTGTGGCATCCGTCAATGTGACAATCGTTGAGGAAATATCATGAACGGACTTAATCTTGAAGTCGAGCAAGAGGAAGCGTCCCGCGCCTGTCGCGATTTCGCCACCTTGAGCACTAAAGGTCTCTGTTCCTGAACCAACCGAAACGCTAGACACAAGGCTTTCCGTCAGCCCAGTCGTCCGTATGCCGCATGGTTCAAGCACCTCAGGGTCATAGGTGAAGGTCATCGACAATCCTTCCGCCGAAATGCCCATTGAGTTATTCATCGAAACGACAACCGTCACATTTGATTCCGTGAAGCCACTCGTATCATTGAGCCACACACTCGGACGGAACTGCACATACACCGCATCCGTCGGCATAGATTCATACACTGTCGGGGTTGAATTGCCTGCAATATAGAACCGACTTAGGCTCGTTATGCGATAATAGTAGTCCCTGAGCACACTTGGCTTGTCACGATAAGTCGGGAGCGGAATCTGATTCGCAATACGCGAGAATCCGTCAGGTTCTGGCGAACGATAGACATTATAGCCCCGAATGCGTGGCTGATTATTCGGATTCCAAGTCAAAAGAACATTGTCAACGCCTGGGAATGCCTTCACATTCGTCGGCCGCCCTGTGCGCGGGTCGCGCAAAAGCATAATCTTGCCCTCAGGAGTGCCAATCAACACATCTTGATCGCCATCATCGTCCCAATCCACAAGCGAAATCGTCATACCCGTAGCAAAGCCAACTCCCGTACCTGCCCAGACCTTATGAAGCAACTTAAAGTTGAAGTTGTTATTTTCAATCTCCGTCGTTGACGAGATGTTTCGATAGAGCCAGATATGCCCAACGGAATCCGAGACAAGCAAATCTGTCCGCCCATCCGCGTCAATATCCGCCGTGGAAACGGCAACACCTTCAATAACAGGAGTATCAAGCGAAATCCGCCACCCTTCTGCCGCAATTGTACCCTCACTTGTAAGCGCGAAGAGGTGTCCGTCTAAAATACCAGGAATGCCCACTAAGCCTGTATCAACAAGCGTGCCGTCCGAGAGTGTAAAGGCATAAATACTGCCGCCATTATCCGATACATAATAAACGCCGTTGGCTGTACAAATAAGCGGACGCACCATTCCCTGAAGTAATTGCTCGAAGTTAGCCCATGTCGAGTCCAGCGTAAGCGGCGAGAAGTCGGGGCTTGCGAGGCTACCCTTATTCAGGAAGACTTGTACCTTACCACGCGAGACAACAACCAAATCAAAGAGTCCGTCGCCATCAACATCCGCCGCGAGCGGATAGACATTTTCTCCGAAGGTCTTACTTACGCTTCCATTCCCTGCCAAGGTGGAAGTAAAGAGTTCCTCATATTCACCATCCACAATTGCGCCGCGTATTTGCTCGAAAGGCTGGAGATCCGCTTCTAATTCTTCACTTAGCGCATAAGAAACGCCTCGTGAATAAAAATCGGAGAAAAGCGGATTTGTTCCGTAATGAATCTCTTCCGCGAAAGTCAGCCCGTCGCCGTCCGTATCGCTTTCCGCTGTCGTTGTCTCATTCCCGTACCAGTAGAGCGACTGCCGCGTGATGTCATCCTCTCGGCATATGGCTGTAAGTTCGACATCCTTGGACGGCATAGCAAATTCAAGGCTATCTAACGCACGACCAAAGGCATCGCGTGTAGACACTGTCTCGTCAGATGAAGTCCAATGAGCAAACAAGGATGTAGAGGGGTTATAAGCTTCTGTCGTAACACCCACACCAGGAGCTACATTGTTCGTGACGGACGCAAATAGCGTCCCGACGGGGTCACATTGCAGGATGAGTTTAAAGAACTGTGGCTTCGCCGAAGCCCCCATAACGCCGCGATTAAATATATCCGCAAAGAGCGGACTCGTCCCCGCATAAATCTCTTCGGCGAAGGTAAGTCCGTCGCCATCCGTATCACTCGTCAGAGCCGTTGTCTCATTACCATACCAATAGAGAGACTGCCGCGCCTCCACATCATCCTTACAAACCGCAACGAGCACAATATCATTGGTCGGCATAGCAAAGGAAAGCCCGTCTAATGCCCTGCCAAAGTCGTCTCTTGTAGCAACCGTCACATCGGACGATGTCCAATGAGCGAATGTTGAGCTTGATGGACTATATGTCGCTGTCGTAACTGGCACGCCTGGCGCGATATTGTTGGTAATTGCCGCGAAAAGTCCGCCCTCGGGCTCACAACGCTGAATGAGTTTAAAGAACTGCGGCTTAGCGGAAGCCCCCATAACGCCGCGCATATAAGTATCAGAAAAAAGCGGATTTGTTCCGTAATACACCTCTTCTGCTAGTGTAAGCCCATCGCCATCCGTATCACTCGTTAACTCAGTTGTCTCATTGCCATACCAATACAAAGAGTGCCGCGCTTCTCCATCCTCTTTACAAACGGCGACAAGTTCCACATCTTCCGTTGGCATTGTGAACTTAAGGCTATCTAATGCCCTGCCAAAATCATCCCGCGTCACAATTACCGCGCTGGACGCTACCCAATGTGCGAATGTTGAACTTGATGGATTGTAAGACAGGGTTGTGACCGCCACCCCAGGCGCAATATTGTTTGTAATTGTTGCAAAGAGTCCGTTCTCAGGCTCGCTCCTCAGAATGAGCTTAAAGAACTGCGGCTTCGCCGAAACACACATAACGCCGCGTGAATAAGTGTCGGCAAAGAGCGGACTTGTTCCATAACGGATCTCTTCCGCCAATGTAAGCCCATCGCCGTCCGTATCACTTGTTAACTCTGTTGTCTCATTTCCATACCAATAGAGAGACTGCCGCGCTGCTTCGTCTTCATTACATATCGCAACAAGTTCGACATCATTACTCGGCATTGTGAAAGAAAGGCTATTAAATGCGCGCCCAAAGTCATCACGTGTCGCCACTTGCGTTCCTGTCGCTACCCAATAAGCGAAAGAAGAGGTCGAGGGGTCATACGATTCTGTTTTAACCCTGACATCGGGCGCGACATTGTTGGTTATTGTCTCAAAAAGCGTCCCTTCAGGTTCGCTTCTCAAGATTACCTTAAAGAACTGCGGCTTTGCACTGGCAATTAATGTGCCGCGTGAATAACTATCGGCAAAATGCGGATTTGTCCCCTGCTCAAGTTCTTGTATGAAGCCAAAGCCATCGCCATCTGTATCGCTTGTCGCTGTTTCGTCTAAGTCGCCATACCAATAGAGTTCGAGTCCGTCAGGGACACCGTCCGCATCTGAATCAAGATCTTCACAGACATAGTGTGCCGTATTTGTCATTGTCTCATAGAGAGAAAATGAGACTTGCTCATAGGCGCGTCCCCACGGATCGCGATTCGCGAAGTCTTGCACGACGGAAGTTGACCAATGCGTAAAGATATAGCCCGCTCGCTCAACGGCATTAGAAGTCGTAAAACCGTCACCTGTATAGGGCATAAGGTCTATTGTCTCAACGATCTCGCCATCCACCTCTATTTGTTGTACGAGGTGCACTTGATGTGCAACTTCAGCCCGCACCCCAGCCAAGAGGTGCAGGAGAAAGAAGCCAACAAGTGCAAGAAAGCGTCGCATTGCGCGTTCTTATTACAACTTTACGGAGCAACCGTCTTTACGGCGAACTGGCGAAGTCCGCTCGCGGAGAGTGAGGTGCGCATAACAGCGTTCACATAACTGAGGTCATCTCCCGAAAGGACGCTATATCCCATCCGTGAGAAGAGCCACGCCACCGTTTGGGCTTCGTTCTTAATGGTTGTACCATCCGCGAGCAAAAGTCCATCCGTGTTCTTGAGCTGTCCGTTTGTGAGCGTCAACTCTTCGTCTTGATTCGCATAAAGCCAGAGAAGAGCATTCAAAACAGCACCCGAAGTCAGGGTGGTATCTGAATACTGAATTGCCGCGTGGCTGGATGTCGCGGGAATGGACACAAAATGAAGTGGCAATATCTCATCTTCCACAACCATAATCTCAATACGCACCTTCGAGAGGTCTGTCGCCCAATCAGCTGCAACTTGCCAAGAGAGCGTCTTCTCTTCATTCGCCGCGACGGGATCCCCGACATTCACGCCTGTGCCATCCGCGAAAGACAACACGGGCACCGCTGTCGCGAAACTGCGATTGCCGTCTTCATAGGCGAGAGCCCGCACCTTCACCGTGTCTTTCGGACTCGTCACCTTATAGACAATGTCCAAAATCGTCGGATCGCTCGGACGCATCCGTGCGGATATGATTTCCACACTGCAATAATCTGCCCCCGTGCGCAATAATGTGCCCGAGCCATCATCGGCAATCTGCCGCCAAGTCTGGTCTAAGTCTGTCTGATACCAAATACCTTGATACGAAGCCCCACTTACGAGACCACCCGCACTACCATTATTAGCGATGCGAAAATCTACCGTACGCCATCCAGCTTCCGTAAAGAAAATGCTCCCCGTACCTTCCTTGCATTCGCTCGCATTACGCACCACAACCGTTTGTCCATCAATGGTCACCCATGCGTAGTCATCGAAGTAGGCACGAAAGGTGTATTCCTCGCCCGCACGAAAATACATATAGCCCGTATACGCATAAGTCGTCTTCGAGCCAATCGTATCGTCATACATTCCCGCGCCATCTAGTGTGACAATCGGCTCACTACCCGCTCGCGCATAACTCGTGTCATAAGCATTGCCCGTGAAAGTCATCCGTTGCAGACCAGGCAAGCCCAACCCTGTCACATCAAGCGCGGTAATCGTCGTTGAATAACCTTCATCTTGCGCCACGCCACTGATATAGGTCGTATAAGTGAGCGTATGTGCTCCATAGGTCTTATTCGTCCACAAACATTCACCTACACCCGTACCTCGAAAGAACTCCTCACCATCAACAGCGATTGCTACCTCCGCCGATGCATCATCACCCACCCACGAAGAATCGTAGTTGAGCGCATGAACGACATTCGTAGCCGCCTCATAGCGAACCCCGCTCCGCGAATCAATGAATGTCGCAGGCGACTCCGCCGTGCAGATAACTTCCGACAAACATGGCATCATCGCCATTATTCCAATAACAATCGCAATTAATCTTTTAGTCATTGTTCTACTTCCTTTCAAAATTCTTTTCATTTATTTCTACAATAGGTGCTTCATTTAGCAAAACCTCTAGAAATGCTTCACCATATTTTTCAACTCGTGCAGACCCAAATCCAGCGACAGCTTTCAATCCCGCCGCATCATGCGCTTTTGTTTGCACAAATTGCGCTAACTGCTCATTTGTCGCGACAGCAAATAAAGCAACGCCTTCGTTTTCTGCCAATCGCTTACGCACATCTCGCAATTTAGCAAATATCGCAAAATCCTCCGCACTTAACACCTCTCGATAATCAACTTTTGGTCCACGCACATTTCGTCCTAATGATGCATCGCTATGTTCGTCATATTCAACGAGGAAGCACCAGCATTCTTCTGTAAACTGACGCTCAACTCGCAAAACACGATGAGTCGAGATGAATGTATTCAGCTCTGAACATTCCGAATAACATCCTACAGCAAATGTCTTAAACCGCATCATAAAACAAAACCTCCCTGAAGCGTTCGGCATTCGCTACTAGCGTCAGTTTGGATTCCATTCTTCGTTCCATTACTGGAAACAGGGCACATTCTGGGATCGAACTTATTATTCCATGCTGGACGGCAAAACAGCCGGAAACCGTAGAAACTGTTCTCGTTAGACGGGCTATTGTTGTTGCGATAATCAAAGGCGCAGTTTGACGCATCGTTGTTGTACGCGCCGCCGCGCAATACGCGGTTAGAGTTGCCGTTAATAGAATGTGTCCTAAAATATTGTTGTCGAAATCCGTGGGATTCTGCGGTTGCAACAAAGACCGTTAGAGCCGTAATTCGGCGCTGATAAATTGCTTCCGTCATCGCGCCATTTGCAAGTGCACGCGCATAGGCATCAGCCTTATGAATAAACCTTTGTCTTGCAGTTCTTGCGAGACGAAGTTTATTTGGGAATACCCTGAGACCAAGAAAGTCCATCCCAAGACTCGTCCGATTAATAAAAGGGACACCCTTCAATTCCAAACCCAACGATTCCCGTGCAAAAGCAATAATTGCCAAACGCTTTCGTTTCAATTCCTCTTTTGAATCGCTCCAGAGGACAAAATCATCCATATACCGCACATAGGCACCTTGGCAAAGCCGATCAAGGGGGTCTAAATATAAATTTGCCAAGTGCTGACTCGTCAAGTTGCCAATGGGCAATCCCCTGCCTTTAGTCTTTTCGTAAACATTTATAATGCGGTCAAACCATGCGACAACAGAAGGATCCTTGAACTTATGCGCAACCATTCGCTTCAACCCCGAATGTGGGATAGAATCAAAGAACTTGCGAAAATCACATTTGAGGAACCACTTATATCTCGCGGCAAAATGTGCCGCACGACGAACCGCACGAAGTTGACCTTTCCCTTTCCGACAAGCATAGGTATCAAAGATAAGCCAACGATCAAAGTAACGCTCACAAACATTCATTATCGCGTGGTGTAAAACACGTTCGCCAAACGGTGCAACGCAAATTTCACGCTCCTTCGGGTCATATATCATAAATCGCGTATAATTACCAACAGGGTAATCGATATTCAAAAGTCCCTCATAAAGCCGCTCTATCTCCATGTCTAAATTCATTGCATAGCGACGCTGGTCAAAACATGACCGCTTACCGCGCGAAGCCTTTAAAAAGGCATCGCGCAAATTATCGCGCTCCACAATCTCACCAAAAATGTTTCCTACTCGCTTCATATCGCGTCGCTTTCTCGCTCATGCGCCTTCGGCGCTAATTCGCTCGTTCGCTCCTTTCTTGCTTGCTTAGCATGAATTTAGTTCGAGCCTGGACGGCAAAACAGCCGGAAACCGTCGAAACTGCTCCCGCGAGACGGGCCATTGACGATGCGATAATCAAAGGCGCAGCTTGACGCATCGTAGTTGTACGCGCCGCCGCGCAATACGCGGGAAGAGTCATAAACAGGATTAAGACACCACTCCAACACATTACCGTGTACATCATATAGACCCCAACCATTTGGCCGAAGAGTGCCCACTTCGTGAGTTGCGTTATCACTATTAGTTGAATACCAAGCATAATTCTTGAGTCCCGTCTCGCTATCTCCACAAAGCCACTTAGTTGTCACACCTGCCCGCGCCGCGAATTTCCATTCGTCTTCGCTCGGCAAATCTAATGTTGTTAAACCTGTTTTTTGGCGCAATTTACCCATAAAACTTGTTGTATCCACCGCATCCGATGACGGCCAATTATAGTTATCAACATTGCCACGTATTGAGTTGTAAGAAACACTTTTAGGCTTCATACTGGTACTGGTGCCTCCCATTACTTTATCCCATTGCGCCTCTGTAATCTCAAAGATGCCTGCATAATAAATACCGTTCTCCCCCTCAATGCGCCTTAAAACTATCTTATCCGTCTTATATTCAGCCCCCCAGCCATTAGCAGGGACATCATCCAAGCCCTGAACAGGATAACTCGTCGCGCCAGGTCCCTCTGCCACATTAATAACTCGATATAGTGCAGGCGTTTGAATTGATAATTGGAAGACCATCGCCTCCGATACAATGGAATGGTCGGCCGACATATCCCATATTGCTGCATGCTCCCCTTCTGTTAAATCTAATGGCTTAACAAAAGTGCTCGCAACATATGTCTTCTGCGTCTTCCGGTCAATCGCTTCTAAACGCCCATAGGCATGATTTATTCCATTTGTCGTCCCGACAACCTCATACGACACATCCACAAACCCATTCCATGGATATCGCTGCTTCGCAACAACATTCGTGATGTATGGTGCTGCATTCGCAGACAAACATACAATAGTAACAAAAGCCATTAATATTCTTTTCATTTTCACTACCTTTCCTATGGATTAATACTTGCAGACAAAGGGATGTCACGCCCTGTATTTGCACAAGGGGCTTTATAACTACTAACACCACCCAAATTACCTTCGTCTGAACCTCTTTTAGGACTCTTTGAACTTATGTTTTGCCAATCCTCAAAATGATAATGAATATTAATGCTCATCACATTCTTTCTATTTATCATTTCTTCTTGCCTAGATAACTTTTCTGAAAGTTCCATTGCGCGCAAAAGAATGTCTCGTCGCATTCCCATAACCTTACCGTCTTCCCGCACGATACAATGAACAGAATGACAATGCAAAGCATATAACCCTAACAAAAACAGACTCATTATTAAAACACACGCAACCATTAGGGCTGGACGATAATGCAGAATTTCTATTGGAACTGGCGTTTTCACTTGCAGAGTCTCTGTACAACCGTCCTTAAACACGACAAACATCCCAAGCGGAATGACAATCCCAAGAATAAAGCCAACAACAATAGGCATTGTCGCGCTAATATGTTTTGTACTTGGGAGAATTAAGTCTTCGCCCAATACATTAACCTTTATTGAGGCATCATTCGGTTTACCATCATTACTCATTTTAATCCTCCATATCTTCCTCATTTAATTCTTCTGAAACAAGGTCCAAAATGTTTGTCAAGGAACCCTTCACGCCTCGGCTCGCAGCCTTCACGGTCTCACTAATGTCGTGGTGCAATGTCTTCTTTATGACGCAAATAGGGCTCTTGTTAATATCCCCAACAAACATATTTTGGTTAAGATTCTCATTGAAGACAAAGTCTGCTTCCATATTAAACAGTTCCAAGTCTACAATAACGCGAGAAAGCTTTTGCAAAAGATCCTTGCGCAACGAATAGGCTACTGCTTGTTGGCGAATCGTCTTGAAAAACTCAACTGACATCCGCTTAAAAGACCCATTCGCATTAACAGTTCCGTTCGTAATCTGGTCAAGAATCGAAAGATTATAACGACATTCTGAAACAATTGTCCTATATAGGTTCTTTCGCTCACATCTACGCTGAATGCATCCTATAACAACTATTATAGCCTGTGTAAGAACACTTCCTACAAGACCTGATAGCAAACTAATCACAAGCGGATTATCCATTAGAGCACCTCCGCTTGCCTAATAAAAACACGCCAGAAACATTCGTCTTCACGAATGCTATACAGCAAGCACGAGAAGCCCATATAAAGGCTCTACAACGCCTTAGCGTGCCACTCTGCTGGGGGGGGGGGGGGGGGGGGGGGGGGCCACAAA
>CAVLAC010000053.1:0-14387 GCA_963661055.1 bacterium | reverse complement strand
GACGAACTCGACCAGAGTTGCCGCCCGCCGTGCCGCAATGTTGTCAGGCACAAACGCGGGGCGCAAGGGACTGCGCCCCCTACCTATTTTGCGAACTTTGCGTTGAAAATGACGGGTGCCCCTACCAACGAATGTCCACCAATTGGAGGGGAAAATTTGGTATAATATTAGGTGAATTATGAGCGATAGTGTTGGTATAGTAGAAGAGAAGAAAATATCCCTGCAGTTGCCTGCAGGGGGGTGGCGACTTGAATCTGGCGATGCCTTCAAAGAGATTGAGGTCGTTTATGAGGAATGTGGCGCACCTTTCACAGGTGCAAACGCCATTTTCATTTGCCATGCCCTGACGGGTGATGCACATGTCGCGGGGATGAGACCCGGCGAGAAGTGTCCGTCGGGATGGTGGGAAGGGATGGTAGGTCCTGGTTGTGCCATTGACACCAATAAGTGGCATGTTGTTTGCGCGAATGTGCTCGGTGGCTGTAGTGGCACGACGGGTCCGATGAGCCGCAATCCTGAGACTGGCAAGCCGTATGGATCGCGCTTTCCGCGCTACACTTTCTCAGAGGCGGTGGATGTCTATCGTATGCTCCTCAAGCAACTCGGCATCCCTCATCTTGCCGCGCTCATTGGCGGAAGTTTCGGCGGTATGCAGGTAATGGACTGGATAACGCGCTGCCCTGATGAGATGGATAAGGCGTGCCTCATCGCGACTTCGGCGACGCTGAATACGGAAGCGCTTGCCTTCGATATTGTCGGACGCGCCTCGATAACGGAAGATCCTGCTTGGCAAGGCGGCGACTACTATGAGACAGGCGACGGACACGGTCCTGTGGTGGGGCTCGCCTCGGCGCGGCAATTGGCGCACATTACCTATCTCTCGCGTGACCTCCTGCAAGCGAAGTTTGGACGCGAATTGCAGAAGAACTTCGTGGAAGCCCCAGCCGAGGAGCACAAGCGCCGTATGGAGGAGTTCCGTACTGACTTCCAAATTGAGAGCTACCTCGACCACCAGGCGGTGAAGTTCATTAATCGCTTTGACGCGAATAGCTACTTGCACATAACGCGCACGATGGATCTCTTTGACGCGGGGGCGCGATATGGGTCGCTCGAGGCGGCGTGTGCGCGGGTCAAGGCGGAATGCCTCGTCGTTTCGTACCAGGGGGACATCCTTTTCTCGGCGGCGCAATCGAAAGAGATAACTGCCGCGCTCGTGAAGGCGGGTAAGCGCGTCACTTATTGCCATCTTGAGGCAGGCACAGGCCACGATTCATTCTTGACGGACATCGAGGATCTCTCGGGGCTTGTCGGGGGCTTTCTCTCGCCCCATACGCCGCGTGTCATGAAGTGGCAGCGGCGGCTTTATCAGAATGTCGTGAAGATGGTCTCGCCCACAGCCCATGTCATTGATATTGGGTGCGGCGACGGGACGCTCCTCAACCTCCTGCGGCACGACCTCGGGGTCACGGGGGACGGCGTTGAAATCGACATTGACCAATTTAAGGAAGCAGTGGCGGACGGCAACAGCCTCTTCTGGGAAGATGCGGATGAGGGGCTCGGGCTTGTCAGCGATAAGCACTACGATGTCGCGATTTGTTCGGATACCCTTCAGGAAGTGAAGAATCCGCGCGGACTTCTTCGGGAAGCCCTGCGCATTGCGGATGAGGCGATTGTCTCCTTCCCGAACTTCGCGGCCTATCGGATTCGGCTTATTTTGGGTTTCTTGGGGCGGCTCCCAGTTTCCAAGGCGTTGCCGTTCCAGTGGTACGATACGCCCAATATCCATTGCATTACACTCAAGGACTTCAAGGCACTTTGCGCGGCAGATGGCATTGAGGTCTGTGAAGTGAAGGCGGAATCGCGGCATCCGCTCGGCAAGTTCTTGTTGGCACTCGGGTTCACGAATCTCGGGGCTACACGAATTGTCGCCCGCATTGCCCGCAAGAAGATTGAGAAAGAAGAGGTAGCGAATGGCTAATGTAAAACCAACTCTAGTTGTGCTCGCGGCAGGTATGGGCTCGCGTTATGGCGGGCTCAAGCAGGTTGACCCCGTGGGACCTTCGGGCGAAGCCATTCTCGATTACTCGGTCTTTGACGCGAAGCGTGCGGGCTTTGGCAAAGTCGTCTTTGTTATCCGTCACGACTTCGAGGAAGAGTTCAAGACTAAAGTCGGCTCGAAGTATGAGGGGCACATCCCTGTTGAGTATTGCTATCAGGATATCGCCGATTTGCCAGCGCCCTATACCGTGCCCGCTGGACGCGCTAAGCCGTGGGGCACCGCTCACGCGACACGTGCGGCGCGGCACTTGGTGAATGAACCTTTCGCCGTAATCAATGCGGATGACTTCTACGGACGCGACGCTTTTGCGCGGCTCGCGGAGTTCCTGAGCGCGGCGGAAGACAAAGAGCCGCTTACGCTCGCGATGGTCGGGTATAAGCTTGAGAATACGCTCTCGGAAAATGGATCTGTCGCCCGCGGCGTTTGCGAAGTGACGAGCGAGGGGTGTCTCTCGGGCGTGACGGAGATGCTTAAGCTCGTGAAGGCAGGGGCGGTTGCCGAGAATCAGGAAAATCCTGCCGCGCCTATGAAAGTTCCGTTGGATGCGCGGGTCTCGATGAATCTCTGGGGCTTTACGCCGCGCCTTTTCACGCTACTCGAGGAACGCTTCCCCGCGTGGCTTGCCGCGAATGTGGGCAAGGAAAAGAGCGAGTGGTATATTCCGTTTGTGGTAGATGAACTCATCCACGAGGGCAAAGCAACTTGTCGCGTTCTGCCCACCGAGTCCCGCTGGTTTGGGGTCACCTATCGCGAGGATAAGCCGTTTGTCGTCAGTGCCCTCGCGAAACTTGTCGCGGCAGGCGAATATCCCGCGCCACTTTTGGGCTGAAGAGGTTAATCTAAAAAAAGAGGAGGGCATAGGCAATGAGCGAGATAGTCGAGTTTGAGGGCTTTGTAGATGTGCATGTGCACTTTCGTGACCCGGGTATGCCTGAAGCGGAAACTTCCGCCTCGGGACTCGCGGCGGCTACTCGCGGCGGATTTGGTGCTGTCGTTACAATGCCGAACACCACCCCTGCGGGCGATACTTGGCAGTGGATACGGGCAAATCTCCGCTTCTCTAATGCTGAGAAAGTGCGCCTATTTCCTTCCGCCTGCATAACCGAGGGACGGCGCGGCGAAAAGGTTTCGGAAATCGAGTATCTCGCTGAGGAAGGGGCGGTGTTCTTTACGGACGATGGTTCGTATGTCGAGAATGACGAAGTGATGGAAGAGGCGATGCGGCGTGCCGTGCTTCAGAAAGTCACGATTTGCGACCACGCGATGTCGTGGAAGAATCATCCGCAGGGAGTCATCCGTGATTGCGCCCTCGCCCGCAAGCTTAACTTGCCGATAATTGCCCCTGAAGTAGAGACGGACGCTATTCGCCGCGACATTTCAATTTGCCGCGAGACGGGTTGCCATCTGCATATCCAGCATATTTCGACGGCGCAAGGCGTGGAATTGGTCCGTTCGGCACAGAAAGAGCAGCTGCCTGTTTCGGCGGAAGCGACTCCGCACCACCTGCTTTTGACTTGCGATGATTTGACGGTGGATGACGCGAATTTCAAGATGGCGCCGCCCTTGGGGACGCGCGAAGACCGCGCCGAATTGCGCAAGGCGGTTAAGGAGAGGGTGCTGATGTTCGCGACGGACCATGCGCCGCACCCAAGTGCCGCGAAAGCGCAGGGTTTCTTGAAGTCCGCGAATGGCATAATCGGACTTGAGACCGCCATTGCCATTACTTACCAAGTGATGGTCGTGGAAGAAGGGATGTCGCTCGCGGCTTGGGCACGCGCTTGGACGGAAATGCCGCGCAAGTTGTTCCCTGATACTTTTACGACGGCGCTTATGGCTTTGCCGCGTACCCGCCTTGAAATAGGTACGCCCCATAAGTGGGATTTGTCGAAGAGTGTGAGCCTCTCACGGAACTGTCCGTATAATGGTTTTACTTCCACTTGCTGGCCAGTCGCCTACACCCAAACATTGGGAGGGAATGAAAATGAATAAAGAGTTCTTTGATAAAGCCGCCGCATGCTTCCCCGATAGCTGTTTTAGTACCGTGCCTGACTTAGGCATTGTGCTCGGCAGTGGCTGGGGCGACGCCTTGGAGATGGACGAAGTACTTGCGCGAGTCTCGTATAGCGATATCGCGGGGCTCGGGGCTTCTAGTGTGAAAGGGCACGCGGGCGAGTTCATCCTCTATCGCAAGGAGGGCAAGACCATCGCCGCGTGGTGTGGACGCCACCACTACTACGAGGGGCTTGGCTGGGAGCGTGTTGTATTCCCCATTGAGATTTTGCGGCGTATGGGGTGCTCGTCGGTTTTGCTTACGAACGCGGCGGGCGGAGTCAATGCCGCGCTTCAGCCAGGCGACTTCGTTATTCTCAATGACCACATCAATACGGCGGGGATAAATCCACTTATTGGACCTGCCAATCCCGAGTGGGGTCCGCGTTTCCCCGATATGAGCGGCGTTTATACGCCGCGCTATCAGGAGTTGCTTTGCGCGGGAGCGTATCGCTTGGGGCTACGGGTTATGCGCGGCGTTTACGCCTACACGCTCGGACCTTGCTATGAGACACCTGCCGAGGTGCGTGCCTATCAGCAGCAGGGGGCGGATGTCGTCGGCATGTCGACCGTACCCGAGGCCGTTTTTGCACGCGCGTGCGGCTTCAAAATTGCCGCGCTCTCGCTCGTCTCTAATCTCGCGGCGGGCATTTCCAAACAGCCCCTCAATCACGAGGAAGTCATGGCGGCGGGACGCGACGCGAAGCCGAATATGCGTGCTCTCATTAACGACTTTATTTCACGACTGTGAGCTTTGCGGACGACATAGAAGCCTTCTTGGGAATGTTGCGCTTTGAGCGCGGCATGGCAGAAAATACAGTTCTCGCCTATTCGCGGGACTTGTCTATTTTTGCCGCGTGGGCTACAGCGCGGGGCAAAACCCAGAGTGGCGATATGTCGCGTGAAGAAATTGTCGCCTTTTTGCAAGAGGAGCGCACTGAGGGATTTAAAGGGACGACTCGCGCACGCCGTGCGGCGGCTCTGCGCCAATTCTACCACTTCTTACGGGAGCGCCATCGCATTGCCCAAGACCCAACGGAACTCCTAGACCCACCCAAGAAAGCGCAACCTCTGCCGCGTATTTTGACGGAACAGGAAGTCTTCGCGATGCTCGACGAGATTAAAGGGGATGATCCGCGCAGTTTGCGTGACCGCGCTCTCCTTGAGACAATGTATGGCTGTGGACTTCGGGTCAGCGAGGCGTGTGGGCTCGACCTTGCTGACATTGTCGCGGATGGCGAACTCGTGCGTATTGTGGGCAAGGGCTCGAAGGAGCGCGTAGTGCCGCTCGGGTCCGCAGCGGGGCGGGCGATAAATGCTTATTTGGAAGGGTCGCGCCCGCATTTTGTGCAAGGGCGGACGGCTGAGACGCATTTATTTGTGACGCGCTTTGGCAAGGCTTTTACGCGGCAGGGCATCTTCAAGATTATCCGTCAACGCGCCGCCGCTGTGGGGATTGCTCCCGAGCGCATTTCCCCGCATGTCTTGCGGCACTGCTTTGCCTCCCATATGCTTCAGCACGGGGCAGACATTCGCGCGATTCAGGAACTTCTAGGGCACGCCGATATTGGCACTACGCAGATTTACACTCATGTGGACACCGCTAAGTTTGGCGAGGTTCACCGCAAATATCATCCGAGGGCTTTATGACAAAACTCAAACTCAATAAAGAATATGCGCGTCGTCATGGCGCAGTTGCGCTTTTGATGGCGGCACTCTTCGTTTGGTTCGCCTATGATGGGCTGGTCGCCTATCCGCGAATGTCGGCGAAGGAGCTCTATGTCTCGATAGAGCAGTCCGAGCCGCCCGCAGGCTGTGACTTGGAAGCGTTCAAGACGCAAAAGACGCGCACCCAGTACTTATTTTCCGCCCTCGCCGCGCTCGCGGCACTTACGATTGGCGGACGGCTTCTAAAAGCCGCGCGGCTCAATGTCGCCTTTGATGAGAAGGGCTTTACTTGGGATAATCACGCCTATACCTATAAGGAAATAGAGAAAGTAGATGACCGCGCGTGGGCGAAGAAGGGCATTTCGGTCATCACGGTTGGCGGGCGGCGCTTGAAGCTCGATGCGTGGCATCATGAAGGAGTGCGCGAAATGCACGCCCAATTTATGGTATAATAGAGGGGTTCACCTCGAAGATGGAGAAAGAAAAATGAAGTTCTTTACTAGTGAATCTAAGAAGTCCGACATTATCCTAATGGCGGGACTCGCGGTTTTTGCCGCGCTCGTGTATTTCCCGTCCGTCGCGGACTACCTGTTCCCGGGCGAAAGTGCACGACTCGCGATTGTTTGGCGCGGACTCGATGTCGCGGACTATAATCCGTATCCGTTGATGGCACTCTTCGCGAAGGGACTGGGCGCCGCGAACATCCTCGCGCCGATTATGGGGCTTCTCGCGGTTGCTGTCTTGTATTTATTGGTGATGACGCTTCTTCGGGCGCGGCTTGACGCATGTACGACGATTCCGAAGACATACGCCTTTTCGCGTATTGGCGGACTCGTCGCGGCAATTACTTTTGCGCTCACCCCTGCCGTGCGGGAAGCGGCGACGCACTTTGAACCGCGCCTCTTTGATGCTCTTTGGGCGATGCTCACGCTCGCGGCACTGATTCCGCTTGGGGGCTCTTCGCGTGCCCTTGGTATTATCGGCGCGCTTTTCTCGGGCATTATGGTGGGCTTGGGCTTCTCGGATAGCCTCCTTTTCGTCTATTTTATGCCGCTCTATCTTATCTTCATCTGGACGATTTGCAGTTCGCAAAAGCAGAATCCGGGCGCGGCACTTGCGGCATTCCTTGTGCCGTGTGCGCTAACGGCGGCGATATTCATTCCGTGTACAATTGGGGACTTTGGGGCATTTATTAAGGCGCAGAAGATGTGCCTTAGGTTTGACATTGCCGCGAAGAGTTCGCTCGTCGTCCCTTGTTTCGCCGTGGTGCCCGCGCTGGTGGCGCTCGTCGCTTCCCGCCGTGCGTATGATAAGGACTGCACATGGATGGGGTGGCTCTTTAATATGTTTATGACGGTGCTCGCGATTATTGCCTATGCCTCGCCCCTCGCACCATCCTCGGCGATGCGGATGTACGGAGTCTTGCCCGTCGCGGCATCCGCCTTCGCCGCATTCCTCGTCGCTTATGCCGCCGTTTATTGGCTTTCGCAAATCACCCTGCCCATTGCGTCCGAGTCGGGCGTGGACGAGAAGTTCCGCCTCTCGAAGTTGGCGCGTCCGATGGGCTACGCGGCGGGCGGAGTCTTTACGCTTGTCATTGCCATTGCGCTTTTCATCAATTGCTTCCTTGGCTTTGATGGTACGCGCGGCAAATTTGCGGATATCGCGGCTGAGAAGATTATTGCTGATTTGGGTGAGCGCGAGTGGTTCGTGACGGACGGCACCCTCGACAACCACCTCCTCAACGCGGCGGATAAGGCGGGCAAGAAGCTACATCTAATCTGCCTCCAGCGTGATATGGACGAGAAATACCTTGCGCGGCTCGGGGAACTCGTGAAGAAAGAGAATATAATGGGCGAAAATACGGCGAATCTCGCGCTTTCGCTTGAGTTGGGCGTGTGGCCCTTTGTGCAGGACTGGTTCGCGGCAGATTCCAATATCGTCAATCGCGTCGCTGTATTTGGTACGCCTGACCTCTGGCTTTATGCCCATAAGCAACCTGTCCCTGAGTTCCTCTTCTTTGGTGCGGATCCCGCGCGGCTGGGCACATTCGCCGAGTGGGATGAGTACGATAAGTTACTTGCCGCGCCCAAGGGCTGGGGCAGTCACCGCATAGGCGAAATTGAAGACCCCGTCGAGCGCCAACGCCTCAATTTGCGCCGCCACCTCGGGCTTATCGCCAATGACCTCGGCTTCTATTTGCAGAGCCAGAAGAAGGACGCGGAAGCCTTCGCGATGTATGAGCTTGTGCTGAATTCGGTTGATGCGGATAATATCAGCGCACTCTTTAATGAACTCGGGCTCGCGGACGCGGGTTTTGAAAAGGCGCGCGCCAAGCAACGCGAGTTGACGAAGCAAATGAAGGCGATTGTCGCGGACTCTGAACGCCGCTACCGCCTTGGGACTCTTTCCGTTTACTATGGGTACATCCGCAATGCGGAACTCTTTGCACGGCTCGGGCTCGGCTGGGCGCGTTCGGGTTTGCCGGGCGAGGGCTTGAACCAAATTCGCCGCGCCATTGACTTTATTCCGACCGATAGTCGCGTGACGATGCTGAATATGATGGCGGCACTTTACGCGAGCGATAATCAGCAAAAGAAGTCCCGCGAAATCTATCGCGACATTCTCGCGAAGGACGCGGCAAACCACGATGCACTCATTGGTCTCACGCGCTTGGAACTCTTGGACGGCAATTTGCAGAAGGCGGTCGGCTATTTGGAACAGGCGACGGCTTCGGGCGGAGATGATGCGCGGGCACAGACCGAGAAGGCGCTCCTTCTCCTTATGAAGAACGATACAGCGGGCGCAAAGAAGATTCTGCGGCGCTTGACCGATGCCCACCAAGATGATATGCAAGCGTGGAGCTTCCTCGCGGCGACCGTTATGCGGCAAATTGATGAGACGAAGGATGCTACCGCGCGGGCTAAGTTCGAGAAGGAACTTGAGAATGAGATTCTGCCCGCGATGGAAAAACAAGCGCGTACTGCCGACGACTACTACCTCCTAACTACCCGCGCCTTCGTTATGATGCGCAAGGACGATGTCGAAAATCGCCGCGCCGCACGCGATGCTTTCGCCGTCGCCGCACGGAATCGTCCCGATCTCGCGGGAACACGCGATATTATCCTCGGTCTCGACATCCAACTCGATGACACTGTGGACGCCGAAGCCCAAGCGAAACAAGTCCTTAAGAGCAACCGCCGCGCACCCCTCGCCAACTATGTGCTTGGGTCTATCGCACTGCGGAACGGACGCTATGCGGAAGCGGAAGGCTTCCTACGCCGTAGCGTTGATAATGAAAAGCCCCTTGCTCTCGCGCTTAATGACCTCGCGGAAGTTCTGCGGCGCGGCAAGCGTTCGCCTGAGGCAATTCACTTTGCCCGCAGAGCGACGGAAGCCGACCCCAAGCTTTATGTCGCGTGGGAGACGCTCGCTTCTTCTTTGCTGGACGGTAAAGGCAACCTCGATGAAGCCGAAAACGCCGCGAAGAAGGCGGTGGAGCTCTCGAAGGGCGAAAACGGACGCGAAACAGATGTGCGTATGTTGATTACGCTTGCCCGCGTTCAATTTGTGCGCGGCGATGTGAAGCACGCGAAGACCACGATTGTCAAGGTGCGTCGCCGTATGAGTGAACTTTCCCCCTACGAACAGCAGGAGTTTAAGGAATTCGCCGATAGTGTTAAGTAGTCTTCTAATTCTGGCAACCGCATTCCAAATCGGACCTCTCTACGAACAGAAGCCCGATTATGTGGCGGTGCGTCCTTTGTTCTCGCAGGAAGGGGAGGTGACGGACGCGCTGTGGCCCGTCTTCACGGCGCACCGCGATTGGTGGCGGTTTTGCTATATCCTAGACTACAAATCTCACACGACGGACGATGGCTATCAATTCTCGGTTGTACCCATTTGGTTTAATGGCAAGGACAAAGATTACGGCTCATATGCCGGGCTCTTCCCGATTCTGGGGAATCATCCACATGTGCTTTTTATGTACGATGTCCGTTTCTGCCTGTGGCCACTTTGGATGAACTACAAAATGCCGCGTCCGTCACAAAAGGAGTGGCTGGAAACGACATCCGTCCTCTGGCCGTTCATCTCGTGGCGGTCGGATGGTGCGTGGAGCTTTTGGCCATTCTATTGTCTAAATAAACGCCGCGAATCGGTGGCGCACGCGGCACTTTGGCCGCTTGTCACATGGGCAAGCTATGAGGAAGACCGCGACACGGCGGGGGCGGGCTATTCGTGGATGGTGTGGCCGCTCTATGGGCAAGTTCGCCGCGAGCGTGAAACTCAGGATATGTGGATTCCGCCATTCTTCTCATATGCCCAAACCGCGTCCCACAATGACTTACCGCCGCGCTCGCGCCTACGGATACTTTGGCCATTCTTTGAGCACGAGAAGGGTCCCACGCGGGAGAGATGGTCATTCTGGCCGCTTTATGAGACCGATACCACCTATGCTTACCGCACAGGCGCGGCGACTTCGAAAGTGACGCGGTTCGGATGGAAGTTTATTGAGCTTTACGATGATGAGACGCGCGTCTTCCCAATTTATGCCTCGGGACGCAATCACTTCCGCCTGTGGCCACTTTGGGAATCGGAGACCGACCCCGAGACGCAAATTACACGCGGACGCTTCCTCGCGCTCTTCCCTATTCGTTGGGTGCCCGCCATTGACCGCAATTGGGCGAAGTTTTGGACGCTTTATGAAACGGAGTCCTTGCCTTCAGGCAAGACAAATCACGCGCTATTCTGGGGGCTCATTCGCTGGACGACGGGTTCAGAGGGGGCGGTAGAAGAATGAAAGAGCGGCTTCTAATTTGGCTACGGGCAATCCGTGTTGAGCAATGGACCAAGAACGGCGTTGTGATGATGGCGTGGTTCTTCTCGGTAGCGGACGCGAGTCAGAAGGAAATTGTCCGTGGTTGGCAATCGTTCCTTCTCGCCCTATTTATGGCGGGGGCATTCTCGTTTGTGTCTTCCGCATTCTACCTCCTCAATGATGTTTCGGACTTCGAGACCGACCGCCGTCATCCCATTAAGCGGCTGCGTCCAATTGCCGCGCGGCTTATTCCGCGTATTTCGGCGGTGCGTGTCGCGCTCGTCCTCTTCGCAATTGGGTTCGCATACCCCGCCTGCATCGTGATGGTGCTCCCCTCGCGAACCCTCGCCTTCGGTACGATGCTCGCCTACACGATAATGCAGTGCCTTTACACGGGCTTCCTGAAGCGCGTTCCTTATGTGGATGTCGCGACGCTTGCGCTCGGGTTCGTCTTGCGTGCTGTGGCGGGCGCGGCAATTATCGCGGCATATGTCTCGCCGTGGCTCCTCGTTTGTACATTTACCCTCTCGATGTTCCTCGCCTTTTGTAAGCGCCAGAATGAGATGGAAGTCGCGCGGGAATCGCGTGCCGTCCTTAAACGGTATCATCCTCGTTTCCTGGGCTTCCTCATTATTTTCGCGGGACTCGCTTCCGTCGGCGAATATCTCGCCTATACGCTCCGTTCCCAAATGGGACACCGCTTCCCGCTCCTTTGGGTGACTTCCTTCTTTGTTTTGGCAGGCGTTTTGCGCTATATGTATCTCACGCACCGCAAGAGGGATGTGGGGCGTCCCGAGCGAATTCTCCTCACGGATAAGAAGCTTTGGCTCATCTTGGGCGGCTATGCGCTCTCGGCAATCGCGGCAGTTTGGATTGGACGATGAGGACATTGCGTGAAGAATTGGCGCGCCGTCGCCGTTTTGGTATGAAGCCAGGCCTCGAGGCAATGCGCCGCGCTTTGGAGGTTCTCGGCAACCCCCAAAAGAAGGTGCGGGCTATTCATGTCGCGGGTACGAATGGGAAGGGCGCTGTTTGTGCACTCCTTGACGCGGCACTTTCCTCTGCGGGTTATGAGGTCGGACGCTACACCTCGCCTCATCTCGTCTCGCTTAATGAGCGCTTCTTTTTGAAGGGCGACCCTGTCTCTGATGCGCGGTTGGACGCGATTGTCGCTCGTATGCAGGGCGAGGAGTTTGAGGAGCTAACCTATTTCGAGTATTTAACCGCCGTCGCTTTTTGCCTGTATGCTGAGGAGCGTCCCGACTTTACAATCCTTGAAACGGGGCTCGGCGGCAGATTGGACGCGACTAACCTCTGCGTCCCCGAATGGACCGTTATAACACGCGTCGGGCTAGACCATTGCGCGTGGCTTGGCGATACCCTCGAGAAGATCGCGTCCGAGAAAGCAGGCATAAGTAAGCACGCCGTGCCCATCATCCTTGGTGCAAACACTCCTGAGGTGCAACGAGTTATCCGTCAACACGCCGAGGAAGTTGGGGCTTCGTACATTTATGCGCCCGATAGGGCTAAGCTTGAGGAAATCCCTACTAAACTTGCGCTTGCGGGTTCCTTTAATCGCGAGAACGCCCAAACGGCATTGGCGGTATTAAAGGCACTCTTTCATGCTCCGTCCTCTAAATATTACCAGTGCCTCGAGGGCTTCGCGCAAGTCGTCTGGCCAGGACGCTTCCAGCGAATCGGACGCTACATTGTGGACGGTGCCCATAATCCCCCTGCTGCGGAAGCCCTCTCCCAAGCCCTAGCCGAGTATTTTGGCGAGACCAAACTCGAACTTATCGCGGGATTTTGTGCCGATAAGGATAGTGACGCGGTTTTGCGTATTCTCGCCCCCCACATCGCAAAGGCATATGCAGTCCGCACCTCGAGTCCGCGCTCGCTCCCAGCCGAAGAAACGGCGCGGCGGATGCAAGAAGCGGGGATGGCGGCGAAAGCGATGCCCTCGCTGAGCGCGGCACTTTCGGCGACGAAGGGCGTGACGCTAATTTGTGGCTCACTTTTTCTCGCGGGCGAAGCCCTCGTCGAATTGGGGGCTCTGCCGCGCCCGAAAGACGCTATTGAACTTTCTGAACAAATTAACTCTTCCAACGAAGGAGAAACTAACAAATGAACATTGTCTGCCTCGACCTCGAAGGCGTACTCGTGCCTGAAATCTGGATTGCGTTCGCTGAAGCGACGGGAATCCCTGAGTTTAAGCGCACTACTCGCGATGAACCCGACTACGATAAGCTCATGCGCTACCGTATTGACCTTCTCGAGAAGCACGGGCTCGGCCTCAAGCAAATCCAAGAAGTCATTGCGACCATTGACCCTCTCGCGGGAGCGAAGGAGTTCTTGGACGCTCTGCGCGAAAAGACCCAAGTCGTGATTATTTCGGATACCTTTGCCGAATTTGCCGCGCCGCTTATGAAGAAGCTCGGCTGGCCCACGATTCTCTGCAATTCGCTGGAAGTCTCGGCGGAAGGCAAGATTACGGGCTACCATATGCGCTGTCCGCAATCGAAGCTGACCACGGTGCGTGCGCTTCAGAGTTGCGGATGCGAGACCATCGCGGCAGGCGATAGCTTTAATGACCTCGCGATGATTCGTGCCTCGAAGGCGGGCTTCCTCTTTCGGACGACGGAGTCTATTCGTAAGGATAACCCCGACCTCGCGGCATTTGAGAGCTATGACGACTTCTATGCCGCCATTGTAAAGGCACTCGCCTAATGATTGCGAGCGCGGCACTTTTCGCGGCACTTACGATTGCCTTCCCGCGTCCGTCGCAGTCGTTACCAGCGATTGACACGGTGTATGTAATTGGTGCCGTGCCGCGTGGCGTGACGAATATCACCGTCAATGGCGCGGCGGTGGATATTTTCCGTACGGGCGCGTGGGCGACGGTTATTCCGCTCGCGACTGGCGAGACGAACGCCGTCCGCGTCACTTGGGCGGGCAAGGAATCGGGCGAGACGAACTTCACGGTGAAAGTTGCCGCGAAACCAAAGCCTACCCTTGTTCACGGGCCTGGTCCTCAGAAGCCGCCGAAGAAGTGGGAGAAGCTCCCCTATGCGAGCGATACGCCCGAGCCCTCGCCTTTTGGCAAAGCCCCGCCCGATGTGACGCTCATTCTCGATCCAGGTCATGGCGGAGATGATACGGGCGCACTGAGTCCGCACGGCTTCTACGAGAAGCAGGCGAATCTGCTCACGGCGAAGGAAGTGAAGAAGGCGCTGGAGGCCTTTGGCTACCGCGTATTGATGACGCGTGAGACGGATGTCTTTATCCCGCTTTACGACCGCCCGAAACTCGCGCACCAAGAAAAGGCGGCGGCATTTATCTCGATTCACCATAATGCCCCGCCGCTCGATAAAGACCCACGGCGTCTTCGCTACGCGGCAGTTTATGCGTGGAATGATATTGGACGCTCCCTCGCGCAGGATATCTCGTCCGCCTTTGATGAGGCGCTAGAAGGGGAGATGCCCAATAATGGCGTATTGATGGGCAATCTCGCGGTGACGCGTAATCCAGAGATCCCGAGTTGCCTTGTGGAAGTCGACTTCGTCACTTCGCCTGAGGGAGAAGCGGCAATTTGGAATGCCGCGCGCCGTCGCTATATGGCTGAGGCTATTGCAAATGGCATTCACGCGTGGTGCAATAAACCCCCAACAACAAAGGAATAAGCCTATGCAACCCGTCGTGTTGAACCACGGATTTCACGGATTGTCACGGATTTTGTTTTAACCGTGTAGAGTTGTAGAGATTTAGTCGAAGTCGAGAGTCGAAGTCGAACAG
>CAVLAC010000052.1:13698-14449 GCA_963661055.1 bacterium | reverse complement strand
ATTGTTTATGTTCGTCGGTAGAGAAGAGCAACTTGAGCAATTACGCGACCTCTGGGTCTCCCCTCTGACTAATGGTTTATAACGCCGAAGATTCATGGACTGACGCGGATTGGGGTTTTAGACAGGATTAACAGGATTTACAGAATTGTAGTTTAGCTAGGACGCGCGCCGTCGCGTCCGTATTTTCTCACCCAGAGAGCGCAAAGAGGAAGAGAAAACGCTTCAAAAGAAGGCGAGAGGGTTTTGAGCGAGAGTAGATTATAAACTCCGAGGGGCAACAAAAGCTTCGCTAACGCTACGCGGGGAGGCTTCGCGGGAATCGCCCATACTTTTAGTCCGCAAAGTTTAATGGTAGGGCGGGCAGTCCCTTGCCCGCCGTTTTATCTCACGCAGAGCCGCAGAGTTCGCAGAGAGAGTTTTGAGTAGCCCCTTCGGGGCTGAGGGGGGGCGTGTTTTTTTAACACGGAGGCACAGAGTCACAGAGGCACAGAGGAGAGGTAAGAGTATGAGCGGTGAATGTGAAGCAATTAGGCGAAGCGTTAGAGGAGCTCTTTTTTAGGGGATTGTCTTTGCGCGGGAAATATGGTATACTATGAAGCAGAAAATGTGTGGTACTAGATAAAGTTCGGTGTAATGAATAGAAATGGCGAGAGAAAAGTGCAGGGCTTCGCGCGGTTTTCGTGCGCGGCATTTGCGGGCTTATTAGAGCGTGCTAGGTGCGTTCTGGTGCGTCCTCTCGCGAATTTAGTAC
>CAVLAC010000052.1:0-13623 GCA_963661055.1 bacterium | reverse complement strand
CGAGAATTTAATACCCCCCCCCCCCCCCGCTGTTGAAAGCGTTGTAGCAAGGCTTAAAAACGCGCATTTGGAGTGCCTAATGCGAGGTGCAAGTTCTTTGCATCTCGTATGTTTAGGTTTTTGTTTTAATCCGTTTTGTCAACAAGTAAGGAGAATTCAACTATGAAAACTCACGAGTCAAAGATGGCAATCGTTGCGATTATTGCAGTACTTGGTTGTGTGACAACTGTGTTTGCCGACCAAGAAATCACATCCTCCACGACCTGGAGTGAGAACAAGACGATTAGTGATACGCTGACGGTTAGCGGCGAGGAGACAACCTTGACACTTAGTTCTGGCAAGGCAATTACTGTAACAGCTGGACAAGGCAAGGTGGTTGTCAAAGATGGTGCAAGTGTCTCCGCGCCTGATAGTGATAGCGACAACTCTTTTGTTGTAGGCAAAGAGAGTACGACAATTGAATCGGGCATTGCGGATGTGCTTGAGCTAAATGCCGCGAAGTTGATTACGCTTGACTTTAAGAATGAGGCGACGGCAACTGGGCGCGTTTCGGTTACGAGCGGCGATATTCAATTCAACCGGCGCGGCGGTTGGAAATGGGATAATGCGACCTTTGTGGGGAATCCGTGGATTATTGATATTGCAAAGGATGCTACGGCCTATTTCTATCACGCTGACCAGGGCGGACATTTTAATGATGCAGGCACAAGCGTAACGCTGACGGGTGAGGGCAATGTGCGATTCGGGCAGGCGTATTCAAAAGATTCAGGCGGAGCGTTTGCTATTAAGAAAGGGGCTCAGCTTTGCAATACAGGAGCACTTGAATTCTGGGGGTTCTACGGCGATAAGACATCTGGCGTTTTTGAGTTTTGCGAAGGCTCTAAGGTTGACGGACCGAGTTCGCTCGCAATTAGTAGCGATAGCGGGAAAGGCCCAATTGTCTTGCAAATTGACGCGGGCGTGGACTTCACCGTGCGCAATGTCAGCTTTGTCCGTGAGGGCATTGAGGACCAGATTTGTGGTAGCAACGCCGTAATTAAGATTGACGCGAGCGCGGCGGATGTCACATTTGCCGCGAATATTCCGTCCGTCCGCTGGGATGACACAACGCAAGCGAACACGCTAACATTTGAGAAGTCGGGTGCGAATAATGCGACACTCGCTGTCACGAACATTCCAGCGCTTGTTGTATCGGAGGGGACAGTCACACTCACGAAGGATTGTGTGATTGGCAGTTTGACTACCGCCGAGGGTGCAAAAGTGGTGGTGGATGGTGCGACCTTGTATTATTCGTCATCCTCGGGTTCGGTTGAGATGGAACTAAAGAACAATGCGAAAGTTTTCCGTGTTGTTACAGGAACAGAAGGCGAGGAGTCTGGGATGAATCGCTCGGGGCTGAAGTCTGAGGCGACCCTTTTAAAGACGGGAGATACGGATCTCATCGTCTATGACCCCAGCTCCATCGCAGGGCTCGTACATATCAAAGGCGGTGTGCTACGGTTTTCGAAGCGCGGTCTCAGTGATAAGTACCTTCGTTTAACGGTTAAGGAGTGCTATCCGTTTAAAGACTACGAGGGCGAACACTATAACGGACTTTGGTTAAAAGTCGGGCTGTATGGTGCGGCGGGTACATTCGTAAATGCGGATTATTGTGGATCTGCGGACGCGGGAACTGCGCCTTCGGCATTAAATGAGAATCATTTCGCCGTTCCAACGGGGACTCTCTTTACGGGTAATGACGCTTCTGTCGGAGGTGCTTTTATTATCTCTAGTAGCGGAATTGGTAACGGTTATGGCGTGCCATGCTTTACGAATGCGACGAAGACACTCTGTAAAGATGCTTCTGATGAGAGTGGCTGGCAAAAGATATGGGGGCGTCTCAAATCTGACCAGTCCGCAATTGATGGCATCAACTTTGCTTCGGGCTGGGGATGGGGTATCGTAAAAGCGTGGACCTTCGAAACGAGCAAAACGGGCGAAGATGGGACTTGGCAAGTCGTCCAAGAGATAACTGCTGCGACTAATAACACTGGAAGTGAGAATAATTACGGAATTCTTAGTGGCGACGCGAATAAGCCCGCCGCGTATTTTCGTTATATCGAGCCTGACGTAACAGGGCTTGCGGACACTTTGCAGATACAAGTAGATGAAGGCGCGACGCTTGACTTTGGTGCAAAGACTGGCGGACAAACCATCAACCGCGTGCTCATTGACGCGACGGCGGGCGTGGTAACGAATGTTGTTTTTGCTTCGAGCGGTGTAGTTGAGCTTGTGGGTACTAATACGCGTGAAACGAAGGGGCTTCTTCCGCTTGTCTTTGAGGGAGTAAGTGGCGTAGAGAACCTCCCTAATTGGACGGTAGAGTGTGCGGGTGAAACGTGCAATCGTCGAGCAAAGTTCTCGGCTTCAGATCAGAAGATTGAGTTGTTGCCGCCAGGTATGCTGGTAATTGTCCGTTAAGAAGAAAGGAAATTAGATAGGTATGAATAACTTTGCCCTCGCGACTGCCGCGATTATGTTTTCAGCCTCGACTGTACTAGCCGAGGCGAATTTGAGCGTGACGGAGCCTTCGTCGACTAATTTGGTTACGGATGGTACTTTTGAAGCGAAGGGCAAAAATTGGTATGGGAATACCTTCGGCGGAGGAATTGGGCGGCTTATATTCACGAATGGCGTGAGTCGTTTGGAGATGGATCGTGGTCCAGGCGCGGTGCAACTTATTCAGTTGTGTGAACTTGGGAATGCTAAAGCGGTCCGTATCGCTTTTCGGCACCGCGGCTATGAACTTGCCGTTGCTTATCAATATCTTGTCCCGTCCGATGCTTCGTCAGATGGTTACGAAACCGTAAAGAATGACGCGGGTGGCGACCTTGGCGATTACATAATCGTGAAGGGGACGGACGACTGGACTTCCTTTGAGCATCAAATAGCTATCTCGAAGAAGGTTTGGAAAATACCTAGTACACGCCTGCGCCTGCAATTCTTTGTTTGGGGCGGCAATGAGCCGCGCGCGGCGGAAGTTGATGATGTCTCGCTTGTGGTACTCGAGGAAAAGACGAAGGAAGAAGCGAAGGAGGAGTATGGTTTTCGGGTAGAGCGCTTGCCGAAGACAATTCCCTATGGACCGATTAAGCCGATTGTGCCGCTGAAAGCTGAAATTAAGGATGGGCTTTTGCTGAAAAATGGTCGCCCAAGTTATTGGGTTGGCAATGGTTGTAGCCTCGGGTCTGAATTGGCGGGTCCCATAGGAATGTGGCTCAGTAGAGTGCAAGGAGTCTCGGCGCTCTCTATTCCCTCCCATTTTGAGTGGGGATGCCGCATTGAGGGAACAAATATGGTTTTCTCAAGCAAGAAGAGCCTCCAGAAGCCTTATATTGGGCAGTATCGTGAGGCAGAACGACTTGGGTTTCTTTGCGACTTCTTCGCCAATGGAGATTATGAGGGCTCGCCCATGCGTAAGATGGCGGAGAGGCATCCGCAATTAAAGGAGTTCCATAATGACTTTGGGCATTATATGAACATAGACGCGGGCAATCCCATCGGGCGTGAATTGCAGATTGGCAAGCGGCAGGGTTTCTTTCAGTATGTGGATGGCATTTCGGCGGATGCAGAGGGGCTAGCGGTACTTGAGCTAAGCCGTGAGCCAGGGCCACATCCGACGAATGAGCGTGTGCGGCGCGGCTTTCGTGAGTGGGCGAAGCAGAAATATAAGACACTTGATGCCGCTAATCGTGTTTGGCGACAGAAGTTCGCGAGTTGGGGTGAAGTGTTGCCGCTCCATTTGCGTGAGACGGATGTTACGGGCTATATGGAACGAATCCTTTATTCGCGTCAAATGCGCCGCGACTATCCTGAGTTGATGTGGGATTGGATTGCCTATATGCAGGATGATTCTACGGAACGGATTCGCGATGCCTTTACGGATATTAGCCGCGAATTGCCGCATATGAAGAAGACGATAGATGTTCGTGGACATAATATGGAAGCTCCTGAATATGCCGCGATTGACCCCGAGCGCGTTGACCCGCTTGAGGATCTTTTCTACATTCATTTTCAGTTGGATCCGTTTATCTATCATAATGAGCCTTATGACCGCGCGACCGTCCTTTATCAGGCGTGCTTCCCGCTCTTCTCGTACAGTTTCTTTAGAACGAACACAAAGAGTCCAATCATCGATAGCGAGGATATTATCTCCGTCGCGCGTGTGCCCAAGGGCGATGATCAGACGATGAATCGTAATGACATTGGGCAATTACATGCCGCGCCGTGGAAGTTTCGTCTTGAGACAGAAGCAGACGAAGGGATGAAGAATGCGTGGTATAAGCCTGAATTTGATGATGCGGAGTGGGATGATCTCGCGGTTGGTACTTGCTGGGATGAGACAGAGAAATATCGCTCAAAGTCAGGCGTCGGCTGGATGCGCAAGAAGTTTGTTGCGAATGCAAAGCGGCTTGATTGGGAGGATGGTTCGCACCAATTCTTTATCTATGGGAAGGGCGTTGCGCAAAAAGGCACTGTTTGGTTAAATGGGCATAAAGTCGGCGAAGTTGGGGGATGGGATACGCCTTATCGATTTGATGTCGGTATGTACATTAATTACGGTGCAGAGAATGAGATCGTCTGGCGCATTGATGGTTCAGGCTTCCAGAATGGACTTCGTTTTTATTGTCACATCTTGTCGGGTGATAAAATTAGTCAAAGTGCGCCCTTCGGCGAGAAACAATATCGCCATATGCTCTGGACCTTCCTTATGCGCGGGGCTTCGGGTTGCTGGGTATGGCCTTGGCATGTAGACAAATTGCGCGCGCATTTGCCGCGCCTTGTGCGGAAACTAGATTCCGCGGCAGAAATTGCACTCCCTGCCTTGCGCAAGCGCACGGGCGATGTCGCTTATCTGTACGGGTATCTCTCCAACCTTGGTTTGCCGTGCGTAATTGGTGAGACACACACGCGTTACCTTAATTGGATGTGCGCTTTTGAGTTCCTTGGGCTTAGGACGGATGTTTTTGGCGAACAGACATTCTGCCGCGAGGTTACACCTGAGAAATATCCGTTCCTCGTGGTGCCACATACTGTGATGGTGAAAGATGAGACCTACGCGCATATTTGCAACTATGTGAAGAAGGGTGGTACACTCGTTATAACCGAGGACTCTTTGACGCGCACTTTTAAGACCTATGCGGCAACAAATATCCGTAAGTTGGCAGGTGCGTTGCCGAAGGAAGGTGCTAAATATTCTGTAGTAGAGTGCGGTAAGGGGCGCATTATAACCGTCAAAGGCGAGCCTGTAATGGAAGATGTTATGCGTCTTATGCTTAAGTGGCAAAAGCAATTCGGAACTAAGTCGATTCCTAAGACGCAGGTTCTAGTCACATCACTAGATGAAGAGAGGAGGGAAATTCCGTTGATTGAACGCATCCTTGCGGGTGATGATATGCGTAAGGTTCTCTATCTTGCGAACTGGGGAGGCATGGACCATCGCGTGAAGGTTACGCTCCCAGAGTCCGTCGCGGGCTGGAAGCTTGCGGCGCAGTATGAGGGAGAAGTTACGGTAACAGGTGAACGGACGCTTGAGACGACGATTCCGTCACAGGATGTTGTCGCGGTGGCTTTCTCGAAGGAAGGGACTGAACCTATCAAGAACTTCGCTGTTTCGCCCACGCGCGAGAAAGTGTTTAAACATGTTGTTGCGCTCAATGAAGCTAAAGTACAGCCTGGTCAACGCCGTGTTCTTTGGCCGCTTTATGATAATAATCAGTCCGTGAATAAGGAGTTGTATATTTATGAGATGGACCGCATCGCGGCATATGGTGGCGTGAGCGAACAGAAGCCGATGGAAGAATGGACTCCTGAGCTTTTGGCGCAGTACGACCTTGTTGTGATTCCAGAGACTTGGACGCAGGGAGTTTTGCGTAATGTGACGCTTATGAATCGCTTAGGTGAGATGCTGGATGACTATGTTCGCAAGGGCGGCGCACTTTTTGTCGATGTCCATACGCCTTGGTCGGTTAATGTCTACTGCAATACGCTTACACCGTGGGCGGGGCTCGCACCGTGGCTAGGTGTTGCGCTTGAGGGTGAGATCTATGATGAATCGCGTGCGCTATTTGGCGACCCGAGTCAGGTTTGGACGGACGCAGTAAAGCCCTGTGTTTTGACGGAGGGCGTGAAGCGTTATGAGCTTTATCAGGGGCGTTCGCTCGCGTTAACGCCTACAGAGAAAGCGCAGCCGAAGGCGGCGATTCAACTCGCGGGTGTGGCTGATGATAAGAGAGGTGTCGTTTTGACCCAAGAAGAGCGCGGCAAGGGTCGTATAGTAATCAATGTCTCCGCTATGAGTTTCCAGCCGTTTCGTATTGAAAAGGCGGATAACGCGGCACTTTTGGAAAATATCATTGGCTGGCTCTTCAAAGAAGAGGTGAATGACGATAAGCGCCGCGCCTTTAAAGAGAATCTCTTTTTGACGGAAGAGACGCTCCGCCAGATTGCCATTGAAGACGCGAAATAAGGATTTTAAACATCAACATCCAACAAGGAGGTAGTACGAAATGAACATAAATCGCAGAAGTTTCATTACAGGAATGGGAGGCTTCGCGGCGGCGACAGCGTTAGGGGGGTGCGCCTCCTCTAAGTTTGGCTGTAATGTCGGTTGCAAGATGTATCAGGGTGACCGCCTAAAATTTGGTATTATTGGTGCGGATGGCAAGGGCTGGACGGATTGGCGGAATATGTTTTGGCATGGTGAAGTGCCCGTGGCAATCTGCGATGTTGATAGGCGCGCTATAGATAAGGCGCTTGCTGAAATGCGTGCGAAGGGATTAAAGACCGATTCAATTAAGACTTATACTGATTTTCGCAAGATGTTTGATGATCAGGCAAAGTTAGGGATGGACTTTGTGACCATTTCAACGCCTGACCATATGCACGCGGCGCAAGCCATTACAGCCATACGTAACGGTGTCCATTGTTATATTCAAAAGCCACTTGTGCGGACGCTGTGGGAGAATAAATACATTCTTAAGACGGCGAAGGAGACGGGTGCACTCGTGCAGATGGGCAATCAGGGCTCTTCAGGTGATGGGCATCGCCGTCATGTTGAACTTATTCAGCGGGGGCTGATTGGTGAAGTTCGTGAGATTTATGTCTGGACCGACCGCCCCATTTGGTTCCAAGGCGACATTGCCCGTAAGTGCGCGGCGGGTAAGTCAGTGCCCGCGCCCAAGTACCTTGATTGGGATTGCTGGCTCGGCATTTCTAAGGCGCGTGATTATATTGAAGACCACCCCGATGGACTTGTGTTGCCGTGTAAAGACCAGTGGGCAAAGTGCAAGAAGGGCGTATATCACGACTTTAACTGGCGTGCATTCTATGATTTTGGTACAGGCGCCTTCGGTGATATGGCTTGTCATACCATGAATCTGCCTTATCGCGCAATGGAGTTTGGTTCGGTGCTTTCGGCTGAGCCCTATGATATGCACGAGTGGAATGATGTCGCGTTCCCTATGAAGAGCCGCGTGAAACTTGTGTATGCCGCGCGTGAATCGAAGGCACGCCCTGGCGTTAAACTCCCTGAGTGTACGCTTTATTGGTCGGAAGGTGGATTTATCCCTGAAGACACGCGTCTGGCACCAATTATGAAGGTGTTGCGTGCACAAGCGAACGGAGAAGACCCGCTGAATGGGTGTATTTTCATTGGTTCGAAGGGACTCTTCGCGTCGCTTGACCCCTATGGGAATGACTGCGTTGTTATGCTTAATGGCGAGAAAGAGCCTCGCAACACTAAGGAGCATGAAGCGTGCACACTCGACGCGATTCCAATGTACATCCCGCGTGTGCCTGGCAAGACGGACGACATCTGGATTGATATGGACCGTGAGCAGACGGGCGAGCTTTGTCGCGCGATTCGTGGTCAGGCAAAATGCTTCAGCGATATTGACTATTCTACTGGAATTCTTGAGGGAATGCTCGTGGGATGTCTCTCGCAACGCTTGAACCGTCCGCTTAAATGGGATGCGGCATCATACACATTCAATGATAAGGACGCGAATGCGTTGATTCGTCCCTACATCCGTCCTGGTTGGGAGTTCTAAAGGAGGAGGCATAAGACTATGAATGAGCTTTCAAGGCGCGATTTTCTCTCGCTGTTGGGACTTGGCACTGTCGCGTTCGTGATGCCAGGTTGTTGTTCACTTTGTGGTGGCAATCAGGCGGCAATTGCTTTGCAACTCTTCTCAATCCACAAAATATTCTGGAAGCGTCCCGAGGAAATTCTCGCGGCGCTAAAGGCGGGCGGATTTGATGGCGTGGAGTTCGCGGGATACGATGGGCGGAGTGCAAAGCAACTGAAGAAATTGCTTGCGGACTCTGGTTTGCGCGGCGCGGGGACTCATGTTAATGGCAATGTCGACCTAAGAGGTGATAATCTGAAACGGACACTTGATTTCTGCGCGGAGGCAGGAATTGAGTCCGTGACTTCCCCTCATGCACATAAGGATACCGAAGCGGGATATCGTCGTTTTGGCTACGAAATGGGACTCGCGGCAGAAGAGGCGAAGCAGTATGGTATTAAGGTCGGTATTCACTCGACCTATCATCATTTCACGACGAAGTACAATGGCATCACGGCGTGGGATGTGATGTTTAGCGAGGCGTCGCCCCTTTTGCAACAGCAAATTGACCTTGGCAACACTTTCCATACAGGGACGGATGTTGTGGCTCTTTTGAAGAAATATCCGAATCGGCATGATTCAATTCATGCTAAGGAGAATGATCCGACACCTGACGCGATATTCGGCACGAAACCAACGGATGGAGGTAAGTGTGTGCCGTGGGCAGAAGTCATTTCCTATATGAAAACCGAGACCAATCAGCGTTGGTGGGTGGTTGAAGCTGAGTGCAAGCCTGATACACTTGAGCCTTCGCTAGAATGTCGTCGTCGCCTCGCAAAGTGGCTGGTTATTTAGTCCCTAAGGAGTCTTATGGAGATAGTCATTTGTAAGACGGCGGCGGAAGCGAGCCGTAAGGCGGCGGACCGCGTCGTAAAATGCATAAAGGCGAAGCCTAATTGTGTGCTTGGGCTTGCCACGGGTTCTACGCCTTTGCAGATGTACGCGGCACTCGCGGACGATGCGAAGGCGGGTAAGGTGTCCTTTAAGAGCGTTAAGTCGTGGAATCTCGATGAGTACTGCGGACTCGCCGCAACGCACGAGCAGAGTTATCGCTATTTTATGAATGTCAATTTCTTCGATAAGATAGACATTGATAAAGCGAATACCCATGTTCTTAACGGACTTGCCACCGACTGGCGCAAGGAATGTGCGGACTACGAAGCGGCGATTAAGGCGGTGGGCGGCATTGACCTGCAGATTCTGGGGCTGGGTTCTGACGGACACATTGCGTTTAATGAGCCTGGTAGTTCTCTTGCCTCTTGTACGCGCAAAGTCTGCCTTACGCCCGAGACCATTGAGGCAAATGCGCGCTTCTTTGCGACAGCGGACGAAGTGCCGCGCTATGCGCTCTCGATGGGCATTGGTACGATTTGCGAAGCGCGGCAGATTATCCTCCTTGCTTTCGGCGCAAAGAAGGCGCGGGCTATGAAAGGGATGGTTGAAGGCGCGATGAGCCAGTTCTGCCCTGCGTCCGCCCTGCAGATGCACCCCGATGTTTGGATCTATTGCGACGAAGACGCGGCGGCAGAGTTGTCCCTCAAGGACTATTATGCTTGGCGTAGCTCTTGCAAGGAGAATCTGTAAGTCTGCTAGATGGGGCGTTAGAGTAGCTTTTCGTTGCTACTCTCTGGTTTCCTGTGTGCTCTGCGCCGCTTGGCGTGAGAGATAGACGGGGTATTGAAATTGCGCTTGCGAATGCGGCGATATTACGCTATAATAGAGGCAGACCAATGGAGACTAATAACTATGGCTAACAAGATAACGGTTGATGGCAACACAGCAGTTGCCAAAGTCGCGTTCGCTTGCACGGAAGTCGCGGCGATTTACCCCATTACGCCGTCCTCGCCGATGGCGGAGACTTGTGACCAATTTGCGACGCTCGGACGCAAGAACATCTGGGGCTCTATCCCGACTATCGTTGAGATGGAGTCCGAGGGCGGCGCGGCAGGTGCGGTGCACGGCTCACTCACGACGGGTTCACTCACGACGACCTTTACGGCTTCGCAGGGACTTCTCCTGATGATTCCGAATATGTACAAAATCGCGGGCGAGCTGACCCCAACGGTGTTTCATGTTTCGGCGCGTTCACTCGCGTGTCAGGGACTTTGTATTTTCGGTGATCACGGCGATGTTATGGCGTGTCGTCAGACGGGTTTTGCGATGCTCGCCTCGAACTCCGTGCAGGAAGCGCAGGATCTCGCGCTCATTGCGCACGCCTCAACGCTCACCTCGCGCGTTCCGTTCCTTCACTTCTTTGACGGATTCCGTACTTCTCACGAAGTGCAGAAGATTGATGAGATTGGTGATGATACCATCTGCCAAATGATTGACGAGGATGCGGTCGCGGCATTTCGTAAGCGGGCGCTTGACCCTGAGCATCCGACGATGCGCGGCACGGCACAGAATCCCGATGTGAACTTCCAAGGACGCGAGAGTTGCCAGAAGTACTATGACGCGACCCCCGCCATTGTCGCGGAAAATATGGCGAAGTTTGCCGCGCTCACAGGGCGTACTTACCACCTCTTCGATTATGTGGGTGCACCTGACGCGGAGTATGTGGTTGTCGCGATGGGTTCGGGCTGTGACACCTTGCACGAGACAGTGGAAGCCCTCGTTCAGAAAGGCGCAAAGGTCGGGCTTATCAAAGTGCGCCTGTACCGTCCGTTCGCGGCGGAAGCCTTTGTTCAGGCACTGCCGCGTTCAGTGAAGGTTGTGACGGTGCTCGACCGCACGAAAGAGCCAGGCGGCGTGGGCGACCCGCTTTATCTCGATGTTTGCGCGGCACTTGCGCAGGGCATTCAGGCGGGAAGTGCCGCGTTCGCGATGCCGAAGGTGCTCGCGGGACGCTATGGGCTCGGCTCCAAGGACTTCACGCCTCAAATGTGCAAGGCGGTGTATGATAATATGTCCGCCCCCAAACCCCTCGACCACTTCGTCGTCGGCATTGTGGACGATATTACGGGACGCTATCTGCTCGGCGACGACACTTTCGAAGTGCCGACGGGCGACCGCAAGGAGTGCATGTTCTGGGGCATTGGCGCGGATGGTACCGTTGGCGCGAATAAGAACTCCATTAAGATTATTGGCACGTGCACCGACAACTATGCGCAGGGCTATTTTGAGTACGACTCGAAGAAGTCGGGCGGCGTGACCATTTCGCACTTGCGGTTTGGTCCAGAGGTGATTCGCAGTCCGTATTTCTGCCATAAGGCGGACTTCACGGCGTGCCACTGCTTCAACTACCTTGAGAAGTACGATGTACTCGCGGCGGCGAAGCCGGGCTCAACCTTCCTGCTTGCCGCGCCTTATTCGGCAGACGAAATCTGGGCGCATATGCCTGATGAAGTAGAGGAAGCGATTATCGCTAAGAAGCTCCGCTTCTATGTCATTGACGCGGCAAAGATTGCCCGCGCCAACGGAATGGGCACACGCACCAACACCGTCCTTCAGACCGCTTTCTTTAAGCTCTCAGGCATTCTGCCTGAAGCGGAAGCCATTAAGGAACTTAAGGCGTATGCCGAGAAGTCCTACGCAATGAAGGGGATGGATGTCGTCGAGAAGAACTGGAAGTGTATCGACGCGGCAGTCGCGGCAATTGAGGAAGTGAAATATCCGTCCGCTCCTGCGGGTGCCCTCAAGAAGCCTGAGACGGTCGCGGCAAATGCTCCCGACTTCGTGAAGAGCGTCACGGCGAAGATGATTGCGCAGAAGGGCAATGACCTGCCCGTCTCGGCGATTCCAGATGACGGAACTTGGCCGACGGCGACGACCCAATGGGAAAAGCGCAATGTCGCGGCATTTGTGCCCGAGTGGGACCCGAGCGTCTGCATTCAGTGCGGCAACTGCTCCGCGATTTGTCCCCACGCGGCAATTCGCCTGAAAGTCTACAATAAGGGCTCTCTCAAGGACGCTCCCGCGACATTCAAGTCGGCGGACACCAAGACCCCGAAGATGAAGGGGCTCGGAGAGAAGATGACGGTGCAGTGTGCGCCTGAGGATTGTATGGGCTGTACGCTCTGTGTGGTGAAGTGTCCGATGTCGCAGGCGAAGAAAGACCCTGTGACAGGCGAGATGAAGCCGAATCCGAAGCCCGCGCTCAAGATGGTGCCGCAACTGCCGATTCGTGAGACGGAAGCCAAGAATTGGGACTTCTTCCTCTCCCTCTCTGAAGCGGACCCCGCTAAGCTTGACATGAAGATGCTTCTCGATAGCCAATTGAAGAAGCCGCTCTTCGAGTTCTCGGGTGCCTGTTCGGGCTGTGGCGAAACGCCCTACATCAAGCTCCTCACCCAGATTTGCGGCGACCGCTTGCTGATTGCGAATGCGACAGGGTGTTCCTCGATTTACGGCGGCAACCTGCCTACGACCCCCTACTGCAAGCGGGCGGACGGACGCGGCCCCGCGTGGTCCAACTCGCTCTTTGAGGACAATGCGGAGTTCGGTCTCGGCATGCGGGTTTCGACGGAAAAGCTTCAGGCGTACGCCTTCGAACTTGTCGACCAGATGCTCGCGAATCCGACCGCTCCTGAGAATATCCGCGCCATTCTGACGCATATTAAGTCCATTAACCAATTCGATGAGAAGGGCGCGGGCGTAGAGGAAATGCGCGCGGCAGTCGCGGAACTCAAGGCGGCTCTCGCGGCGCATGACTGCAACTGCGTGCGTAAGCGTCGCCTCTTGGCTGTGGCGGATAACCTCGTGCGTAAGTCGGTATGGATTGTCGGTGGCGATGGCTGGGCGTATGATATTGGCTATGGCGGGCTCGACCACGTGCTCGCCTCGGGACGCAATGTGAAGGTGCTCGTCTTGGATACGGAAGTTTATTCCAACACGGGCGGACAGGCTTCGAAGTCGACTCCGAAGGGTGCAATTGCCAAATTCGCCGCGTCAGGCAAGGCGCAGATGAAGAAGAATTTGGGGCTTATGCAACTTCAGTATAAGAATGTGTATGTTGCCTATGTCTCGATGGGCGCGAATCCTGTGGCAACCGTGAAGGCATTTCAGGAGGCGGAAAATTATGATGGCCCCGCGCTGATTATTGCCTATGCCCACTGCATTGAGCAGGGACTCTCCACCGCGCAGGGTCCGCAGCACCAAAAGACGGCAGTGGATTCGCTCCACTTCCCGCTCTGGCGCTACAACCCAGCGCTTGTGGAAGCGGGCAAGAACGGCTTTACGCTGGATTCTAAGGACGGCGGACTCTCCTTCGCCGCAGAAGCACTCTCTAAGACGAGCGGCGAGAACCGCTTCCGTCAGCTGGTGAAGGTCGCGGGCGAGGAGAAGGCGAAGGCTATTTTGGAGCGTACGGAAGAAGGTTTCCGCTCCAATTACCGCCTTTTGCAGGAGCTCGCGGCACTTCCTCCCACTCAGGCGTAGTAAAAACGGCTTAGAATCGTCCTAAACTGCCGCGCGAAAAGCGCGGCTTTTTCGTTGTTTTGGCAAGTTATCTGACTAT
>CAVLAC010000051.1:0-14472 GCA_963661055.1 bacterium | reverse complement strand
AAACAAGCACAAACGGTATGCGAGGGACTAGGAGGCTGGCATAGGGGGTGTGCGCATCCCTGCTACCCGCCCCTCCTAAGGGAGGCATACCGCCCCTGCGCAGACCCCCTACCCTTCCCTCCGCACCTCTCAGGGAAGTAGGGCGCGGCATATGGGGTTCTAGACTCAGGCATACCACTTCCTACTTCCCTCGATGGCAGGGAAGTAGGCAATTCCGAATGATTTCTCACGCAGAGACGCAGAGTTCGCAGAGAGTTTTAGATAGCCCCTTCGAGGCAGAGGACGCAATGGTTATCACCACGGATTTCACGGATTGTCACGAATTGGGTTTTAGCCGTAGAGAGTTGTAGAATTGTAGAACGGCGGGCAAGGGACCGCCCGCTCTATCATTAAAAACTATGTGTCCTATGAGTGTGGGCGAGTTGTCGCGAAGCCTTTCAGCGTAGCGTTAGCGAAGCTTTTGTTGCCCCTCTGAGTTTAATCCCTGTGCTCCTCAGGTTGCTTTTTAGGCTCGGTTGGGGGCTCTTTCGCTTTTACGAGGTCTTGGCGGGTCTTCATAAACGCTTCTGCCGCGTAGGGGGCGATGGTATAAATCCACGGCTCATCATCAAGCTTGAAATACCGCTCTTTAGAGCCCTTCACCTCATTGCCCACCCGCGCCACATGGTTCGTGCCATCCTTGAGCGTCACCGTGTAGACATAGCCTGTCGCAAAGCCCAGCTCCTCCATAGGGGTCTCGGGGTTCGCTACGGACGCGAAGTCCAGATACCCCAATGCCGAATCAAGCGACCAAGTCTTAGAGCTATCGAGTTCCTCGTCCGCCTTAAGTCCCTCGGCATTCCACACGCCATTCGTGCCCTTCTCGAGCGTAAAGACTTCCGTACCGTGCGCGAAAGAGACCTTCGCGACCTCCGCCGAGGGTACGGACCCAATGCGCGTCGTACACCACGCCTGCGGCTTGCCATTGAAAGTATCAAGCGTATCCTTCACAAGCACCGTCTCACCACGAAAGGCGAGGTAGCGTCCGTCAGGGTACACACCCCCCAGCATCCCCGCCTGAGTCTGCGCGGCACTTGGCTTATGGAAGCGTTGTTCGCCCAAAACGAAAGTCGCAAGCACCTTGCCCGCCGCGTCCTTTAGGGTCACTTCCATAGGCTCAGCAATCTTGCGTCCGCGCACCACCTGTCCGACGCGTAATTCGCGCAATTTAAGGAGGTTCTCAACCAATTTCTCACGGTCAGCGGGGTATCCGTAAAGTGACGCGATGATCCAGCCCTTCTCGCCCGCCGAAAGAATGACCTTATCGCCAATCTCAATGCGCGCGACATCGGCAACAGCAAACTCAGGGGCGAGCGCCTTACCCACGAGACTCGGGGCGGTCGGATGTGCCGCGCGGCGCAAGAAAAGTGCCGCGACAGCGAGCAAAATGGCTACGCCAATGAGTCCAATTATGTTCTTCTTGCTCTTTTCCATAAATCCTTCTCCTTTAGCGGTGCGCACCCGAACGACGGCGACGAATAGTGCCGCGCACAATCCCGACAAGCGCGACAATAAGCGGGATACCCAAGATATTTAGGCATTTAAGCCGCGTGCCAAGCGCGTCAATATCCGAGGTAAGTTCGCGACGGACATTCTTCAGCTGGCGGTTAGTATCCGCGAGCACCTTACGGAAGCGCGCGATTTCTTCCTGCTGGTCTTGGGAGAGGAGCGCACGCTCATTGCCACCTTTGCCGCGCTGGAGCGCCTGGAGCCGCGTGCGGGTATCTTGCAGAGCCGCTTCGAGTTCCTGCTCCTTCGCCTGCCACTTGGCGAGTGCCTTTGTTTCCAAGTCCCGCACCTTCACAAAGGGACGATCCGCCCTGCCACGCGAGCGAAGTCCGATAAGTTCCTCGCGCCCCGCGAACTGCTCAATCACATTCGAGAAGAGCGCGAGATTATCGTTCATCGGCTGAACCATCATCCCGAAGGGAGTATTCATAACTTGGACGCTAAATTGGTCCGCGAGAAAGTCCGCGTCACCAAAGAGGATAACCGTGCCCTTGCCCTCCGAAAGTGCCTTTGTGACATCATTTGTGCCCTCAGGACCCTTCGGGAATGCCGTCTTAAACGAGCCTTCCAAGCGTGCGGCGAGGATACGCGCAACCCCATCGGGCTTGAGTTCACGCTTCATCGCCTCCATACCAAATTGTGCCGCCGCGCGGTCAATGAGGCAGGAATTATCCGTGGAAGAGGTCATAATTGGTGTAAAAGCAAGACCCTTCGTCTCATTTGTAAAACTAAACGCCCCCGCAAACGGCAACATAACATCCGCGACATTGGAGAGCAGAAGGTCGTCCGTCGCCATATTCTTCTCCCCGAGCGTCAGGAAAGTGGGATTATCCTCAACCGTATTATTGCCCGCATTCAACTTTGTGGACGCGGCATAATCGGCGACAATCTTCTGAGTATCAAAGACGACTCCCCATGCGTCAAAAAGCTTGCCTAGGGTCGACGGACCGTCCCCGCCACCCATTTGCATCATCATCGGATTCTGCTTCTGCCGCGCGGCAATCATATCCGCGACATTCATTGGGTCGACGCAGACAATGAGCCGTCCGCCGCGCAAAACGAATTGGTCGAGCGCGTAAAGGGTCTTATCCTCCAAATCCTTCGGATGCACCACGACGAGCGCCTTGATATCCGCGTCAATTGCCTCCGTCGAGGTCGGCACGGAGCGCACTTCGTAATCCTTCTTCAGTTCCGCGAAGACTGCCCAACCTGGGTTCGGCCTCTGCCCCATTTGCATAGCCATTGGGTTCATCTCGCCGCCAAGCACATCGGGGAGGGACGACATAACGCCCACGACAGGACGCTCAGGCCACGCCACCCGCGTCACAAGGCGCGTCAAATCATACTCAAGTGTCGCCTCTCCACGCGGAGAAAGGACGGGCATAACTTCCTCATTATCCCCCGAAACGGCAACGAGTCCGCAATAAATGGGTGCGCCAAATGGATTCAGGCTCTGGGGCTCGATTCCGTAGCGTTGCGCCCATTCCTCGGCATCCGAATCCGGCTTCGGGTCATAGACTTCGAGGGCAACCATTCCTTTCGAAGCGCGGGCATATTCGCCCAGCAAGTTCTCCACACGCGCGGCATATGTCTTAAGGCTCTGAGGCATATCGGCGGCAGAATTACTGACGAAGCACTTAATTGTGACTTCCGTATCCAACTTCGTGAGCACCGCCCGCGAGCCATCCGAGAGCGAATAGAGGTGCTCCGCCGTCAAATCAATCCGCAAGGGCAAGTTGGCGAGAATAACATCCGCCGCGATAACAATTGCCGCGAGTGCCGTGAGAACAATTGCACCGCCTCGGTAGGGGGCGCAGTCCCCTGCGCCCCGTTTAGGCGAAAGCACAACTTCTGCCGCCGCGAGAGCGAAAATGGCGACTCCGAAATAGTAGCCAACATCGGCGAAGTCCAAAACGCCGCGCTCGAGAGCCTCAAAGTGGCTGAGAAGCGAACACGCCGCCGCGCCATTCACGAGGCACGCGGGCACTCCCCAATCGGCGAGTGCCTTCACGACAGGCTGAAAGCCAATGAGGAGGAGAGCGAAAATCGCCGCGAGGGAAATGACGAAAGAAACAACCGCACTGCGGGAAAGCGTGGACGCGAACAAGCCAATTGCCGCCGCCGCCCCCGCGAGGAGGAAGCTCCCCACATAACCACAGGCAACCGCGCCCCAATCAGGCGTACCGAGCCAGCCCGCCGTCGCCGCGACAGGAAAAGTCAGCACCAAGGCGAGCCCCAAGAAGCTCCAAGCCGCCAAAAACTTGCCTATTAGGGCTTGCCGGACGGTAATTGGGAGCGTCAGAAGAAGTTCCGCCGTGCCGCCGCGGCGTTCGTCTGCCCAGAGTCCCATTGTTGCCGCTGGAACCAAGAGCAGGTAGACCCACGGATGCCAAAAGAAGAACGGACCCAAATCCGCCTGCCGCCGTTCATAGAACATCGCGACCCCGAAGGTCAAAAAGCCCGTCAAAACGAGGAACGCAACAAGAAAGACATAAGCGACAGGCGAATCAAAGTAGGACTTAAACTCCCGCGCAAATACCGCCCGAATATTCTTCAACCCCTTCATCTTACGCCTCCTTCTTCATCGTCAACTCACGGAACACAACATCGAGCCGTCCCGACGGATCTTTCGCCTTTAACTCGCTCGGCGTGCCGTCCGCCTTAATTTCGCCATCCGCAATGACAATGGCACGAGTGCAAACGGCATCGACTTCCTCGAGAATGTGGGTAGAGATGATAATCGCTTTCTCCGCCGCCATCTCCTTAATCATCTGCCGCACCGTGTACTTCTGGTTGGGGTCGAGTCCGTCAGTGGGCTCATCCATAATCAGCACGGCGGGGTCGTGCAGAATCGCCTGCGCGAAGCAGGTGCGTTGCCGATAGCCCTTTGAGAGGGTCTCAATCGTTTGGTTGGCGACGGGTTCGAGGTGGGCTTTAACAATCGTCGCTTCCACACGCTCTTTCGCCGCACGCCCCGAAAAGCCGCGAACGGACGCAATAAACGCGAGGAAATCCCGAACGGTCATTGCCCGATAGCTGGGGGCGGACTCGGGCAAGTACCCGAGGCACGCTTTTGCCGCGACGGGATCGGCAGTCATATCGTGTCCGCAAATGACTGACCGCCCAGCGGTGGGAGGCAAAAAGCCCGCAATCATCCGCATAGTGGTCGACTTGCCCGCGCCATTCGGGCCCAAAAAGCCGAGCACTTCGCCCTTATTCACCGCGAAAGAAACACCTTTCACAGCGGCAAATGAGCCGAAGTCCTTCTTCAGGTTCTCAACTTGCAACATTGCTTCTGCCATATTCTCTCTCCCCTCCCCTAAAAAGATTACTTCTTCGCCGCAAGTGACGCGAGGAGCCCACCCGCGAGAATGAGGCTCTTTTCACGCGGCGAAAGTGTCGTCTTGAGGGCGACGGACTTCCCGTTGATGGTCGCCGTGAGGGTTCCGTCACCCGCGACCGCCTCACGCAAGCCCTTCAACTCAACTGCCGCGCCCGCCGTGACCTTATCGTAGTCCTTCGGGTTCACAAAGACAAACGGCACAATGCCGAAGTTGATGAGATTCGCACGGTGAATGCGCTCGATGGACTTCGCAATAAGCGCCTTGACCCCCAAATACATCGGGCAAAGTGCCGCGTGCTCACGGCTGGAGCCCTGTCCGTAGCTTTCGCCCGCGACAATGATATTCGCCTTGCCCACTTCCTTATTCTTCAGGCACTTGTCGTGGAAGCTCGGGTCGCACGGCTCAAACACATATTTCGCGTATGCGGGAATGTTCGAACGGAACTTTAGCCGCGCGCCTGCGGGCATAATGTGATCCGTCGTAATCTTGTCCCCGACCTTAATAGCGACAACCGCCTTGAGGGCACTCGGCAGGGGCTCGCCCGCTGGAACACGCGCGATATTGGGGCCACGAATAATTTCCGTACCCTTCACGCCCTTGCCCGCCGTCTTGCGGTAGAGGAACATCGAATCATCAATTGGGAACTTCTTCGGATACGCAACGGCGGGCACATCTGCCGCGAGCGGAACTTCCACCTTGCCCGTCAGCGCCGAAAGCGCGGCAGTTTCAGGCGAAACGAGGTAGACTTTCGCGGACTTCGTCCCAGAGCGCCCTTCGAAGTTGCGGTTGTTGGTGCGCAGGCTCACGGCATTCGTGCGCGGCGACATATGTGCCCCGATACAGAATCCGCACGCATTCTCGAGCATACGGCACCCCGCCGCGTGCAGAATCGCGAGCGACCCATCTTCCGCGAGCATACGAATAACTTGCCGCGACCCACAGGCAATACCGACTTCCACATCGTCCGCGACATGCTTGCCCTTCAGAATGCGGGCGACGGTGCGAATATCGCGATAGGAACTATTCGTGCACGAGCCAATCAAGATTTGGTTGACCTTCGTCCCTTTCATCGACTTCACCGTGATGATATTGCCGGGGGAGTGGGGGGCGGCCATAAGCGGCTCAACCTTAGAGAGGTCAATCGTGTAAGTATCGTCATAGGCGCATCCCTTATCAGCAACAATCTTCTCATAGTCACCGCCGCGCCCTTGGGCAATGAGGAACTTCTGAGTCGTCTCATCACTCGGGAAGACACTCGTCGTCACCCCAAGTTCCGCACCCATATTTGTGATGGTGGCACGCGAAGGGACATCCAGCGTCTTCACGCCAGGACCCGTGTACTCGAAAATCCAACCCACATTGCCCTTGGTGCCAAACTTCTCGAGCACCTTCAAAATAACATCCTTGGCACTCACGCCACGGCGCAACTTGCCCGTGAGCACAATCGCACGCACTTTCGGGGTCGGAATATGAAAAGCACCGCCCGCCATAGCAACGGCAATATCAATGCCGCCCGCGCCAATGGCGATTTGCCCGATGCCGCCGCCCGTAGGAGTATGCGAGTCAGAGCCGAGGAGCGTCGTACCCGGCTTGCCAAAGCGCTCAAGATGAAGCTGATGGCAGATTCCGTTGCCTGCCTTCGAATAGATTACGCCATACTTCTTGGCAATCGAGGCGAGGAAGTCGTGGTCATCGGCATTCTCATAGCCAATCTGCACCGTGTTGTGGTCGACATACGAAACGGCGAGGTCATTCTTCACATGCGAGACCCCCATCGACTCAAACTGCAAATACGCCATCGTGCCCGTCGCGTCCTGAGTCAAAGTCTGGTCAATACGGATGCCGAGTTCGGCATCTTTCGCAGGGTCGCCCTCAACTAAGTGCCGCGCCAAAATCTTGCGGGCAACATTCAAAGGAACAACCTTTTTCTCATTCTTCTTCATAGCTATGTCTCAGCCTTTCACTAGTGAGTCAACATTTCTGTATATTATACCATATCTCGCCCCACGATGGTAGGGGTTGATGTGTGGCTAAAGCCACACGCCCCGATATCTTTAGAGCCTCAGCCCCGCCAGCATTTGAGCAAGCATCCCATTAGGCGAAATACTACCCACCCAAATCTCATCGGCATTACGCAAGACATACTCATTACACCAAGTAGCAATCTTCTTATTAAGCCTCGAATTAGGCGCCTGAGGCGACAGCGCGAGTGCCCAGCCCTCGCGAATCGCCGCGACAAACGCAGGCATCATCTCTTTCTCGCTTGGAATACCCCCAGGGAACACCGCAATAAGCGCCCTCTTCTTCAAAAGTGCCCGCCTCAGCGCCTCACGCTCTTGTGCCGAAGTAAAGGTCGAAATCAAAACCCTTTCTTGCGCGGCGTTTTCTTTATCGGCGGGGGCGCTCTTACTATTAGCGGGGGCGACTTCTTTATCGGAGGGGGCGACTTTAGTCGTCCCTATCGACCCTTCCTCTTTCGACCCCCTCTCCCACACCTTCCTCGCCCTCAAGTCGCTCGCGAAAAAGCCTTGACTCGCCACAAAAGCGACGCGCTTACGATTAAGAAGCTCTATATTGCCCCATGAATACGCCGTGCACGCCCCATAGCGGTCGCGCGACCAATTGGCGGGGTTCTCCTGAATATACTTCTGCCACGCGGCAAATTCTGCCGCGCTCGAAACAAGATCATCCCAATAATCGCGCTGCCAAAGCCTCTCGCCAATATCCTCAATCGCGCCAGCCCGCCGCATTTCGCCATAACAATGCGAAGTCGCGCCCTTAAAGCGCCCCATCAAAAAACCAAGATGATGCTCTCGATTAGTCGGCTTAGCGTGAATGCGCAGGAGTCCATGAAAGTGATTCGGCATAACGACAAAGTCAAAGAGCTCAAGTTCAGGATATTTCGTTGGCAACGACCGCCAAGTCGCCTCAACCGCCGCGCCCAGCGCATTTAGAACCACCTTCTCACCCACTATCGCCCCAAAAATCGACTTATTCTTCTTAACCTGAATCGTGATAGCCCACCACCCCGCGCGATAGTTAATCGCGTCATTCCTAAGCGACTTCCTCCACGGAACCGCCCCTTCTTGCCCTTTTACCATACCCCGATTATATCCTGTTTCTTAGCCCATTACCCAACGACGAGTTCTTCGGTGGGGTAACGAACAAAGTGCCGCGTTTCTCTATCACCAATCATCATGACGACGGTGAGGGCGCCGAGGCGGCCAATGAACATGGCGACCATTGTCACGCACTGCCCAGCGACAGAGAGCCGTGCTGTCGTATCTGCCATGCTGAGCCCAGTCGTCGTCACGGACGATATAGCTTCAAAGAAGAGCGACTCATAACTCAGGCTCGCACCATCCGTCCAGAGAAGCGCGGCAAAAACAAGCACAATAAACCCGACGAGTGCCATCATAATAACGATTGACTCACGGACAATATCCGTCGGCACCACGCGGCGGGAAAGAATCGTCTCATCCTCAGCGCGGCACATTGCCCGCAAGGTATAGAGCAAGACGGCGAAAGTCGTGACCTTGAGTCCGCCCGCCGTGGAGCCAGGCGCTCCGCCTATGAACATCAGCACCTCATAAACAAGCCGCGTCACGGGGCGCAAGGCTTCCGTCGGGGTTACGCAGAGTCCACAGGTGCGCGGCGCTACGGACTGGAAGAAGCCGATATAGAGTTTCTCGGGCGTATTAAACGCCGCGAGGGCTCCGTTCCACTCCAAGAAGAGGAAGAGCGCGAAGCCAATTACAAGAAGCCACCCTGTTACCCGCAAAACGACGCGGGTATGGAGCGAGAGCCGTCCCCGTGCCCCCGTCGCGCGGCGCAGGAACTTGAATGTGCAAAGATTAAAGACGACGAGAAAGCCAATGCCACCGAGAATCGTGGTCACGGACGATACAAGAATGACAATCGGATCGTGTGCATATGGCGCGGCAGATTGAGGCGAAAGCGCGAGCCCCGCATTACAGAAGCTCATAATCGAAAGGAAGATGCTCTCAAAAGGCTTCCTGAGTCGCCAATAAATAATTGCCGCCGCCACGCCCTCAATCAGCAAAGTCGACCCAACCGCCCACGTGACGAGTCCCTTCAAGCCCTTGACCTGCTCCACGCCATAGGCATCCATAAGCGAGAACTCGCGTCCGAGCGAGAGGCGGCGACCGACCGCAATCAGGAAGAATGTGCCGAGGGTCATGAGTCCGAGTCCGCCAATCTGGGCAAGCGAGAGAAGTGTAATGAGCCCCGCGCGCGAATATTCTGCCGCGATATCGACGACACTTAGTCCCGTCACACAGACGGCGGAACAAGCGGTGAAGAGACTTGGCAAAAGCCGTCCCCATTTGCCTGAGGCTTGTGCCCAAGGCATAGCGAGGAGGAGTGTGCCCAAGGCAATCACGAAGATGAAGCCGAGGGCGAATGAAGCACGCTTTTTCACGATTCGCCGCGCGAGAATGTCGCGCGTTCTTTAAGCCAGACTGCCCAAATGGAAAGTTCGTAAAGTAGGCAGAGCGGAATCGCCATAATGAGCTGACTCATTGGGTCGGGCGGCGTTAGGAACATCGCCACCACGAAGGCGAGCACTATCGCGACGCGGCGCTTTTCACGCAGTCCCTTGCTCGTCACAACCCCAAACCAGCCCAAGATAAAGAGGATGAGCGGCAATTGAAAGACGAGACCAAAGGCGATGATGGTCTTAAGCACAATCGAGACATAGCCCTCAATGCGAATCGTCTGCACGGGGAGCCCGACCCAATTGTTGATTTGTTGAAACGCCGTCACGACGAGCGGCAGGGTCTTCGCATACGCGAGCGCCACGCCGACAATAAATAGCCCTGTACCAATGACGAGAAGAGAAAGGAGGATGAACTTCTCGCGCTTGGTAAGGGCAGGGAAAACGAAACGCAATAGTGCATAGATGAGAAACGGAAAGCTCAGCGCCGTGCCGCCCCAAATCGCAATGCCCATCGCGGTTGAAAAGCCACTCGTGAGGTCAAGCCCCTGCAAAAGCCCCTCGCTATCCGCCGCTGGACTCTTAATCCAAGTCAGAATCTGCGGAGAGAACACCGCCGCGACAATCATGCAAATCGTCCACGCAATCGCCGCGAAGACCACCATGTCGCGCAGGGCGAGCAGGTGCTCCAGAAGCGGACGCGGCGGATCGTTGCGTTCGTTAGGATTGTTGAGAAGCGTCAGTGCCATTAGTAGTAGCAGGTGTCTCTTGTACAGGCGGCGGTGGCGGCTCAGGTGTCGTCGGCGCGGCAGTTTCAGCAGGAGCCGTCGGCGCGGCAGATGCGGGGTTCGTCACTGATTCGGGCGGATACCCCGCCGCCAGTGCGTCCCATTGCGCGTCCGCGTGCTCGATACTCTTTTGCACATCAGAAACTGTCTTGTCGATTTCCTTTACCGCCTGCCCGAATTCGGAGTCCATATCGAGGAGTTGCCGCTTGAACGATTCTGCCGCGCGGCGAAACTTCGCGTAGTACTGACCGAACTTGCGGGCGGTAGCGGGTAGCCGCTTTGGCCCCACGACAATCAAGATTACGGCGAGCAGGACAAGCCACTCGCCGAAACCCACACTGTCAAAGATTAAGGCCAGCGTCATTTAAGTGACGCGCCTTACTTCTTGTAGATGAAGAATTCGTCGCGGCGGTTCTGCGCCCAGACCGATTCGCCCGTGCCTTCGACAGCCGGATTCTCCTCGCCACGGCTCACCGTCTTAATGCGCGAGTCGGCGATGTCATTCTGCACGAGGTAGTTCTTCGCGATAAGCGCACGATTCTCGCCGAGCGAGACATTGTATTCCGTCGAGCCGCGTTCATCGCAGTTGCCCTCGATGGAAACGACGCGGTCTGGATTATCCTTCAAGTGCTTCGCCACGGCTTCAATCTTGCCGAGTTCCGAAGGCTGGATAGCCGTCGCGTCAAACGCAAAGTAAACAGGCGCGAACTCCACATCGGTGCAACGCGAATAGCCCAGAGCCTCCCAGCTCTTGCCATTCGACGAGATGTCGTCGAGGCTGCCCGACTCGGCCGCCATATCATCAACGCCGCCATTGTTCGCCGCTTCGTCGCCCGAAGCTGCGTCCTTCGCGGACTTATCATAGCGGCATCCTGTAGCCACAGCCGAGAGCACCGCACACGCCATTACCATTGTCGAAATTTTCATTTTACTCCTTTTGATAGGTTCAATACCTAATATATTACTACATTTTCGGCATAAAATCAAGTGAAATCTCATTTATTTGCGTCGGCGGTGAGTCGATTCGCCGCGCTCCAAACGCATTTCTTCCTCACCCAAAAGACCGATTTCGCGTATGCCTGGCGTATCCAAAACGAGTACACCCGAGGGCAAACGCACCAATTCACGGCTCGTTGTCGTGTGGCGTCCCTTGCCACTCCACTCCTGCACCTCGCTCGTTGCCGCCCACTCCGCACCCGCGAGCGTGTTGAGGAGCGTCGACTTGCCGACACCCGAACTGCCCACGAAAGCGAGCGTGTCGCCCGGCACTTCGAGCGCCCGAATCGCCGCGAGCCCTTCGCCCGTCACGCACGAGATTTCGAAGTAGTCCGCCTGGTCCGCAATCGTCTCGCGCAAGTCAGCAATGAGTGGCGCATCTTCCTCTTGCCGCAAGTCCACCTTCGTCAGCACGACCGCCGCACGCGCGGGAGCGATATCCGAGGCGAGCTCCAAGTAGCGCTCGACACGCGCGATGGAGAAGTTCTCGTTCAGGGACATCATAATAAAGAGCCAATCGAAGTTGACAGCCAGCGTCTGCGCCTTGCGCCGTGCCGTAGGGTCTCGGCGTTCAAAGCGCGAGAAGCGCGGCAGAAGTTCCGTAATGAGACTATCGCCTTGAGCATTGTAAGTGAAGCGCACGAAGTCGCCTGTCATCGGCTTCACCGTGCCTTCCGCGCCGCGCACGCCTGTCTCGAGCGAAGTGCCGCGCCCGACGACGCGCATCTTCGTCGCCTTCGGAGCAAAGACGCTTTTCTTGGTACGCGCCAAGATTTCGCCTTCCGCCTCATTGCAAACGAGATGGTAGTAGTCGCCGTGGGCACTCACGACACGCCCGATGCCCGGCTCTAAAGTGCCGCGCCAGCCAAACTGCTCAAGTCGTGATTTCATGCTTCCTTAAAAGCAAGGGCACGGTAAATCGCCGTGCCCCCTACTTTCAATGCAGGCTTCATTCATAAGCCCGCTACTTCTTGCTTACCAACGCGTCTCACGGCGCGGAGGACGCTCGCCGCGATCACCGCCGCGGAAGCCGCCACGGTCACCACGAAAGCCGCCACGACCACGACCACCACGGAAGCCGCCTTCACGACGCTCTTCACGCGGACGCGGCTGGGACTCATTGACGCGCACGGTGCGGCCATCGAGTTCCTTACCATTGAGCGCATCGATCGCCGCCTGTGCCTGCGTAGCGTCGGGCATCGTCACGAAGCCGAAGCCCTTGCTGCGATTCGTCATGCGGTCCGTCACCACTCGGGCGGCGGTAACTTCGCCGAACTGCGCGAACGCACTTTTCAAACCTTCGTCAGTCGTCGCGTATGCGAGGTTACCAACATAGATTTCCATCTTACTTTTTTCCTTCTTGTACCTTCACCCGCCAGGGAGCAACCGCGCTTCTCAGCAGATGACATCCATTAGTTTACCAATTCTTACGCTTTAAGTCAACCACTTTTCTCACCTTTCGTGAAAAAAGTTTTGCGGCTAAATCTGCCCCAATCGCGCTCTCACCTCGGTTTTATAAGGGTGCGCGGCACTTTTTACCTCAAATCGACACCTCGACTGGGACATCCTCTTTTGAGACCCCCGCAGGCTGCGACTCCTTCTTCGGACCCGCGTTGAAGCGCGGCGAGTCTACATTCATCTGGTGCCCTGATCGCTTGAAAATGGGGTCGTCCTGCAAGTCAAACCGCGTCGCATTCGACAACGGACGCGTCGTGAAGATTGGATACACCACCGTGCCATCCGTGTTCTTCGAGTAGGTCACGCCCTCCTCCTGAATGAGGATAAGTCCGCCCACCATACCGCCAGGATGCTCGCCAATCATCAGCTCAATCTTCACAGGCTTATTGGGCTGGAGCTCAAACCAGTCCGAGGGCGCCATCTTGCCCCAGCCCGATTGCGGACACCACGCCTTGCCGATCTCATTCGGTGCGGACGACTTCCAGTCCGAGCGCGGGCTCGCCTTGCCATCACATCCGTTCGAGTCAAACACGATGCGTCCGTTGACGCGGATGAAGAGGAAGTCATCGAAGTACCCCCAAAACCGCCACTTGCCTTTTCTATAGGAGGCGAGCGTGCCCGTGTAGTAGACAACAAAGCCACTCGGCTTCACCGTGTCGGCAACACCAAATGCCTTCGGACCATTCCCCGCCGATTGCGGAGGAATCCATAGGTGGGTCAGCGCGACATTCTTCTGGGGCACATGGAACTTAAAAAGCGCACTCTGCGAGAAGTTGTTCTCTATGAGACTGCGCGCGTCACTATTGTAGGTCTGCAGCCAATTCGGACGCTCCTTGCCCTCGCCATCCTTCTTGAAGTCGATAATCGTGCCGATGAGGCATCCGTCAAGATTCTGCGGCTTTTGTCCCTTCTTCTTCGAAATGACGCTTCCCCAGCCTCCGTTGTTGTTGCCATCAAGCGGAGTCAACTTCGCGCCCGTATTGATTATTGATATCGAGACGGGGCTCGGCGCGGCAGATACACCCGTCTTCGCGGCACTTTTGGCAATCGGCGCGGCAGGGGCTACGAGTTCCGTATGGGCGACAGGGACATCCGCGACATCGACGGAAATGTCCACATTAACATCCGCCGTCATATCAATATCAGGTTCCTCAGGCGTATTCTCATCGACGGGCTCAAGGGGAGCGTCCGCTTCGTCCTCTACTTGAGCAATCCGCACCTCAATCGTCGACTTTTTCACACTTTGAACCGCCGTGACCACAATAAGCACCACCACGAAGAGTCCGACCGCGACAAAGGCGACAAGCGGAGCCATCAAGCGCTGGAGCGTAATGCGTGCTTCCTTATAAGCACGCGACGCACGGGACTCCTTGAAGCCCTTAAACATATCAAAAAGGCGACGGAAGAAGCCCTTTTCTTCAAATTGGGCTTCAATTTCGGCAAGGACATTCTCGACATCCTCCTTAGGCACAGCCGCCGCCTTTACCTTCTCTTTTTTCGTTTTCTTGGACATAATTCATCCTTCTTTCTGCCCAATTAAACGCCAACACCCCCAAAAAGGTTCACATCTTCTTCTTATTCCTTTTTCGCTTAGTTCCAGCCTTTGGTTTTGCCAAGCCAATAGTTTTCATCCCCCAAAACACCTGCTTACACTTTTGCACCCGTTGAAAGAATGCATCCAGTGAACACCCAACGAAATCTTCCAATATCTTTCTCTCATGCTCAAGTTTCTTCAATTTCTTGAAACCCTGAGCATTAGGCTTTTGTATGACCAATGCGGAACTATCCTTAATCAGAGCCTCGCATAATTCATAGACATCATTAATTATATACGAGAAGACATCATCAACAATTTGCTCGTCCGCAAGCTCCCCTGTAGGAC
>CAVLAC010000050.1:0-14548 GCA_963661055.1 bacterium | reverse complement strand
GGCTAATCTATCACCCCAAGAAACAAGAAAGGCTCGACCGAGACGGACGAGCCTTCGCTAATCTAGCCAAACCTCTTACACGCAGCGGCGCTTGAGGGCAAGCATCGTCACCCCAAGCACCAGCAATAGCCCACTCGTCGGCTCAGGGATGGATGCTATGGTACTCCAAGTATTCGCACTTTGAGACCCGAAGTCAAAAGAAGCACGATAATTATTTTTATCATAAACCGTTGTGTTAAGAATCGTCTCGCTCCCATCTTTAGTTGCAAACATATAATGCGTTGCCGTGCTAGCCGTACCATCAAGAATCAAGGCAAAAATAGAAAGCGTATTAGCCGTTCTATTTTCATCTTTATAAGTAGTAGTGTTTGAAATTAGTGTTTTATTTGACCAATTCGCTTTCCCATTGGATGGCGTGTCGTTGCCCACGCACCACATTTGATTATTTGCATAAGGGGTATTTGCCTTACTAAACTCATCTAACGTTCCACTACTAAGCGCAGCAAGGATAGTGCTCTTTGTAACAGTCGGATAGTTACATTGAGTATCACTCGCAGCAAAGATATAAGCATAATACTGATTCTCTTTTGTCACAGACGAACCTTCCGCTGCGGCAACATCTGAAATCGTGAAGTAAATAGGCGATGCTTGCGCGGCAATGCTCACTGCCGCGACAAGTGCCGCGAGGACGACTTTCTTTATCTGCTCTTTCATACTCTTTCTCTTTTCTTTTGCGGCGGGCAAGGGACTGCCCGCCCTACCAACGGTCACGCAGGGACGCGTGCCCCTACCAAACGGCGGGCAAGGGACTGCCCGCCCTACCAAAACAGCCTTTTACAGCCATTTATTAGTACAATATTATACCATATTACCCCCCCCGTCAATTACCCGAGTTGGTAGTAGCGATTTCATATGTTATTTACTCACGCAGAGGCGCGGAGTTCGCAGAGAAGTCGTTTTGAGATAGCCCCTTCGGGGCTGAGGGGGCGTGGTTTTTAACACAGAGACACAGAGAAATGGTGGGCGCAGTCCCTTCCGCCCCGTATTCAAAGGTTAACCTGCCACTGTTCGACTTCGACTCTCGACTTCGACTACAATTCTACAACTCTACACGATTAAAATAAGTACTAGAAATGGGGGAGGTGAGGAAGTCGTGGAAGGGTTTATTCTTGGCTGTGGGGGTGTAATCGAGGATTGGCTCAAAGCCAAGTTGTTCGGTTATATACCTATAGACGAAATTCTCAAGCGTACGTCCCATTGCACGGCAACTCATTACGAAGTCCGTCGCGTGGTGCGTCGTAAGATTCACGACCACATAGCAAACGATTCCTTGCTTTCCGTAGCGGTCGGAGGTGCTAAAGACGAAAACGCGGCAGTTTTTATCCGTCAAAAGCCGCTCAAAGTCTGCACGGTCGCGGCGGATTGTTGTCGCATTAAATTGGTTCGTCTTGCCTGCCATTTGGGCAAGGCGGTCGAGATCCCCTTCTTCGGCGAGGCGCGGCACTACGCGCAATTGCAAGTCTTCTAAATAATCCGCGACACTCGCGTAGTCCTTGACGCTAGGAGCTATCTGCCGCGCGGCATAATCCGCCGCCCTTAGGCGGTCTTCCTCAGTCTTACCCATCTCCGCGAAAAAGTAAGTGTTGAGCCGCCGCAAGAGTTGCGCGGTTGGGGGCGGCGTAAAGGGCAAGACGGTCACTTCGGGCAGGTGCGCCCTCATCTGGGCTTGCTCAAAAGGGTTGTCGTCCACGAAGACGACGCTTTCCGTCCCAAGATTCAACTCCTTACACGCGGCAATGAGATTCCCCGCCTTGGGCACCCAATTCACGCCCAGCGCGGCAAAATGGGATGTCCGTAGCGGCATATCACTACGGAACTCGAATGCGTCATTCTTAGAGAGCAGGACCAGCAAAACGCCGCGTTCACGCAAGGTGAGGAGTCCGTTCTGAAAGTCGCGATAAGGCTCCACCGCGTCCCATCCGTCCTCGGAAATTATGCCGCGCCAGAGGGTGTTATCCGCATCGACGGCGAGGACTTTCTTGGGTGCGGCGAGTTGGGAGAAGGTAAACTCCTCGACAATCGCCTTAATCCCCGCGAGCGAATAGGGACACGCGGCAAGCCGTTTCATCCGTTCATCATAGAAGTTAGGGACTTCCTTCGCAAGTACTGCGTCAAAGCGCGTCACATCAAGGATGACATCGGGCTTAAATTGATGGAGAGGTGAGTTCTTATCAAGAACCTCCTGATGCCATGTGCCAAAGCCTGCGGGGACATAGACCTCATAACCCGCCGCCTCGAAATAAGGAGCGAGCAAATTGAGGGCGACATCCCCCGTCAACGCCACGCGGCACTTTGGGTTTGTATTCATTTAGACTTTACACGCTTCAAGACGAGGGCGGTACGGGCAGGCAAATAGAGCCGAATTTGCTGGACGAGCTCGCCTTTATCAGGAACTAGTTGCGGCGTGTGCACGACACGCGGCTCGAGGCGTCCTTGTCCGCCAAAGCGGGGTTCGTCCGTATCAAGGCAATGCTCCCAACTTGTGGCAGGGGGGACGAGAATACCATAGTCCGTAAATGAGCGGGTCGGATTAAAGTTAAAGACGAAGAGCAAATCGCCGCGCACGAAGGCGAGAATCTTATCAGGTTCATTCGTCGCGAGGCACAGCGCGGCACTTTCGGTCTCATATTCGTGCAAAAGATGGAGCATTGCCGCGTCGAAGTCGCCAAGCGGCTTAAAGCGCAAATTCGGGTCATCCCGTAGCGACCACTGCCGCCGCGCGTGAGAATAGTCCCAGCCATTGCCTTCGCGGGGGAAGTCTATCCATTCGGGGTGCCCAAACTCATTGCCCATAAAATCGAGATAGGCTCCGCCATTGAGGGCACAGGTGGCGAGTCGCGCCATTTTATGGAGGGCTATGGCGCGGTCGATAATCGCGTCCTGCTGATCGGTGCGCATTCCGAAGTAAACGGCGGCATCCGCGAGCTGGAAGAAGAAGGTCTTGCCTCCGACGAGGGCTTGGTCATGAGATTCGACATAACTCACGACCTTTTCCTCTGGACGCTTATCAGTGAGCGCATAGAAAATGCCGCCCATCGACCAATCATCGTCCTTAACCTTCTCCGCCAAATGAAACCAGAAGTCGGGCTCGCCCATCGCCATACGATAATCAAAACCCATCCCGCAGTCCGTGACGGGCGCGGCACAACCGGGCATGCCGCTCACATCTTCCGCAATCGTAATCGCGTCGGGGCGCACCTCGTGAATGACGCGGTTCGCGAGTTGCAAATAGACCCACGCATCATCGTCCATTGAGCCATCAAAGTAGCGCGAATAGTCCGTAAACGCCGTGCCCAAGCCGTGGTCCCAGAAAAGCATCGAAGTAACGCCATCGAAGCGGTAGCCATCAAAATGGAACTCATCTAGCCAATAGCGGCAATTGGACAAGAGGAAGTGTAGCACCCCCACCTTGCCATAATCAAAACAGCGGCTATCCCACGCCTTATGCCACCCCTTCTCGCCCGAATGGAAGTACTGCCACGGTGTACCATCAAAACATGAGAGCCCCTCGCGTTCGTTTTTAACGGCGTGGCTATGAACGAGGTCCATAATGACGCGTAGCCCCATCCCATGCGCGGCATCGACAAGGCACTTGAGTTCATCGGGCGTACCAAAGCGCGAGGACGCGGCAAAAAAGGAGCTCACGTGATAGCCGAAACTACCGTAATACGGATGCTCCATTATCGCCATCAGCTGAACTGTATCATATCCCGCCGCCTTAATGCGCGGCAAAATGTTGTTACGGAACTCTGTGTAAGTCGCGACTCGCCCTTCTTCACTCGCCATCCCGACATGCGCCTCGTAGATAAATGGTCTCTTCTTGCGCTCAGGCACGGGATTTTGCCACACATACGCCTTCTCGGGCGCCCAAACTTTCGCCGTAAAGATTTGGGTTTGCGGGTCTTGCACAACATAACGCGCGAAAGCGGGAATACGCTCGCCGCGTCCGCCATCCCAGTGCATCTCAAGGCGGTAATTGTCGCCGTGCTTAAAGGTGTTCTCAGGGAACTCCCGCGCCCAGACATCCGTATTTGGGACGCGAGAAAGCTCAAAGTTCGGCAAGGTACGCCATCCCGAGAAGTCGCCAACGAGCCACATCGAAGTCGCGTGCGGTGCCCACTCACGAAAAACCCAGCCGCGCGGCGTTTTGTGGAGTCCGTAATACTCGTGGGCACTCGCCCAGTCCGCGAGGGACATCGCACCGCCCGTCAATTCGCGTACCCGCGCTTGGGCACGCGCCGCCCGCCCACGGATAGCCTGTTCATAGGGTTTCAGCCAAGCGTCATCTAGCAAGTGGGGCATAGTACGGACTCCTTTCTTGTTTAGCGAAAGCCAAGTAGCTTATGAAGCTGTACGGAAAGTGCCCAGCCTGGCAATTCAGCGAGGGCGGCTTTTACAGTCGCGAAATCCATTTCCCCGCCGCGCTCACAGGGCGAGAGATAGTAGTCCGTCGCGGCAATTCGCGCGGGCAAATCGCGGCAAAAGGCAACGACCTCAGGAGAAGACGCGACCACCCGCACCTCATTTGCCCGCGTCAACTTTAGGCTCTCGGGATACTCCAACTTCGGCGAACAGGCGACATAATCGACAAATGAGAGCCAATCAGGTTCGGCTGTGCCATTCGTCTCAACGGCAATCCAGTATCCGCGCTCCTTCAGCGCGGCAATAAGTTCAGGCATTGCCGCGACACGCGTAGGCTCGCCGCCCGTGAGAATGACGCTCTTAGGTTTAAACGCGGCAATTTCCTTTACGAGTTTGTCGAGACTAACCGAAAAGTGCCGCGCGCGGTCCGTATCGCACCACGGGCAAGCGAGATTACAGCCCGCGAAGCGCACGAAGACGCAGGGACGCCCTGAATTGCGTCCCTCGCCTTGTAGCGACTCAAAAATCTCGACGAGTTCGTACATTACCTTTTTACATTGCCGCGAGGGCACTGCGAATCGAACGCTCCCGCGCCTCAATAGACTCACAAAGCCTAAATTGCACCCGCGCACGGTTCAGGTTCTGCTCAGCGTGCTTCGTCTTGAAGTAGACATTACCCGCGAGATAGTCTTGGAAGAACCGAAGCCCCAGCTCAAAGGGCAAGAGGCGAATCGCGTCAAAGAGATACGCGCGGTCGGCATCGGTCATAAACGCGCCCGCTTCGCGCATATAGCCCTTGCAGAAGGCGGTGCTCAAGTCTTCATCAAAAACGACCTTCGAAAGATTTGTCTCTTCTTCACCTGCGGGGTTGCAGATGGAGCGCAAAGCATCGCCGAAGTCAATGTGGACAAGCCCAGGCGAGACCGTATCAAGGTCAATCATCGCCGTGCCCTTACCCGTCACATCGTCAATCATGATGTTATTGACCTTCGGGTCGCCGTGGAACATGCGCTTACGGAGCTCGCCCGCCGCTTCCGCCTTCTCCAAACAGAGCGCGAGATTGCGGTGCTCCTCAATGAAACGGACGAGTCGCTTCGCTTCCATTGAACTCGCGAGCATATCCTGCGCGGACTTTGTCTCGAGCGTCTTATCATACGCGGCAAGATATTCACTGGTGATATGGAAGCCTGGCAACGGATCTTGAATGGCGGTTGGGCTCATATCGCTGATGAGGTAGTGGAAGTGCCCCAGTGCCGCGCCACACTCCATCGCGTGCTCGGGACCTTGCGCCACATCAAAGGCGTGGGCGGACATAATACGCGTAATGACGCGCCAAACCTCGCCATTCTCGTCCGTCACAAAGTCCGCGCCATCCTTGGTCTTCACAATCTGCGGCATCTGCCATACGCGGTCATCGCGCCCCGCCTGAGCGTCCGCCTCGAGTTTCGCGTGGCAATGGCGCGTCACTTCGTGCATATTACCCATAATGACCTCGGGCTTGGGGAAGACCGCGCGATTGACGCGCTGAAGAATGACTTGCGTCTCAGTAAAGGTATTGCGGTAAATAGCAAGGAAGGTATCATTGATATTACCATTGCCGAAGGGTTGCAACGAAACGAGTCGCCCTGTGATGTTGAACTTATTTACGAGTACTGTGAGTTCCATTGTTATTTCCTTAGTTGAAATTGCTTTTAGCGCACCTTTACAGGCACAAAGTCGAGTTTGCGTTCCTTGAAGTCGACCCGCGTCACCCGCACCTTCATCTTGTCGCCAATCCTCCACGAGCCCCCGCCTGGCGCACTGAGGCTATGGTCGCCTGCATTATAGCGCACATACCGCCGCGAAAGTTGCGAGATATGCACAAGCCCCGACGCGGCAAGCTCTGGGATTTCCACAAAGCATCCGAAGGGGAAGCACTGCGAGATAATTCCCTCATAGACAACCGTCTGCCGCGAGGCGAGTTGCTCATCAAAGTAGCGATACTTCTTAATCTCAAGAACCGCCCGCTCGGCTTCCGTCGCCTTCTCTTCCATCTCATTGGCGTGTTCCGCCCAACGCGCGAGGAGTTGGGGCGGGCGCTTTGCTTTCGTGGGCTTTTCCAGATAGTCCGCGAGTTGGCGGTGGAGCGTCAAATCGGGATAGCGGCGGATGGGCGAGGTAAAGTGGGCGTAGAAGCGCTTGGAGAGTCCGAAATGCCCCATTACCGTCGGCTCATAGACCGCACGCTTCATCGACCTCAATACCATCACGGCGAGTGTCGTATAAAGCGGGCTCTTCTTAATTGCCTGTAAGAACTTAGCAAAGACTTTCGGATTCTCAATTGCCCCCATCTTCACGCCGAGTCCGCGCATTTCTTCGCGCAAAATCAGCAGTTTCTCAGGGTCGGGCTTATCGTGGAAGCGTGCGAGAACCTTAATTCCCTTGCCCCAAAGCTCGTGAGCGACCGCCTCATTTGCCGCGACCATACACTCCTCAATCATCTGATGAGATTCGTCATACGGGCACGACTCAATGCCGAGCATTTCGCCTTGGTCATCGAGTTTCACCTCAATTTCGGGAATCTCCAAATCGAGAGCCCCATTGGCGAAGCGTATCCGCCGCAATTGCTGGGCGAGCGCGTGCACATCGAGAATGACGCGGCTTTCACGCTTACCAATGCGCGAGGAGCGACCCGCGATTACATCCATCACCTGCTCATAGGTATAGCGCGCCTTAGAACGGATAATTGACTTCGCGAAAGACCGCGCAATCATATGTCCCTCGGCATCAAAGGTCATAAAGGCACTAAAAGTGAGGCGGTCTTCGTTGGGGACAAGCGAGCAGACACCGTTCGAAAGCTCCTCTGGGAGCATAGGGAGGACGCGGTCGGGGAAGTAGACGCTCGTCGAGCGCATCTGCGCCTCACGGTCAAGGGCACTGCCAGGGCGCACGAAATGCGAGACATCCGCGATATGCACGCCCAAGACGCGATTGCCCTTGCGGTCCTTCTCAAGGGAGATCGCGTCATCGTAGTCCCGCGCCGTTACGGGGTCGCAGGTAAAGATGAACTTACGCCGCAAATCAAGGCGCTTCTCTTTCGTCTTAAGCCGCGTCGAAACCTGCCGCGCTTCTTCAATGACTTCCTTCGGGAAAGCGTCCCTCAGACGATAAAACTTGATAACCGCCGCCGTATCTTCACTCGGCGTGCGACCGGGCGGCGGGAACTTTGTCTCTTGCGCGATACTCTTCTTCATATACTCACTTACTGAACCGTACGCACTTCGTAGTGCCCTGGATTCCACACGCGCGTCACTGAGCCATCCGCATTAACGCGGTCAAAGTAGGCGCCCTCGACCCAAACACGCTGGGTGGTCACAGCGGGCTGGGTGACAACGGCATCCGTAATCACGGTTTGGGTGACGACAGGTTGCGTAACGACAACGGGTTGCTGAACGACGACAGGTGTCGGGGTGACGACTTGTGTCGTATAGACTGTAGCGGGCGGCGGGATCGGACGCGCGGGACGCGTGATGTCGAGGAGCACCCCTGCGGCGAGTCCCCCCGCGAAGCCTGGCCAGAAGCCACTACGCGAATGATGTGGCGCGGGGCGCGGCGACGGGCCTGGCCCAAAGCCACCTGGGCCGCCAGGACCGCCTGGACGACCGTGCCCGTGGGGCGCGGCAAACGCCACTGTAAGCGCGGCAAAACTCGCCGCGACGAACAAAATTACTCTCTTCATAACTGTGCTCCTTCCTTTACTGCATTTTACTACAGTAAGATTATAGCACATTTTGGCTTTTTACTCAACAGTAACTGACTTCGCCAAATTGCGGGGCTGGTCGATTTCGCACCCCCTCAGCCTCGCGACATGGTAGGCAAAAAGCTGCAAAGCGACCGCCGTGACAATGGGCGCAGTGTGCTCCGTCGTCGCGGGAAGCTCAATAACATCGTTGCAATGTTCCGCCGCCGCCTTGTCGCCCTTGGTGATAATGCCAATGACGGGGGCTTGCCGCGCGCGGCACTCTTGCACATTACCAATCGTCTTTTCCTTGCCAGGAATGTCATTCAGCAAGGCGACGACGGGGGTCTTCGTGTCCAAAAGCGCGATGGGGCCGTGCTTGAGTTCCGCCGACTGGTAGCCCTCGGCGTGCAAATAGCTGATTTCCTTCATCTTCAGCGCACCCTCAAGCGCGGTCGGATACAAAATGCCGCGCCCGATGAAGAACATATCCGAGACCTTGTAGTACTTCTCGGCAATCTTCGCAATCGCGTCATTCTGCTTAAGGACTTCCACCACCTTATCAGGAAGCGCGGCAATTTCTTCGCAGAGATGGATGCCTTCCTCACGCGAATAACGCCGCGTACGCCCGAGCTTCAAGGCAATCATCAAAAGTGTCGTCACCTGCGCCGTGAAGGCTTTCGTGGAAGCGACGGAAATCTCGGGTCCCGCGTGCAAATAAACGCCGCGCCCGACTTCCCGCGCGATTGTCGAGCCAACGACATTGCAAAGACCCGCCACAAGTGCACCCTTGCGAATCGATTCCCGAACGGCCGCGAGAGTATCCGCCGTCTCGCCCGACTGGGATACAGCCAAAACAAGGTCATCAGGCCCCACAATCGGGTTACAATAGCGGAATTCCGCCGCCTGCTCAGGGGAGGCAGGAATATCGGCGAGGGACTCAATCAAATACTTCGCCGCCATACCCGCATGGAGGGAAGTTCCGCACGCCACAATGACGGCGCGGCGAATGCCCGCGAGTTCGCGTGGGGTGAGGCTAAGTCCCGAGAGAATAGCCGTACCATTGGCGAAATCAAGGCGTCCGCGAATCGTGTTGCGCAGGGTCTCGGGTTGCTCAAAGATTTCCTTGAGCATGAAGTGGGCGTAGCCGCCCTTCTCTACCGCGTCAAGATTCCATTCAATCGCCTTCACTTCGCGCGTGACAGGCGCATTATCGAGGGTATAGACATTTACGCCCTCAGGTGTGACGCGGGCGACATCGCCATCATTCAAGTAAATGACTTGCCGCGTATGCTCCACAATCGCCGAAACATCACTCGCCACGATAGTCGCGTCCTCGCCAATACCGACGACGAGCGGACTCCCACAACGCGCAACAATCATCTCGCCTGGATGCCGCCGCGAAAGGACGGCGATACCATAAGTGCCGCGCACCTGCTTGAGCGCCTGGGTGACGGCGGAAAGGAAGTCCCCTTGGTCAAATGTCGCGATGAGGTGCGCAAGAACTTCCGTATCTGTTTGGGAGACAAACTTGCAACCACGCTGTTCGAGCTGGGCACGGAGCGCGGCATAATTCTCAATAATGCCATTATGGACGAGCGCGAGATTGCCACCATCCGCGAGTTGAGGGTGGGCATTTACCTCGGTGGGGAGACCGTGCGTCGCCCAGCGCGTGTGGGCAATGCCGATGGTGCACTCCTTTTCCTCTTTCTCATCAAGCTTCTTCGCGAGAACCCGCGCGAGCTCCGAGACCTTGCCCTTACATTTATAGACGAGGAGTCCCTCGGGGGACTCGAGCGCCACGCCCGCCGAATCGTAGCCGCGATACTCGAGACGGCGAAGTCCGTTGATAAGCGGCACTGCCGCGCCGCGTGTACGACTAGAAAAGCCAACTATTCCGCACATATTTCAATTTCCTTTCTTCTTGCGGTTTATCTAAATTACTTCTGCTTACGCCGCGCCATAGCTTCGTGGTACTCTGAATAACTACCTTCGAACCAAGTGGTGCGTCCGTCACCCTCAAAAGCGAGGATGTGGGTCGCAATGCGATCCAAGAACCAACGGTCGTGCGAGACGACCATCACACATCCGCCGAAGTCCTGCAAGCCTTCTTCAAGGGAGCGCAAAGTGGCGACATCGAGGTCATTAGTGGGCTCGTCGAGGAGGAGCAGGTTGCCGCCCGCCGTCAGGAGCTTCGCCAAATGGACGCGATTGCGCTCGCCGCCCGAGAGTACGCCCACCTTCTTTTGCTGGTCGGGTCCACGAAAGTTAAAGCGGCTACAATAGGCGCGACCATTCATCATTGTCGTGCCCGCGAGGCGCACAAACTCGCCGCCGCCCGTAATGGCTTCGTAGACCGTCTCTTCGGACTTCAATTCACTGCGTGTTTGGTCGACATAGCTGAGTTTTACCGTGTCGCCCACACTAAAAGTGCCCGAGACAGGATTGAGTTGCCCTGTAATCAACTTAAAGAGGGTTGTCTTGCCCGCGCCATTCGCACCAATTACCCCGACAATGCCACCACGCGGCAAATCGAAGTTCAAATCATTATAAAGGACGCGGTCGCCAAACGCCATCTTAACATGCTCGGCACGCACCACCAAGTCGCCCAGACGAGGGCCTGGCGGAATACGGATGACAAGGTCGTCCTCACGCGTCGAGACTTCCTGCTTCTGCAGTTCCTCATACCGCTTAACACGCGCTTGGCTCTTCGAGTGGCGTCCAGATGGATTCGTCTGTATCCACTTAAGTTCGTTCTCAATGAGCTTCTGCCGCGACTTTTCCGCCTTCGCTTCGTGAGCGAGCATCGCTTCTTTCTGCTTCAGCCACTCCTCGTAATTGCCCTTATACGGATAGCATACGCCGCGATCAAGCTCAAGAATCCAGTCCGTCACATCCGACAAGAAGTAGCGGTCGTGAGTGACCACAATGAGCGTGCCCTTAAAGGGCTTTAGGTATTCCTCGAGCCACTGAACCGTTTCCGCGTCAAGATGGTTGGTGGGCTCGTCCAGAAGGAGCACATCAGGCTCAGTCAAAAGAAGGCGGCAAATGGCGACGCGGCGGCGTTCACCGCCCGACAGCACTGCGACACTTTGGTCGGCGGGCGGACAATGCATCGCCGCCATAGAACGCTCCACGAGAGAGTCGATATTCCAATAATCGTGGGCATCAATCTCGTCCTGGAGGCGCGCCATTTCGGCTTCCGCCTTCGGATCATCAAGATTGCAACAGAGTTCCTCATAGCGGTCGAGTTTAGCCTTAATGGGCGCAACGGCTTCAGCGACAACTTCGCCCACAGTCTTGGTGTCGTCGAGGACAGGCTCCTGCGGCAGGTAGCCGACGCGCGTCCCCTTCGCGACTTGCACGGTGCCCATAAGGTCCGTATCAAGTCCCGCGAGGATTTTGAGGAGCGAGGATTTGCCCGCGCCATTCCCACCAATGACACCAATGTGCGCACCATAGAAGAATGAGAGATTAACCTCATTCAAGATGGTCTTTGTGCCAACTTGCTTCGTTACATCAACAAGACTAAACTGATATTCGCCCGCCATGATTAGTTGAAATAGCCCTTCTTATTCCTGAATCTCGCCCGCTTTGAGGCGCTTAAAGTAGCTGCGCGTTTCAGCGACAACTACGCCCGAGAGCGCGATAAGCGCAATCATATTCGGTACGGCCATAAGCCCATTCACGATATCCGCAATACCCCACACCGCCGAGATGGTCATATACGGGCCAATAAATACGGCGAGGATGTAGAGCCAGCGATAAACGAGCACGGGCTTCATATTGCCATTCGACAAATACTCAAGGCACCGCTCCGAATAGTAGTCCCAGCCGAGAATGGTCGTGAAACCAAAGAGGACGAGCGAAATCATCAAGAGAGCGTCCGTCACCAGCGGGGGCAGGAACGGAATCCCCACCGCGAACGCCTTCATCGTCGCGGCGGCACCCGTCGCGGCACTTGCGCAGTAGAGTTCCGAGACGCCCTTGAAGGATTCCGCCGACACGGGCTGGCTCGTCATCGTGAGCGCAAGTCCCGTCATTGAGCAGACGATAATCGTATCGAGGAAGGTGCCCGTCATCGAGACGAGCCCCTGACGGACCGGTTCCTTCGTCTGTGCGGCGGCAGCGGCGATTGGTGCCGAGCCGAGACCCGCCTCATTGGAGAAAATGCCGCGTGCGATACCCTTTTGCATCGCGACGATGATGGCACCAAGCGCACCACCCGCGACCGCCTGCACACCAAACGCACTCTTCACAATCGTCATAATGGCGGACGGAATCTTCGTCACATTGCAGAAGACGAGAATGAGCGCGAAGGCAACATAAAGGACGACCATAAACGGAATCACCTTCTCACTCACACTCGCGATACGCTTGAGTCCGCCAATGACCACCAAGCCGACGATGAAGGCGAGCACAATCGAGCCGCCGATTGTTGCATACGAATAGGAGTTGCCCAAAATCGTGCAGTTATAGACATCCGCCGTATCAATGTAGTTCTTGAAGAAGGTATTGAACGAACCGCAAATGGAGTTCACCTGCGTGAAAGTACCAATGCCAAACAAGCCGACGAGCACGCCAAAGAATGCGAAAATGCACGCGAGCCACTTCCATTGCTTGCCCATACCGCGCTCAATGTAGTAGAACGGACCGCCCAGAACATGTCCTGTCACGGGGTCGTGGTCACGATACTTAACCGCGAGTAAGCCCTCGGCATACTTTGTCGCCATACCAAAAAGTGCCGCGAGCCACATCCAGAAGATGGCGCCAGGACCGCCCGCCACATAAGCGGTAGCAACACCCACGATATTGCCCGTACCAATTGTCGCGGAAAGTGCCGTACAAAGAGCCCCGAAGCTCGTCACTTCGCCCTTCGCGCCGTGCTCCACCTTCTCATTCTTAAACATATACTTAAGGGCACGCGGCAGTTGAATAAACTGCATACCCTTTAGGCGCACCGTCAAAAGGATGCCTCCAAATAGAATGAGGATAATCAAAAGAGGCACAGGAAATCCGCCGATTTCAAACGACGTACCCCAGACCTTATCATCCACAAGATTCACGAAATCCGTGAACTTATCGAGCCAAGTTGCTTCAGCCATTGTACTTTATTACCTTTCCGTCCTTTCGCCTGAGAGATTATCCGCGACCCTTTCGCGAACTTACACCTTCGGCACTCCGCACCGCGCGAAGCTTCTCCGGACACTGCCACAAGCAGTTAATTAGTATATTATACCAAAAATCCGCCCTCATTGGTAGGGGTCGTCCCCCCGCACGATCTTTTCATAAACTCCGAGGAGCGACAAAGGGCTTCGCTAACGCTACGCTAAGGGCTTCGCATTAATCGCTCAAACTTTTACTGCCACTCTGTGACTCTGTGTTAAAAAGCAACGCCCCCTCAGCCCCAAAAGGGCTATTCAAAATTCAATTGTCAAAGATCAAATTGGTAGGGGGCGGAGTCCCTTCCGCCCCGCTGCGTCACCGCTTCGCGCGAAGGGCGGTGAGGGTGCGATAGTCGAGGAGCGCGGCGCGGGTGGGGGCAATCCATCCGACGCGGCGCATTTTCTCGGCTTCAGCGTCCATCGCGGCGGCGACTCCTTCGGCGGTAGTACACAGCATATCCCCGAGGATGTACCAATGCGCGAGGGCACTCTCCGCATATGAGGCGAGCTCAAGGTCAAGTTTGCGCTCCGCATTGGGGTCGGTTGTGTCGAGTGTTTTCACGAGGTCTTGCCGCATAAGCATAACGCCGCGCGTCTTCACCCAAGCGTCCGTCATCTGCCGCAAGATGAGGCATTCAGCGGGTGAGCGCCCTTCGTACGCGGCATTGTACCGCGCTTCCATCTCGGGGTTATTCGGGAACTTCTTATCGTCAATGAGTTGTTGCATTTTCTAGATTCCTTTCAAATTGTTATCACCACGGATTTCACGGATTGGTAGGGGGCGCAGTCCTTTCCGCCCCGTTCCACAGATTGGTAGGGGGCGCAGTCCCTTGCGCCCCGTTTGAGTTAGCCAAAGAGTTCTTTTTGTTCGGCGAGGAGGCGAGCCTTCAGCGCGGCGGCTTCTTCAGGTGAGCGGCGCGGCGGTTCGGTGCCCACGGTTTCCTCGTCCTCCCAGCGTCCCGCGTTGAGCCACGTGGCGGGGTAGGGGATGAACCTGCCGTCTTCGCGCTTCCAGTCAAGGCTCGCGCTCTGTTTGGCGAGAACGCGGCACATTCTCTCGACAAGGGCTTCGGCGTTCGCCTTGTCGCGTTTGAGGGCAGTCTCGAAAGCCCGCCGTGCGGCAATCTTCCCGACCTTGCGCGGATACACCGCCCAGAACTTCGCGAATAACTCCGAAACTTTGAGCCTCACACACACTCGCTCATCCATCGGATGAGCCTCACTCTCGCTCGAATGAGCGAGA
>CAVLAC010000049.1:0-14852 GCA_963661055.1 bacterium | reverse complement strand
TGGCAATTATTATACGGTAGCGACTGGCAATACCAGTGTTTGGGATGATAAAAAGACAATCTCATTCGGCTCACAGGAGGGAAATGAGTGGATCGCGATTCCTGAGCCAACGAGCGGGCTTTTGTTGGTGCTGGGCGCGGCAACTCTCGCCCTCAAGCGCCGCCGCGTGTAAGAGGCTCGGCTAGATTAGACAAGGCTCGACTGGATTGGTCGAGCCTTTCTTGTTATCACCACGGATTTCACGGATTGTCACGGATTGGTAGGGGGCGGAGTCCCTTCCGCCCCGCGATTAACAATTCCACTGTTCGACTTCGACTTTCGACTTCGACTCTTTAAGGTGCGATAAGGCATTCCAAAAAGCGGGGATTTATGATATAATATTATCTCACATGCCAAAAATGTCCGAAGAAAAAATGACGGCATATGGCTCGGATGTCTTCTCAGAGAAGGCTATTCGGGCGTATTTGCCTAAAACAGTGGCGGCGAAATTGCTCGCGACAATGCGTGAGGGTAAGCCCTTAGACGCAACGATTGCTGATGCCGTCGCCGCTGGAATGAAAGACTGGGCTCTCGCGAAGGGGGCTACTCATTTCACGCACTGGTTCCAACCTTTGACGGGTGGGACAGCCGAGAAGCATGACGCTTTTCTTGAGCCGACAGGTGTGGCGACGGCGGTGCAGAAGTTCTCGGGCAAGAATTTGATTGGTGGTGAAGCGGACGCTTCGAGCTTCCCTTCGGGCGGTCTTCGCTCGACTTTTGAGGCGCGTGGCTACACGGCGTGGGATCCGACTTCGCCTGCATTCATCAAGCGGCATTCGAATGGCGCGACACTGTGTATCCCGACCGCCTTTTGTGCTTATACGGGCGCGGCACTTGATATGAAGACGCCGCTCTTGAGGTCCATTCAGGCGATGACGAAGTCCGTTGAGCGGCTCATGCGCCGCTTCAAGAAGCCGAAAGCCCATGTGTCGATTACGCTGGGGGCGGAGCAGGAATACTTCCTTATTGACCGTGCATTCTACTTGAAGCGTCCCGACCTCTTGCAGACAGGACGGACCGTCTACGGTGCGCCGCCCGCCAAGCACCAGCAACTTGACGATCACTACTATGGCTCGATAAGGCCGCGCATCATTTCGTTTATGACGGAAGTCGAGGAGCAACTTTGGCGCCTCGGGATTCCCGCGAAAACGCGGCACAATGAAGTTGCGCCTGCCCAATTTGAACTTGCGCCTGTCTTTGAAGACTTGAATCTCGCCGTGGATCATAATATGCTTATTATGGAAGTCTTGCGGCAGACGGCGGAAAAGAATGGGCTCGTTTGCCTACTTCACGAAAAGCCGTTCGCGGGCGTGAATGGCTCGGGCAAGCACTGCAATTGGTCCGTCGCCTACAATGGTAAGAACTTGCTTTCGCCTGGGGACAATCCGCGCGACAATGCCATCTTCTTGACGATGCTCGCGGCAATTGTGCGGGCAGTCGATTTGCACGCGGATATGCTGCGTACCGCGACAGCGGGTGCGGGTAATGACCACCGCCTCGGGGCGAATGAAGCGCCACCCGCTATAACATCTGTTTTCTTGGGCGATGAGCTCTCGGCGGTGATTGATGACATCGAGGCGGGACCGCGCGCGGCAAAAGGTTCGGTTGCTTCGCGGCGCACCTGTATGAAGATTGGCGTGGACGCGCTCCCTGCTCTGCCGCGTGATACGACGGACCGCAATCGCACTTCGCCATTCGCGTTTACGGGCAACAAGTTCGAGTTCCGTGCGCCTGGCTCCTCCCAGAATTGTGCCGCGAGTATGCTCGTTTTGAATACAATTGTGGCGGAATCACTCGATTATATTTGTGAGGAGCTCGATTCGCGCGGCGGGAGCCTTAACGCGAACTTGCAGAGCCTCTTGCGTCTCATCTTCAGTAAGCATCGCCGCGTCCTCTTTTCGGGCGATGGCTATTCGGCGGAGTGGCCGAAGGAAGCGGCGGAGCGTGGGCTCATTAACCTGCGCGATACACCTGCCGCGATCGCGCCACTTTTGGACGCGAAGAATAAGGAACTTTTCTCGAAGTATGGCGTTTTCAGTGCTGAGGAGATGGTCTCGCGGCACGAAATTGCGACGGAAGCTTATGACCGCCGCGTGAGCATTGAAGGGCGCGTCGCCCTCGATATTGCGCGGGCGATGATTCGTCCTGTGGTGGCGGATGAGTTTAGTCGCCTTGCGACAGCCATTGCCCAAGCGCGCAAAGACGGACTCCGCGTCGGCATTCGTGGGCTTACGGCACTCTCGCGCAAGTTGGGTGCGGGGCTAGACGATATGCATGTCAAATGTGAGCGGCTTGAGAAGGCGCTCTTTAAGGGCAGTGATGTTGCCATACTCGCGAAGATGGACGATTTGCGTAAGACGGTAGATAAGCTCGAACATTTGGTGGATGATGCCAAGTGGCCGCTCCCCAAATATCGTGAGATGTTATTCATTTACTAAAGAGGTTGTGAAGAGGTAAAAAGTCGTATGATGGCTAAAAAGGATAAGATAGGTATGAGATCGGGTGCGCAGGCACTCGTGGAATCGCTCGAGAAGGCGGGTACGGAGGTGCTCTTTGGGTATCCAGGCGGGCAGGTACTCGACATTTTTGACCAGCTCGACAAGGCGAAGTTCCAATTCATCTTGGGACGCCACGAGCAAGGCTGCGCCCATATGGCGGACGGCTACGCGCGTGCCACGGGCAAGCCGGGCGTTTGCCTCGTGACCTCGGGCCCTGGCGCGACCAATACGGTGACGGGACTCGCCACCGCCTATATGGACGGCATCCCGATGGTGCTCATCTCGGGGCAGGTTCCGCTCTCCCTCATTGGTACGGACGCTTTTCAGGAAGCGGATACGACGGGTATTACCCGCGCGGTCAGCAAGCACAACTTCCTCGTGCATTCGGCGGACGAAATTCCTGAGATTGTGGCGCAGGCGTTTTATATTGCGACGCACGGCAAGCCAGGTCCTGTCGTCATTGACATCCCGAAGGACTGCCAGCGCGGCATGACAGCGGCGCAGTATCCCGAGCGCGTTTCTCTTCGCGCCTATCACCCCGAATCTTCGGCGACCACAAGCCAAATGAATCGCCTCGCCAAATTGATTAATGAGGCGAAGAAGCCCGTCCTCTTCGCGGGTGGCGGCGTAATTTCGAGTGGCGCGGCGGCTGATTTGGCGGCACTCGCGCACCGTGCGAATATTCCTGTCGCGACGACGCTGATGGGCATTGGCTCTTTCGATGAACACGATCCGCTCGCTTTGCATTTGGCGGGTATGCACGGCGAATGGACGGCTAACCGCGCGATTGCGGGCTGTGACCTGTTGCTCGCTCTCGGGACACGCTTCTCGGACCGCGTCACAGGCAAGCTCTCGGCGTATGCACGCAATGCGAAGATTGTCCATGTTGATTGCGACCCATCTTCCATCGGTAAGAATGTGGGCGTTGATCTCGGCATTGTCGCGGATATCAAGGATGTGTTGACGACGGTGCTCTCGCGCGTGAAGGCGGCGGAGCACGCTGAATGGCTTAAGGAGATTAATGGCTTTCGTAAGGCGCATCCTGCGGGCTACAAGCCGATGCATAAGGGCGTCATTATGCCGCAAGCCGTCATTGAGGCGATTGATAAGGCGACGGATGGCGAGGCGCTGATTGTGACGGATGTCGGTCAGAACCAGATGTGGGCGGCACAATATTTCCGTCACTCGATTCCACGGCACTTCTTGTCCTCGGGCGGTATGGGCACGATGGGCTTTGGCATTCCCGCGGCGATTGGCGCGGCATTGGCGCGTCCTGAGGCGAAGGTGGTCTCGGTGTGCGGCGATGGCGGTGCACAGATGACTTTCGAGGAAATGGTGGTCGCCGTGGAGCATAAGCTCCCGATTACGCTCGTTGTCATCAATAATGCGTGCCTTGGTATGGTTCGTCAGTGGCAAGAGATTGTCTACAATAAGAACTATGTCGGGTCGATATTGAGTCCGAAGGGACGGTGCGCGAATGAGGGCTTGGATGAGAAGGCGCTTACTTACGATTACTTGCCCGACTTCGTGAAGCTCGCTCAGGCGCATGGGGCGGAAGGCTTCCGCGTCATTGACCCCGCGAAGCTCGAGGCGACGATTCGCAAGGCCGTCCATTCGAAGAAGACGACGGTGGTGGAAGTCATCGTTGAGCCGCGTGCGAATGTCTACCCGATGATTCCGGGCGGCATGACCGTCGAGAATACGATTTTTGATTGAGAGGAAGGGCGGAATAAGTTATGAAAGAAGATATTTACCGTCTAAACTGTTTCGTGGAGAACCGTCCGGGCGTCCTCGCGCGGATTGTGGGGCTCATCTCGGGGCGCGGTTATAACATTCAGACGCTGAATGTGGGACCCACCGAGGATGGCACGGTTTCACGGATGAAGATTGATGTTTTGGCGACTGAGAAGGTCATTCAGCAGGTTATCTTGCAGTTGCGTAACCAAGTTAATGTTATTGAAGTAACGGTCAGGAGGCGTTAATGAGTTGTTCAATCCGTATAGCGGGGACGGGGTCGTATTTGCCCGAGCGCGTTGTCACCAATGATGACATTGCCGCGTATATGAATTCGTCCGATGAGTGGATTTATTCCCACACGGGAATCCATTCGCGGCACTTCGCGGCGAATGATGAGGCGACGAGCGATTTAGGTGCGAAAGCGGCGGCGAAGGCACTCGAGGCGGCGGGAATTGCCGCGAGCGAGCTGGGACTTATCGTTGTCGCGACTTCCTCGCCTGATTATGGGAACTTTCCTTCCACGGCGTGCATTATCCAAGAGAAGATTGGCGCGAAGAATGCCGCGGCGTATGACCTATCTGCCGCGTGCTCGGGGTTTGTCTACTCTTTGGAAATGGCGCGGTGCTGGCTTTTGGCGCATCCGAACGAGAAAGCGCTCGTCATTGGCGCGGAAATCCTGTCGCGTACGGTGGACTGGAGTGACCGCACGGTTTCGATGCTTTTTGGTGATGGCGCGGGCGCGGCAGTTCTTGTTGCGGAAGAAAATGGCGCAGTGCCCTCGAAGTCGCTCCTTTTGGGTGCGGATGGCGCGGGCGCGGAGTTTATTACGCTTGAGGGTGGGCATCGCCTGCCTGATTGCGAAGACCCAATTAAGGAAACGCCGCGTCAGCGTGAGATTGCCTATATGAAGATGCAGGGGCGGGCGGTCTTCAATTTCGCCGTCAAGAAGCTCGATGAGATTGTCTCGGGGCTTTGCGAAAAGGCGGGGATGAAGCCAGCGGATTTGGCGCGTATTTATGCGCACCAAGCCAATGAGCGCATTTTGGAGGCTGTTGCGCGGCGTATGGAGCTCCCGATTGAGAAGTTCTATATGAACCTCGAGACGGTGGGCAATACCTCGGGCGCGTCAATTCCGCTTTGCCTTGATAAGGCGGTGCGGGAAGGCACGCTTAAGGATGGCGACACCATTGCTCTCGCGGGCTTTGGCGCGGGGCTTACGTGGGCGGGCGCACTCTTCAAGTGGCCGTACCTCTAATAAAGATTTCAACTCAACTAAAAGAAACGTTTCAATAAGGAGAATATAAAATGGGCGAAGTAATTGGCGCGGGCGAACTCCATAAAGGTGTTAAGCTCTTGATTGATGGCGAACCTTGGGAAATCACCGAGTTCGACTTCTCTAAGCCAGGCAAAGGGCAGGCTATCTACAACTGCAAGCTGCGCAATATGATGACGGGCGGCGGTATGTCGAAGAGCTATCGTTCGGGTGATAAGTTTGAGAAACCCGACCTGACTCAGATGTCCGTTACCTACTCGTATGACGATGGGCAGGCATTTGTGTTCACGGACGATAACTTCGAGGAAATTCGTGTCAGCTACGATGTTATGGGCGACAAGAAGTACTTCTTGATGGACGAGATGGAAGTCAAGGCACTCTTCTTCAATGATAAGGTCATTGGTGTTGATTTGCCTCAGCTCGTTGAGCGCCGCGTGACGAAGGTTGAGCCTGGCGTGAAGGGCAATACGGCCTCGGGCAAGGTGACGAAGCCTGCGACAGTCGAGGGCGGGTACACGCTCGCGGTGCCGCTCTTCATCAATGAGGGTGACCTCATCCGTATCAACACGGAATCTGGTGAATACAACGACCGTATTTCGTCGAAGTAAGCGGTTTGGGCTATGGCTGAAGAAGCAAAAGAAAAACTTCTTGAGAGCGAAGAGGTTCGCTCGCGCATTGAGGACTTGAAGAAGCGGGCGGACGAGATGGCCGCCTACATCAAGATTGATGCGCGGCGAACCCGCATGGCCGAACTTGAAGCACAGCAAGCGCAGGGCGATTTCTGGAATAATGCCGCGAAAGCCCGCGAAGTAATTGCCGCGACGAATGCGGAGCGCGCGTATATCGTGCCTTATGACGCGCTACTAAAGTCCATTGAGGACGCGGGTGTCCTTCTGGAACTTGCCGAGATGGAAGAGGGCGCGGCAAAACAGACCGCGCTCAAAGAGACGCTCGATGAGTGCGCCAAGGCGGATACATTCTTTGATAAGATTCGTCTTCAGTCTCTTCTGGGCGGCAAATTTGACGCGTGCAATGTCTTTGTAAAGCTCCATGCGGGGCAGGGCGGCACGGAGGCCTGTGACTGGGTCTCAATGCTTTACCGTATGTACCAGCGTTACGCCGAAAGCCAAGGTTGGAAAGTCGAAGAATACGATTCCCAGCTCGGTGAAGAGGCGGGCTATAAGGATGTCTACTTTAGGGTGGAAGGTCCGTACGCCTTTGGTATGCTTAAGGCTGAGCGCGGCATTCATCGTCTTGTGCGTATTTCGCCTTTTGACGCGAATAAGCGCCGCCAAACCTCCTTCGCTTCGATGGAAACCGTGGCGGAAATCAATGACGATATTGATGTCGAGATTAAGGACGAGGATTTGCGCATCGACACCTACCGCTCGGGCGGTGCGGGTGGTCAGCACGTAAATAAAACCGATTCGGCGGTGCGTTTAACCCACCTCCCGACAGGCATCGTCGTCGCGTGCCAAAAAGAGCGTTCGCAACATATGAACAAAGAAAAAGCGATGAATATGTTGCGTGCACAGCTCTACGAGTACTACGAAGACCAGAAGAAGGCCGAAATGGACCGCTTCTACGGAGCGAAGAGCGAGAACGGCTGGGGGTCTCAGATTCGTTCGTATGTGTTCTGTCCGTATACAATGGTCAAGGACTTGCGCACGCAGTACGAGACGAGCGATGTCAACGGCGTTATGGACGGCAATATTCAGCCGTTCATAGAGGCGTGGTTGCAGAAAAAAGCAACGGAAGCGAAATAATGGCATTTGAGAACGGAGTTAACTGGCAGCCTTCCGAGCCGGAATCGCGTGGCCGGTTCCGTTCCTTCCCTGACGCTGTACAAGCGGCGTATATAGGGATTTATCGTGAGGGCAACCCATTTTTTGCTCTAGTAGTCGATAAATGGGCGACTCTGTTCCCGAATGTAAAGGCGCGTCCGTACCGTTTTGAGAATAATACGCTTTATTTGGCAGTGCCGAATGCGCCGACCTCATTTGTGATACGCCCGAAATTGGCATCGATGAAGCGGCTAATTGCCGCGCTACCAGGTGCTCCCGCGCGGTTTTCGCTTAAGTTGGAGGTTCACAAATGGTAAGCGCGGCACTTATGAGTTGCCTTCTCGCGACAACTTTCACGCGCACCCTTGAGCGGGTCAACTCAATGGAGCCCGCCGATGCCCAAGCCGTCTATGATTCAAAGGCGATTCAGCTCGTCTATGAAACGCCGCTTAATATTGACTACGCGGCGCGTCCCTATAAACTTGTCTCGGGGCTCTGCGAATTGCCCGAGGTGAGTGCGGATGGGCTTACCTATACCTTTCGGATGGTGAAAGACGCGCCTCTTACGGCGACGGATATCAAGCGACAACTCGAGAAAGTGCGTGACCCCGCAGCGGCTTCGGCAGGAGGTTGGACGCTTAAGAATGTGGCGAGCATTGACGCGGTAAGTGACGAAAAACTCGTGATAACGCTCAAAACGCGGCAGTTTGTGTTCCCTTGGATGATGGCGCTCAGTACGGCGGCAATTCCCGATAAGAATCACGAGGGGACGGGTCCCTACCGCTTAACCAAATGGATCAAGAATCACGAGATGGTCTTTACGAAGAATGCCGCGTGGCGGGGCTGGAAAGAATGTGCCGCGCAAGGCGATTTAGAGCCTTTTGATACCGTTCGGTATCTTGTGGTGGATGATCCGTCCACACAGTGGTTAATGTTCCTGAATGGGGACCTCGATTTCCTCGGGGAGATTTCGCGTGATAACTGGGATGTGGTCGTTGGGGCGGATGGCGAAATTGACCCACGGCTCAAGGCGCAGGGCGTGACCTTGCATAGTATTGAGTCCATTGATATTCGCTACATTGGCTTTAATATGCGTGATATGGTGCTCGGCGAGAACAAGAAACTTCGGCAGGCACTTACTTGTGCATTTGACGCGAAGATTTGGTGTGCATTCTTCAATAACCGTGCCATTCCCGCGAACGGACCTGTCCCGCCTGGCGTAGAAGGACGGCTTGAAGACCCAAATCCCTACGCCTATAACCTCGAAAAAGCGCGGCAGTTGATGGCGGAAGCGGGTTACAAGGACGGAATCGACCCTGAAACAGGGCGGCGGCTCGTCTTGTCGCTTGCGGTAGGGCGTCCAACCCAAGATACGCGTGAGGCGGGGGAACTTGTCGCCAACTTCTTTGAGAAGATAGGGGTCAATTTGGAGCTTAAGTTCTATACTTGGGAAGCCTTCCTTAAGGCGGTCAATGAGGGGCGCACTCAGATGTGTATGCTCGGCTGGAATGGCGACTATCCTGACGCGGAAAACTTTCTGCAACTCTTCCATTCCCGCAATGTGAGTCCAGGCTCGAATCACTCCTATTATATAAACCCCGCTTACGACGCGGCATTTGACGCGGCAATGGCGGCGACGGATCCCAAAGCGCGGTGCCGTTATTGGCAGGAGTGTCAGCGGATTCTGGTGGAGGACTGTCCGTGGATCTTCGCGCACTATTCGCGCAGCTATTCTCTGACGCGGGATCGGGTGAAGAACTATATTCCGAGTAATTTCCCTTACGGACAAGAAGCGTACTTTCGCGTAAAGAAAGAAGGCGATAAGAAATGAAAACCCTAGTAGTAGACCGATCAACCGAGGTGCAGTCCGTTGCCCTCGTGGACGGTGAGAAAGTGGTTGCCGCGTGCGTCTTGGAAGGTTTGGATGGGCGCAGTGGCGAGTGGGTAGTCAAAGTTCGTGACTTTATGAGCACTAATGGCGTTACCGCGCCCGAGCGCATTGTTGTCGGCACGGGCCCAGGTTCATTCGCAGGGATTCGCGCGGCACTTGCATTCGCGCAGGGCTTTTCGCTTGGCTCGAATTGTGAAGTATTGGGACTCCCCTCGGCGTGCGCCTTCGCGAAGGTTGGCGCGGGCGAGCCGCTTGCTGTCGTTGGGGATGCCCGCCGCGGACAGTATTGGGTCGCGCTTTTTGAGGACGCGAATTTTGTGACCCCCATCTTTGAGACAGATATTGAGACTTTGCCAAAGCGCGTGCCCTTAGGGGTGGATGTTGTTTCGCCCGATGATAAGCGCATAGGGGCACTTCTCAAAGAGAAGTTTGAAGACACCTATAAAGGCGCGGTGACCCCGCTCGCGGAGAACTTGGCGCACGTCTTTCTCGCGAACCCAAAGTTGCTCATAAAAGAACCTTTACCCATTTACCTAAACCCAGCGGTCCGTACGGACGCACCTAAGAAGGAGGCTCAGTAATGACTAGCCAAGAACCGAAAGTAATTGCAATTGATGGACCCAGCGGAGCCGGGAAAAGCAGTGTTTCGCGGCGCGTTGGGAACTTTCTGCGCTTTTTGCATGTGGATAGCGGGGCACTTTACCGCATAATGACTTGGCAGTGCCTTGAGCGCGGCATAAACACGAATAATCCCGCCGAAGTTGCCGCGTGTGCGGAGGATGTCCAGATTGATGCTAAGCCTGAGAAGGGGGCGATTGTGTGGTCCGTGGACGGTATTGAGCCCGGCAAGCGCCTGCGCACCCCCGAAATTAATGCCCACGCCTCGCAGGTGGCGACGGTTAAGGAAGTGCGTGATAAAATTACATCAATTTTGCGTGATTTGACGCGTTTTGGCAACTTAGTCGTTGAGGGACGCGATATTACGACGGTGGTCTTTCCCGATACGCCCGCCCGTTTTTACCTGACGGCGACCCCCGAGGCACGCGCTCAGCGCCGCCAGAAAGAGGAAGTCGAGAAGGGCATTGCAAATCAGACGACGGAAGCCGTGAAGGCTTCGCTCCTCGCCCGTGACGAGATTGATTCGAACCGCGTCTACGCTCCGCTCAAGAAGGCGGATGGCGTTTATGAGATTGACTCGAGCGACCTCACGCTCGAAGAAGTCGTCGATACGGTCCTCGCGGCACTTCCGCCCAGCTGGTTCTAATTATGGAGAAGACATTCGAGAATGTCGCGATGATTCTGCCTGGTCATCGGGTAGGGACAGGTTCCCTCACGATAAAAGGCGATAAAATTGCCGCAATAAACGAATATCCTGTAGAGAGACCGCTCACGGTGGTAATGCCAGGGCTCGTCAATTGCCACGGGCACACGGCTATGACACTTTTGCGCGGCGTGGGGAGCGGCTTGCCCTTGAAGCGGTGGCTCGAGGAGGCGATATTCCCGCGCGAGGCAAAGTTGACCCCCCGCGACATTAAGCGCGGCATGGAAAATGGCATTCAAGAAATGCTCGCGTCAGGCACGACTTGCGTAGCCGATATGTATGACTTCCCTGCGGACGGCGGCGAAGTCCTGAAGGCTTACGGAATGAAGGCGAACATCTGCCGCGTTGGGCTCGCTTTCTCGGATAATAATCCCCCGAACCGCCTTGAGGAGTGTGTTAACTTCGTAAAGGGATGGGAAAACGGACGCGTAGTCGCCGATATCTGTATTCACTCTGAATACCTAACGAATGAGGCGTTCTGCCGCGCTTTGGCGGAAGCGAACAAGGAACTGCAGCGTCCCTTACATGTGCATATCTCTGAGACGGCGACGGAGCATAAAGAGTGCCTCGTCCGCCACGGAAAGACCCCGATTGCCTATCTCGCCGACCTTGGGCTCTTCGATTACGGTGGCTACGCGGCACATTGCGTCTACTGTACGGACGACGATTTCGCCATTATGCGCGAGAAGAATATTACGCTCGTACATAATCCTTCCAGCAATATGAAGCTTGGGAGCGGCTTTGCACGGATTCCTGAGGCATTAGCGGCGGGCGTTAAGGTGGCGCTCGGTACGGACGGCTGTGCGTCGAATGATAACCTCAATATGTTTGAGGAAATGCACATTGCCGCGCTAATTCATAAAGGTAGGCTTGGCGACCCAACGGTGATCTCCTCGTGGGATGTTTTGGATATGGCTACGGTTAATGGTGCGCGTGCCTTGGGGCGGCAGGATACGGGCGAGCTCGCGGTTGGCAAGAAGGCAGACTTGTGCGTTCTTGACCTCAATAAGCCGCGCCTTGAATACCATTCCAATATCGAGGATTTGATTGTTTATGCCATTCAGGGCTCGGATGTTTCTGAGACCTATGTGGATGGCGATTGCCTTTACTCAAAAGGCGCGTAGTTCCCATTAACAAAACACTTCCACTACTAAAGGTAGCGGAAGTGTTCGTAGCGCAAATAAGAAGTTAAGCCTTAGTTCGGTTCAACGAGGTGCTCGCGCATAGCAATCTTGACGAGCTCCGCACGATTGGCGGCATTCAACTTCTTGAAGATTGTGGAGATGTGAATCTTCACGCAGTTCGCCGTAACGCCGCAGAGCTTACCAATTTCCGCATTGGTGAGACCGTGCGAGAGGTGCCTAAGAACTTCGAGCTGGCGATCGGTGAGCTTAACGACCTTCGGATTTGCCGCGATGAGAGCTTGGGCTTCTTGGGAGATGTAAGTGCCGCCTTCCGAGACCGTCTTAATGGCTTGGATGAACTCCTCATTCGAAGCACCCTTCATCACGAGAGCCTTCGCGCCCGCGTCACGAATCTGGTTGAGTTCGCGAGCCGAGGTGCTGGTCGTGAGAACGACGATACGCGAACGACGCGTCGCTTTGCGAATGAGCTTTGCCGCCTCAACGCCATTGGTGCCCGGCATAAGAATGTCGAGGATGATGATGTCGGGGTGCAACCTTTTGGAGAGTTCAACGGCTTCTCTGCCGTCCGCCGCCTCACCGATGACCTCGAAGCCGTCGACGGAGTTCAAGAGTGCCGTGAGACCCATGCGAACAATCGCGTGGTCATCCACGACAAGAATGCTTAATTTTACGTTATTCATTATTTACCGTTCCTTTTTATTAGTTATTTGAGGTTGGGGTAAAGTGAGTACAATGACGGAGTGCGTCCCTTTGCCAGGCGCGGAAGTGAGTGTGAGCGTGCCTTGGAAGTGCCGCAGGCGCTCACGGATGCCCTGAATGCCGAAGTGGCCCTCGGCACTGCCGGGTGCCGCCTCGGGCGTGAAGCCTTCGCCGTCATCCGTTACTGTGAAAGTGAGTTTGTCACCCTCGAGCGAGCCCTCGATGGTGATGTTTTGCGCCTTGCCGTGACGGACGCCATTTGCCGCGAGTTCGCGCATTATGCAGAGGATGGCGTGCGTGAGGTTATCCGTCAACTTCTCGCGCGGCACTTTGAAGTCGCAATGAAGTTCGGCACCGTGCAAGGCGGGGGTCACGGTTTTTATAATCGCCTCATCCATATTTTCCGTCTCGAAGGTTTGGTTATGGAGATCCCAAATGCAGGTGCGAATATCCTTTAGGCACGCCTTAAGCATGCGTGAGGCGACGGTTAGCTGTTTCTTGGCGGCGGCGGGGTCGGTCTCAGTGAGGAGGGTGACCGTATCGAGTTGCAGGGTTACAGCCAACACGCTCTGGGCGATGGAATCGTGAAGCTCGACACCCAAGCGGGAGCGCTCATCCGCCTTAAGTGCCGCCGCGATGAGCTTAAGTTCATTCTGGGCGAGTTCGCGTCCTCGGCGTTTGGCGAGGCGGGCGAGGCTGATGCAAAGTAAGACAATCGCGCAAATGCCGAGGATAGAAAATAGGACGATATATTTGAGGCGATCAGCTGTCCAATAGGGAGGGTTTGCGAGAAGGGTAATATCTTCCGCCGAGCGGGTTACGACTTCTATGGAGAGGGTGCGGGTGAGATATTTACCATATTCCTCAAAAGTGACGCGGCAAGCACCTGTTACGCGCACTTTACTGCCTGTCTTGGGGATGGGCAAGTCGCCGAGTTGCACAACGACGCGCTCGCCTTCTTGCTCAATGACGCACCGCGCTTGATGGGGTGTAGTGGAAAGGGAGTCTTGAACAATGCCCTCGAGGGTAATGAGGCGTCCGTCCAGCGTCGGGTTAATGGCGACGCGCCCCGCATTATCGTAGATGAGTTTACGAAGGGGCAGGGTAATTGGCACTTCGGGGGGCTGTTCAATCGCGTCAATGCGGCGGGTGGTCGCATTGTAAAGCCCCGCGAAGAAGGTATTCATTCTTAAAAAGCCGCGCACTTCGACGCGCGTGCCTGGCTTGGGCATACGACTGCGCGCCGAGAGATGTAAGCGCAAGCACCGCCCATCGTCCGTGCGAAAGAGGGCATTATAGGGACTCCACGCGGCAATAATTGTGCCGCGCGTCGAAAGGCGGTGCGGGAATTGCCGCTGCCGCATAAGCGGGAAGCGTGCCGTCGATGGGAGCGGCTGGGCATAAACATTCGTCGCCGCCTTAAGAACGATTATGTCATCGAGGGACGCGAGATCAATGCTGCGCCCAATGAAGCGGTGAGTGCCATTACTGCCAAGAACGCAAAGCCCCTTTACCTGCACGGCGGAATCTATGAGCGCAAATGCCTTCTTGAAGGTAGCGTCCGTCGGATTCTGCACGGTGAGCGTAATGTCATCCTCGCCCGAAGAAAGCATAAGGTAGATGTAGACAGGGTTCGTCTTGTCGCGAAAGACGTCCGTAATAACGCCGCGCGTAATGACTTCGCGCATATCGGTGAAGCCCGCGTTAATGTCGTTAATCTCAAGTGTGACAACTTTTGGGGCACGCGATGAGAAGAGGTTGGTATGGGAAAGTACCGTAATGCAGTTCTCGTCAGGCGCGTAGGGGTTGGGCTTCACCGAGCAGACGGCACGGACTCTTTTGCCGCGCTTCCAATTGGGGTCGGGGCTACCAGGCGGATTCAGCGTGTAAATATCAATATCATCATCACTCAAGACGGCTCTGTCACCCGACACCGCGACAACATCCGCCTCAGCGATAAAGCGTAGGTCGTCCGTCTTTGAACGGTGCATATTGTAGTAAGTCTCAATTTGGTCAAGGCGCAGAACAGGCAAGGCGGACTCTCCCCCTGTAGAGTCCGCAGCACAAATTGCGAGCGCGAGGCTCGCCCCCAGTAGTGTTACCAAAAAGCGCATACCAGTAAACTTGTCTTCTATTATCTCATATTTGGGCTGAAAATGCAAGAGAAATCGGGTAGTATTTTTCATTGTCTACGAGGGTCTCGCGTGTGATTGGTAGTGCCTAAAACAAAGAAATCGGGTAGTTTTCGCGCTCCCTTACGCCACAGGGGTTCTAGTTGGGTAGTAGTCCCCTGTTTGGTAGGTGAGTTTTAGACATGATTAACAGGATTTACAGGATTGATTGGTAGGGCGGGCAGTCCCTTGCCCGCCGTTTGTGCTCGCCTTTGGTTTCTGCCTGACAACATTGCGGCCGCCCGCCGTGCCGCGTTGGCAACTCTGGTCGAGCTCGTCGCGTCGCGCCTCCGC
>CAVLAC010000048.1:0-15120 GCA_963661055.1 bacterium | reverse complement strand
GGCGCGGCGGTCACGCAGTGACGCGTGACCCTATCAACCTTCTTATCAAGGTTTTGCTTGTGTTGGGGCGGGAAATATGGTATCATATTGGACATATGATGAAGCCATATAAGATGAGTCTAAAGAGGAGCGCCGCCGCGTGAAGTTCTCTATCCATACTTACGGATGCCAGATGAACGTCCGTGAGTCCGAAGCCGTTGAGGCGCTCCTAATTGCCGCGGGGCACACGAAGGCCGCGAGCGAAGAAGAAGCGGAGCTTGTGATTGTCAATAGCTGCACCGTCCGTCAGAAGGCGGAAGAGAAGGCGATTGGCAAGGCGGGCAATCTCATTGCCGCGAAGAAGATTACGGGGCTAATGGGGTGCGCTGTAAAGCGTCTAGATAAGGATGTCTTTAAGAAGCTCCCGAAACTCGACTTTGCCGTCGGTCCGCGTGCTTTTGGGCTTATTCCTAAGATTGTCGCCGAGAAGAAGTTCCCTATCCTTGAACTCGGCGATGACCTAATTCCTGGCGGACTCGATGCGCACACTGAAGCGAAGGGGTTCCAAGCCTTCGTGACCATCCTCGTTGGATGCGACAATCGCTGTAGCTACTGCATTGTCCCTGATGTGCGCGGACACGAATATTCGCGTCCCGCCCGTGAGGTCGTAGCGGAAATTAAGGCTCTTGCCGCACGCGGCATTAAGGAAGTGTGCCTCTTGGGGCAGAGCGTCCTTAGGTATGGAGTGCGCAATCCCGCGTGGGATGAGACGGACGCCCCGAGCCCTGGCGGTTATACGGAGGCGTTCCCGCGCCTACTCGAGGCGGTCGCTTCGATTCCGGGTATTGAGCGAGTAAGATTTACATCCGCCCATCCGAAGGGGTGCACGGATGAGCTCGTGCGCGTTTATAAGGAGTTCCCACAAATTTGCCGCCACCTGCACTTACCTGTGCAGTCGGGGTCCGACCGCATACTCACGGAAATGGGGCGGCACTACACACGCTCGGAATATCTCGCGGCAGTTAAGAAGCTTCGGGACTTTGACCCTGAGTTTGCTGTGACGACGGATGTCATAGTCGGCTACCCCGGCGAGACGGAAGAAGACTTTGAAGCGACGCGCTCGTTGATGGATGAGGCGGGCTTTGACAATTCCTTCATCTTCAAGTATTCGCCGCGCCCTGGTACGCGTTCGGCGAAGCTCACGGACGACGTTCCGACGGAAGAAAAGGAGCGCCGCGACCAAGTGCTTCTCGCGGACCAGGAACGCCGCGGCGAAGAGCGGAATGCCGCGCTCGTGGGCTCGGTAAGGGAAGTCTTAGCCGAGGGTCCCTCTAAGCGCAATGCCGCGCGGTGGAGTGGAAGGGACAGTGGAAATCGCATTGTCGTATGGGATTTAGAGCCTGAAAGGGCAGTTCCGAGGGCAGGAGAGGCTGTAAAAGTGCTCATAACTGCCGCGCATCCCCAGACCTTGATTGGCAAGGTTTTTGATAAAAGTTAACTTTTTGGAGTGCGTCTTCGTCCAAAATATGGTATACTAGAGCAAATGACGGTATTTTGGGGCTTAGTTTTAGGTTTGCCGCTCCTCGCCTTTGGAGCGGTCGCGAGCCTGCGACCTGACACTGCGCGACGCGGTGCCGAGTGGTTCTTCGTGTCGCGTCCGTCGGCTATTGCCCTCACCATTTTCGCGAGTTTCTGGACGGGTTACGAGTGCGACATAATGGGGATTGATGTCTTTGACGCGATCTTGAAGCGCTTCCCAGGCGAGGTTTGGATTCTCGCGGCAGTTCTCGCGTGGCTCGTTATTATATGGATGCCGAAGAACTTGCCTATGCGGGCGCTGACGGGTATCTTGATGCTTATTCCCGCCGAACTCTTCAAAGTGACGCGGTTCTACTTGCCCTCGAGCGGCATCGCGCTCGTTCATCTTTTTGTTGTCACTGCTTATCTAGGCGCAGTCGTCGGTATGTACGGGATGTTTTATCCGTGGCGGCTAGAGAAGGGACTTCGTATTTTACTCTCTACCAACAGTCGTTCACGCGTCGTCGGGGCAGTTCTCGTGGCGTGGGGCGCGGCACTTTGTGTTGTGGGGTGCGTACTCTAAAGGAAAGTTGACTATTCCCGAATGAAAGATATCATCACAATTCTTTTAACAGTTGGCGGAGGGCTCGGTATCTTTCTCCTCGGGATGAAGCACCTCTCCGAGGGACTGCAAGCGACGGCGGGCGGGGGACTGCGCAAATTTATGTCCCACGCGACAAGCCACCGCTTGGTTGGGGTGGGGACGGGCATTATCTCGACGATAATTGTGCAATCCTCCTCTATTATAACGGTTATGCTGGTCGGGTTCGTCTCGACGGCACTCCTTACTCTGCCGCAAGCGATTAATGTCATTATTGGTGCGAACATCGGTACGACGGCGACAGTCTGGATTATCGCCTATGCGCCTGACCCGCAGCTCCTCGGCTTTGTGGGACTCGCGATTGGTGGGGCACTCTACTTCTTCTTCCGTGGCGAGAAGATCCATAATATCGGGCTCACGGTCATTGGGCTTGGACTCGTCTTCCTCGGGCTCTACTTTATGTCCAAGGGCGTCGCCCCAATTCGTGAGAACCCCGAGATTAGCGCGGTATTCGCGAAGATGGACGCCTCCAACTTGGCGGGCGCGGCACTTGTGGCACTCGTCGCCTTGTTGCTGACGGCGGTCATCCAGTCTTCTGCCGCGACAATCATGATTGCAATGGCGCTTGCCCAGCAGCAACTCATTACTTATGAAGTCGCGATAGTCGTCCTTTTCGGTGCGAATATCGGCACGACCGCCACGGCGTGGATTGCCGCGATTGGCGGCACGGCGGACGGCAAGCGTACGGCTCTCGCCCACACACTCTCGAATATCATTGGTTCCGTCGTCTTCTTGCCGCTCTTCCCATTCTTTGTGAAGGCGGGGCAAGCCCTCTTCCCGAATTGGAATGAAGTGGGGACGATGATTGTCTCGGGACACGAGGCGCAGATACTTCCGCATATTATGGCACCTATCGCGGTGACGGATACCATATTCGCCGTCTGTCGCGGCATTCTTGTATTCCCCTTTGTGAAGCCTTTTGCACGGCTTGTGGAGCGGCTTATCCGTCAGCCCGAGAATGAAAAACCGCACCTCTCGGTGCTGAAGGTTGGGGCAAAGGTTTCGCCTGTTATTGCGTGCGACCAGGCTTTGCAGGAAGTGCAGTTTATGCGCGATAGCAATTTGAGCCTTCTTGACTGTGCGCGTAAGGTCATTGCGGGAGAGTCCGATGAAGATGAAGAAAACCACATCCTCCATCGTGAAAGCATTCTTGATAATGTCCAGCGCGAAGTAACGGAGTTCCTTGGCAACATTATGACCAAGCGCCTCGCCGTGGATGTGGCGGAGCGTGCGCGGCGTTTGTTGCGCCTTACGGATGAACTTGAGAGCGTTTCGGATGAGACGGCGGTCATTTTGAGGGTCGTTAAGCGCCTGCGCAAGAATAAGCAGGAAATTTCGCCTATTTCGCGCGGCGTTTTGCTGGATGTTGCTAATAAGGTAGAGGCTTTCGCGCAGGAAGTGACGCCGTGGATTCGTTCGCCGCGCCCCGTTATTGATATTGAAGCGACTCAGCAGAAGTCGCGGGAAATACATGAGTTTTTGAGAGATTGCCGTCGCTCCCAGCTTGGGCGCGTCGGTCCAGATGACCCCGATTCGCCCTTGCGCGTCTTGGGTGAACTTGATATTATCAATGCCTATGAGCGTGTGAGGTCCTACTACCTCAATATTGCGGAAACGCTCGCGGGCGGTAAACGATGAGTCACTAATCCAAAGGAAAGGTAACATTACTAATGGCACATAACGGACATCACTTCCCTCGGGCACGCTGGTCAGGTCAGCTCGCATTCGTCCTCGCGGCGGCGGCTTCGGCAATTGGTCTTGGGAACCTCTGGCGCTTCCCCTACCTCGCGGCACAATATGGCGGCGGTACATTTATCGTCATTTACCTCCTCCTGACGATGACACTCGGCTTTACCCTTATGGTCACCGAGATTTCCATCGGACGCATGACCGCGCAGAGTCCGTTGACTGCCTATGGGCGCATCCATCATCGCTGGGGCTTTCTCGGGTATCTTGCCGTGTTTATTCCAGCGGTGATATGTCCGTATTACTGCGTTATTACAGGCTGGGTCGCCAAATACTTCATTACCTATCTAAAGATGGCGATTACGGGTGTTAATGTGATGGGCGAGAATGCAATTGATTCGGGCACATTCTTTACCTCCTTTATTAGCTCTACCGACCCGCTTTGGTATGGTGCAATCGTGATTATCGTCTGTTCAGGCGTGATTCTCCTCGGGGTTAAGAATGGCATTGAGCGTTCCAATCTCGTAATGATGCCGCTCCTCTTTATCTCGGCTGTCGCAATTTGCATTTATGTCGCGTGCTTGCCGGGTTCGGGCGCGGGGCTCGCCTACTACCTCATCCCGAATATGGACTGCCTAACGGACTCCGCAGGGCACTTCTCCTTTGCGCTCCTCGGCAAGACGATTCTCGGCGCGATGGGGCAAATGTTCTATTCGCTCTCCCTCGCGATGGGCATTATGATTACTTACGGCTCGTATATGAAGAAACAGGATAATATTGAGCGCTCGGTGCGTAATATTGAGGTCGCGGATACTTTTGTTGCCATAATCGCGGGCTTTATGATTATTCCTGTCGTTTATATGTTCGCGGTGAAGACGGGCGTCACGCCCGAACTCATTGCCGCGCACGGTGGGGATGTGGAACTCGCGACGAAGGCAGCGGTTAAGGCGGCTATGAATCAAGGGCCTGGTCTTATGTTCGTGACGCTCCCGAAGGTGTTCGCCTCGATTGGCGCGGGCGGTGCGTGGCTGGGCGCGGCATTCTTCCTCCTGGTCATTTTCGCGGCGGCTACCTCGGCAATTTCGCTTCTTGAGGCGTGCACTTCGTCCTTCTGCGACCTCTTCCACTTGCACCGCACCCAGTCGGGGCTTCTCGTGATGGTGGGGACGCTCGCTTTGAGTGTCTTTTCCGCCCTCAGCTATGGTGTTTTCGAGGATGTCAAGATTATGCGTTATCCGTTCCTCGATTTCTTCGATTTTATCACCAACTCCGTCCTTATGCCGATTGTCGCGGTGTTGACCTGCCTCTTCATAGGTTGGGCAATGTCGCCGCGCCTCGTTATTGACCAATGCGAGCGCACGGGGCATACCTTCGGGGCTAAGCGGTTCTATTCGCTTATGGTTCGTTATTTCGCGCCTCTGTTGCTCATCGCAATTCTGGTCTCGGAAATTTGCCGCGCCCTCGAGGTGAAGGGCTGGAGCATTTAACGCGAATGTAAAAGAAAGTAATCTTTATAAAGGAGTAAATCAAAATGAAGCAAGTTGGAGTTGGCATTCTCGGGTTCGGCACGGTTGGTGCCGGCGTTGCCGATGGACTTCTCAAGCACCGCGCCGTTATGGCCGAGCGCCTTGATGTGGATATTGTTCTCAAGAAAATTGCGGATCTCGACATTACGACCGATCGCGGCATTTCTGTCCCGAAGGATGTGCTGACGACGGACGCCGCCTCTGTGACGACCGATCCCGAGGTGCAAATCGTCGTGGAGACGATTGGTGGTACGGGTATTGCCAAGACCCTCGTTTTGAAGGCGCTCGAGAATAAGAAGTGCGTCGTTACGGCCAATAAGAAGCTTCTCGCGGAATACGGACGCGAAATCTTCGACACCGCCGCCGCGAATAATGTGGATATCTATTTTGGGGCTTCCGTCGGTGGTGGCATCCCAATCATCCGCGTCCTTCGTGAAGGTCTCGCGGGCAATGATATTGAGTCCATTGATGGTATCTTGAACGGAACTTGCAACTACATCCTGACCCGCATGGAAAATGAGGGCTTGCCGTTTGATGTTGTCCTCAAGGATGCGCAAAAGCTCGGCTACGCTGAGGCGAATCCGTCCCTTGATATTGATGGCTTTGATACCGCCCACAAGGCGTGCATTCTCGCGGCACTCGCCTATGGCTTCCAGCCCCGCCTTGATGAGGTTTCGGTGGAGGGCATCCGTACGCTCCAGGGCGAGGATGTCGCGTACGCGGCGGCATTTGGCTATCGCATTAAGCTTTTGGCGCGTGTCGCGAAGTCTGGGAATGAGATTGAAGTGGGCGTCGCCCCGACGCTCGTCCCGATGACCCATATGCTCGCCTCAGTCAATGATGCCTTTAATGCCGCGTGGGTGAAGGGCGATATGAGCGACTACACGATGTATTACGGACGCGGCGCGGGGCGTGCCCCGACGGCTTCCACGGTAGTTGGCGATATTGGTGATATCGCCCGCAACCTCGCGCATGGCGAGACGCGCTATTCGCGTGCGGTTAAGACCTATGGTGAGGGCACGTTGAAGTTGCGTCCGGCGGGCGAAATTTCCTCGCGCTTCTACCTGCGTTTCGCGGTCGTCGATAAGGCGGGTGCCTTCGGCGAGATTGCGACCATCCTCGGGCGGCACGGCGTTTCGATTTCTGCCGCGTCCCAGAAGGATGAGAAGGGTATGCACGGGTTTGTGCCCGTCGTCGTTTTGACTCACGAAGCGAAGGCGGCGGAACTCGACGCGGCACTTGAAGAAATCAAGGCTTCGCGTGTCGTCGGTGATGACCCCGTCAAACTACGGATGATTTGATTAAAGGTAAGGTAAAACAATGAAAGTCTGCAAATTCGGCGGCAGTTCCCTCGCGAACGCGTCGCAGTTGAATAAAGTCATTGATATCGTACTCGCCGACCCCTCGCGGCGGATTGTCGTCGTTTCCGCCCCAGGTAAGCGTCATACGGGTGATACGAAGGTGACGGACCTCCTTATCGCCCTTGCAAATGCCGCGCTCGCGGGTGAAAATACCGACCGCCAATATGGTGCGGTGATTGAGCGCTATGCCGAAATGGCGCAACAGCTCCACCTCGGCGAGGAAATTGTCCAAACGATTGAGGATGACCTGCGTAAGCGCCTCGACCAAGTGAAGACCTTGAAGCCCGAGGAGTTTATGGACCTCCTCAAAGCGGCGGGCGAGGATAATAACGCGAAACTTATTGCCGTCGCCTTCAAGGCACGCGGCGCGAATGCGCGTTATGCTTCGCCGCGTGAGACGGGAATGGTGCTAACGGGCAACTTTGGTGACGCGACACTCGACCCCGCGAGTTATGACACGCTTTCGCGTGCCTTCTCGAACTTCGAGGGCATCGTCATTTACCCAGGCTTCTTTGGCTATACGAAGGATGGCAAAGTCGCGACTTTCCCGCGCGGCGGTAGTGATATTACGGGCTCCATTCTCGCGGCGGCGGTTTGTGCCGATGTCTACGAGAACTTTACGGATGTAGATTCCGTCTACCCCGTCGACCCGCGCATCGTCCCTGAGGTGACGGAAGGTATCCCGACGATGACCTATCGTGAAATGCGCGAACTCGCCTATGCGGGCTTCGGTGTCTTCGCGGATGAAGCGGTCATCCCCGCCGTCCGTGCGCGTATTCCTATCAATATTCGTAACACGAACCATCCGAACGAGCCTGGCACAATGATTCAGCAGTCGCGCCGCGTCACGCCTGGTACGATTGTCGGTATTGCGTCTCAGGACGACTTCTGCAACATCACAGTTGAGAAGTACCTGATGAACCGCGAAGTTGGCTTTGGACGTCGCCTTTTGCAGGTTCTCGAGGACGAGGGAATCTCCTACGAGCATATGCCCTCGGGCGTTGACTCGCAGTGCGTGGTCGTCAAGGGCAAGAACCTCCCCAAGGAAAAAGAGCACAAGGTGGTTCGTGCCATTCGTGAGGCGCTTAATCCCGACTTTGTCGCGGTCGAGCGCGGCATTACGATTGTGATGATTGTGGGCGAGGGTATGTGCTATACGCCAGGTATGTTCGCGAAGGCGTGTTTGGCGCTCGCTTCCGAAGGCATTTCGCTTTCGATGGTCAACCAAGGCGCGAGCGAAGTCAGCTTTATGATTGCGATTCGCGGCCAGGACCGTGACAAGGCAGTTCGTGCCCTCTATCGTGCATTCTTTGGGGCGTAAGTAAGGCTTATGAGGCTCCTCCAGCTAGTTCCAGCACTCGAACAAGGCGGCGTTGAACGCGGCGTTGTCGAACTGAACCGTGCCTTCGTGGTACGCGGCTGGGAGAATCATGTCGTCTCGGCGGGCGGACGCCTCGCGGAACAAATCGCGGCGGACGGTGGGGTCGTTCATACACTTAATGTAAAAAGTAAGAATCCCCTCACCTATTTCTCGCGCGTCAAGAAGCTTCGGGCACTCCTCAAGGAGGTCAAGCCCGATGTCGTCTGCGCCCATTCGCGTGTTCCCGCATGGCTTTTCGTTGCCGCGAATCGTGAACTGAACATTCCTTGGATTAGTTTTGCTCACGGCGCGAACTCCATTTCGCGCTATTCTCGCGTCATGACGATGGGCGACCTCGTGGTTACCCCGAGCCAATATGTCGCGGACTATTTGGCTGAAGCTTATGGCACTCCTAAAGAGAAAATGCGCGTCATTCCGCGTGCCATTGAAGCGCCGCGCTTTGACCCCGAGAAGCTCGATGAGGCTTTTGTTGAGGAAAAGCGCCGCGAATGGGGCACGGATGCCGCCTATGTGGTTATGGCGCTCGGACGTATTACGCAACTTAAGGGCTACGATGTCCTGATTCGCGCAATGTCCCTCTTGGACGATGACTATAAACTCATTATTGTCGGTGAGGCGGAGAAAAAGCGGCGCAAAGTCGAAGGCGACCTCAAAAAGCTTGTGACGGAACTAGACCTCGCGGATCGCGTCATTTTCGCGGGCAATCAGAGTAAGGTCGCCGAATGCCTCTCTCTCGCGGATGTGGTGGTCTCGTCTAATGTTAAGAAGCCCGAGGCTTTCGGTCGGTCTATGGCGGAAGCCCTCGCAATGGACCGCCCCGTCGTGGCGCGTGCTTTTGGCGGGGCGCTCGATGTCGTCCGTGATGGTAAGGATGGCATTCTCATCAAGGGCAATGACGCGACTAATTGGCCGTGGGCATTCGCGGAGGCTATCCGCAAGTCACGGATTATGGATTTTGAGGATATGCGTACGGACGCTCTCGAGCGCTTTTCTTTTGATAAGATGGTCGCCGCGTCCGTTGCTGTTTATGAAGAACTAGCGAAAGGAAAATAAGATGATTAAAGTTGGTATTATTGGGTGTGGCTTTGTTGGGAGTGCCCTCAAAGTTTGGCTGGAGGAGAACAATAAGGATGTCACCATCCGCGTCAGTGACCCGCCCAAGGGCTACAATGATGATATGGCGGATATCGATATCGCCTTCATCCAGATTCATATGCCTACCGAGGATGACGGAACTCAGGATTTGACGCTGATGAAGGAGATTATCCGTAAGCTCCCGAATGTGCCCGTCTTTGTGCGGACGACTATCCTGCCGGGTACAAGTGACCTCTTGTCGCGCGAGACGGGACACCAAGTTTGCTATATGCCCGAATTCTTGACCCAGCGCACCTATATTGAGGACTTCAAACATCAGACGATGGTCTTCACGGGGGCTCTCGAGCTCCTGACGAAGATCTTTAAGGGCAAGAAGTTCACCGTAATGACTCCCTTGGAGGCGGAAATCACCAAATATGCCCACAATGTCTTCGGCGCGTATAAGGTGACCTACTTTAACGCGGTTAAAGAGTACTGCGAAAAGATGGGCGCGGACTGGGCAAATGTCCATACGGGCGTTCTGCTCTCGGGCTATATCAACGAGACTCACACGAATGTGCCAGGTCCTGACGGCAAGTGTGGCTACGGCGGCAAGTGCTTCCCGAAGGATGTGAATGCTTTCGCGAAATTGACTGAGGGACAGCCCCTCGGCAAGCTTCTCGCGCCGTTACATGAACTCAATGTCCACTTCCGTGGCTTTGAGGAACACATCTAAAGTATGACGCGGCGCACCAAACAAGTTCTGCGAGTCCTTCGCCGTCCCTTCGAATGGTTCGGCATTGGGCTGGGGCTTGTCTTTTTGCCGATTTTGCCGCGTCGGGCAATGCTTGCCCTGTGTGATTTCGCGTCTGCCATTATGTACGCTTGCGACCCGCGCGGACGCGCCCTCGCCCTCAAGAACCTGCGCATTGTTCGCGGCACTTCCGACCTCGAAGCCCCTATGTCGCGGACTGAAGAGCGCATTCTCCGTCGCAGTTACCGCAATATGTCCCGCTCGGTGGGCTATGCTTTTTGGACGTGCGTCAAGGCGAAACGCCGCGCCGCCGCCTCGGGCGAGATGTCCCCTGAGGGCAAGGCATTTCTCGCGGCAAATAAGCCCGCCGTCACAGTTTCGGGGCACCTCGGATGCTGGGAAATCCTCTCGCAACTCGCCTTTCTTGAAGGGCACCCTATGATGTCCGTCGCGAAAGACATTGGCACACATTCAATGACTCGCCTTCTTATGAAAGCGCGCGAATCGATTGGGCAGACCATTGTCCGTGCCGAAGGCGCATTTCGTCCGCTTATGGCGGGTCTTCGCAGCGGCAGTTCCCTCGGACTCCTCGTGGACCAAGTCGTCGACCCGAAGGATGGCGGCGTTTGGGTGCGCTTCTTTGGGCGCCCGTTCCCCGCGAGTGCCGCGCCCGCATTTTTTGCCGCGAAAGGGCACGCGCCTGTCGCCGTCGCCTGGTCGCGTCCCTTGAAAGATGGCCGTTGGCGGTGTGATGTTGTTAGGATTTACAAACCAGAGGATGCCCGCGACATTTGGGGATTTACCCAAAGTTGTCTTAATGACCTTGAGGGGGTCATTCGGCGACATCCCTCGTGCTGGGTTTTAAATTATCGCTATTTCCGCAAGACTCCGACTACAGAGGAGCTTGCGCAACTTGAGACGCGCGAACAAAAGCGCGTTGCTAAATGAAGAAGAAGGGGTCTTTTATGGCTACTACTTTTAAACTAAGTGATCCGTTCGGCACTGCGCCGCTATATCCGCCTTTTACCCAGAGTGTCTCGCGCGGTATGCCGTGGCATAATTTGCCGATTACGCGGGAATACACTATCGGACAGCTCCTCGACCAGTCCATTGCCCGTTGCGGAGAAAATGATGCGCTCGTTTATCCCGACCGCAATTTTCGCCTGACCTGGTACGAATTTGGCGAGGAAGTCGATCGCCTCGCGCGCGGACTTATGACACTCGGCGTGAAGCGCGGCGAAAAGATTGCCCTCTGGGCGACGAATGTGCCGCATTGGGTGATTCTGATGATGGCGGCGGCGAAGATTGGTGCTATTCTCCTGCCACTTAATACGAACTATAAGAGCCACGAACTTGACTTCGCCCTCAAGCAGTCCGATGCCGAGAACCTCTTCATCATTGACGGATACCGCGACTGCAGTTATGTGGGTGTCGTCTACGAACTTCTGCCTGAATTGAAGACATGTCCACGCGGAATGCTTCGTTCGGAGAAGTATTCGCATATGAAGCGCGTGATGTTCCTTGGTGGACGCAAGCATCGCGGTATGTTCTCGCTTGATGAGATTAAGGATCTTGCGGACGAGACTCCCTTTGAGGACTATCTCGCGCGGCAAGATGAGGTGGATGTTAATGACATTGTGAATATGCAATATACGAGCGGCACAACGGGCTTCCCGAAGGGCGTTCAGCTTACGCACCGCAATATTGCCAATGACGGATTCTGGATTGGCGCGTGCCAAAACTTCTCCGCCCGCGATAAGGCGTGCATTCCTGTGCCGCTTTTCCACTGCTTCGGATGCGTTCTTGGCGTGATGAGTTGCATTAACCACGGCGTGACGATGGTCTTCACCGAGAAGTTTGACCCCGTGCAGGTTATGGAGTGCGTCGAGAAGGAAAAGTGCACCGCCGTCTATGGTGTCCCGACGATGTATATCGCGATTCTCGACCATCCGCAATTCAGCAAGTACGACTTCACCTCGCTCCGCACAGGCATTATGAGCGGTTCGGCGTGCCCCGTCCATCGTATGCAGCAGGTCTTTGACCGTATGTATATGAAGGAAGTGACGAACCCCTATGGGCTGACCGAATCGGGTCCTGTGATGACAATGACGCGCTACTTTGAGCCTTCCATTGAGCGTAAATGCGCCACGATTGGGCAGGCGCTACCGGGTATCGAAGTCGCGATTATTGACCCCGAGACGAAGGAACTTGCGCCAGTTGGGACGGACGGCGAGATTTGCTGTCGCGGCTTTAATACGATGACGGGCTATTACAAGATGCCCGAGCAAACTGCCGCGTGCATTGATACGAATGGATGGCTTCATTCGGGCGACATTGGCCGCATGGATGCCGAGGGCTACTACTATATCACGGGTCGCCTGAAAGATATCATCATCCGTGGCGGCGAAAACATTAGCCCGAAGGAAGTCGAGGACTTCATCGCGACAATGCCAGGCATTAAGGATATCGCCGTGGTGGGATGTCCCTCGAAGAAATATGGCGAACAGCCCGCGGCATTCGTTATCCGTTCGGACGGCTCGACGATCACGGCGGAAGATATCGCGGCATTTTGCAAGGATAAGATTTCTTGGTTCAAAATCCCGAAATACTTCCATTTCGTGGACGAATTCCCGATGACCGCCTCTCAGAAGATTCAGAAGTTCAAGCTCCGCGAAATGGCGCACGACCTCTGGCCGCACGCCTAATAACGAAGGCTTTTTCTATGCGTAAAGCCAAGGGATATGTCCTTATGAGTGGCGGGCTCGACAGCCAACTCGCCGTGCGTGTTCTTGAGAATGCGGGCGCGGAAGTCGAGGCACTCACTTTTGAAACGCCATTCTTCTCCCCTGACGCGGCACGAAAAGCCGCTGCGGCACTCGGGGTGAAGTTGACGGTGGTCGACTTTACGGACGACGAAGTTGCGCTCATCGAGAACCCTCCGCACGGCTTTGGCGGCGCGATGAACCCCTGTATCGATTGTCACGCACGGATGATTCGCCGCGCGGGAGAATTGATGCAAAAGTCGGGCTACGACTTTGTGGCGACGGGTGAGGTGATGGGGCAGCGTCCGATGAGCCAAAATAAGCAGTCCCTCGGCATTGTCGCGCGCGATTCGGGGTTGGAGGGACGCCTTGTGCGCCCCTTGAGCGCAAAACTTCTCGAGCCCTCGATTCCTGAGACGGAAGGGCTTCTCAATCGCGAAAAGCTCCTCGATATCTCGGGACGCTCCCGTGAACGGCAAATGACACTCGCGAAAGAGTTCGGCATCGTGAATTATCCGTCCCCCGCTGGAGGCTGTAAGTTGACGGAAGAAGGGTTCTGTCGCAAACTCAAGGATTTAATGGATCACGAGGGCTTGCATACGCGGCGCTTGCTGGAACTTCTGCGCGTGGGGCGGCATTATCGCTTGTCCGACGGCTCAGCGTTGATTGTCGGACGCGATGCCAATGAGAATGCGCTTTTGGAAGGGGAGTCCGCACGCGGCACTTTGCTCGATTGTGGTGACTTGAAAGGCCCGACCTCGCTTTTGTTGGAGGGCGGCAAATCAGACTCTGACCGCGCTCTCGCCCAACTCATCACGCTTTCGTATGCGAAGGGCAATGAAGCCGAACGCGTCAAATATAAAGGATATCACATATGCTAGAAACAATTGCCTCGCACCTCGATTCTATCGCGGCACTTGCGCCGACATGGGGACTCGTCTTCATTTTCGTCTTTATGACGATTGAATCGAGCTTCATTCCGTTCCCGAGCGAAGTCGTGATGATTCCAGCGGGCTTCCTTGCCGCGCGCGGCGAAATGGGGCTCTCGCCTTATCTCGCGTTTACAGCGGCTATTGTCGTTGGCACAATCGGCTCTATCGTGGGAGCGTATGTGAACTATGTGCTCGCCCTTTATATTGGTAAGCCCTTCCTTGAGAAATACGGACGCTGGTTCTTTATTAAACCTGAACCCCTGAATCGGGCTTGCGAGGTCTTTAATCACTATGGCGCGGCAACAACTTTCGTGTGTCGCCTTGTGCCAGTCATCCGTCAGCTGATTTCGCTTCCGGCGGGGCTTGCACGGATGCCTCTCGGCTCTTTTACGCTCTTCACGACGCTGGGGGCAGGCATTTGGACGATTATTCTCACGGTCGTCGGCTTTGCTCTCGGACGCACCGCTGGGGATATTTCGTACTTGGAACTTTGCACACGCGGCAAAGAGATGGTTTCGGCGAATGTTCCGTGGGTCATTGGCGGGGCACTCGTGCTCGTCGGTGGCTATTGGCTCGTCTCTAAGCTCGTAATGGGTGGCGGCAAGAAATCGTGCTAACGAATTGCGAGCTGTGTCCGCGTAAGTGCCGCGCCCCACGCTTTACGGCTGACGGACGCGTCGGATGGTGTGGCGCGGCGAATGGGGCGCGGGTGTTCCGTTGGGGTTCGCACTTTGGCGAAGAGCCGCCCATTACAGGCGAGCGCGGCAGTGGATGTGTCTTCTTCTCCCGCTGTACCCTAAAGTGCCTCTATTGCCAGAACTCGCCGTGGAGCTGGAATGGAAAGGGCGTTGATAAGACAATTCCTGAGCTGACGGAAATTTTCCGTGACCTTGCCACAAAGGACCGCGTCGAGAATTGGAATCTCGTCTCACCGACCCCCTATTTGCCCTATATTAGGGAAGCGGTCCAGCCACTTTTCGCGGCGGGAATACACTTGCCGTTCGTATGGAACTCCTCGGGCTATGAGCGCGTGGAGACCCTTGAAGAATATGCCGCGTTTTGCGATTGGGCGCTCTTTGATTTGCGCTATTCCCGCGAAGAAACGGCGCTCAAGGTTTCGCAAGCGAAGGACTATGTCGCGACTGCCCGCCGCGCCATTGCTTGGGCATGGAATCGAGCGCCCGAAACGCGGCTCATTGTGCGCATTCTCGTTTTGCCTGGACACGCGGATGAGGCGATTGAGAGCCTCGCGTGGATTGCGACGGAACTCTCCAACGAAGTGCCTGTCTCGCTAATGGCGCAGTATACACCCGCCTATAAGGCATTGGAAGTTCCGCCCTTTAATCGCGCCATTACGCGCGAAGAGTATGAGAGTGTGACGGAAGCCGCCAGTGACTTTGGCTTTGAGAAGGGCTGGATTCAGGGCTATGAAGCGAGCGACCCCAAACTTGCCCTCCTCGGCGAAAATATGCCCCCCAACCACGGC
>CAVLAC010000047.1:0-15172 GCA_963661055.1 bacterium | reverse complement strand
TGCGGGCACGGTTCGGCGGCTTCATCCGCGAATCCTCGCGCAAATGCTTCGTCGCTGGAATACCAGCTCCTCGCCTTACGCGGGCTTCGCGGCGCATCCGCCGCCCCGCACCCGCCCGTTTCACTCCGCTCAACGCTCGCCCGCCCCTCCCGCTCCTCACTAACCGTCTTTCTTTGCGGCAACGCTCACTCTGTAATCCTACACGGCTACTTTTACGGGGCGGAAGGGACTCCGCCCCCTACCGCCGTACGCTACTGTGGGGTTGGTAGGGGGCGGAGTCCCTTCTGCCCCGCATAGCAAACGATTATGGGCGGCTTGCCGCCCTCCATTTCGCTGTGCCTTTGTGCCTCTGTGTTAGAAACTGCCGCGCCCTCAGCCCCGAAGGGGTTATCTAAAATCCTCTGCGAACTCTGCGGCTCTGCGTGAGTTAAATACACGGACGTTACCGTCCGTGCACCGGACCTTTTGGAGTCTCAATCCTGTTAATCCTGTCTAAAATAGTAGAAGGGGCTATTTCTTTCTCTTCTTCCGTGTGCCGCGAAGCGGCTTCTGTGTGTTCCGTGGTAAGACAACTATGGGGTGAGAAGCGCAGGAGAATGGGTTTCGTCAAGGAGGGGAATGGGAAACCATCGTGATGGTTTTGCAAAACCAACGCGTTGCTTTTATAAAACCATCGTGATGCTTTTTGTAAACCATCGTGATGGTTTCCCATAGAGAGGCGGAGACGCGCCCGTCGTGAAGCGCATTCCCTACCCATAAAGTTCGGTTCCAATACCATATTTGCAACCCTTTTGGGTGATTTTCTGCTTGAGTTCTGCGTAAGGTTATGGTAAAATATGAGGTGTAAGAAAGAAACAATATGCAAAAGTACTTGTCTATGAACCATAATGAGGGCGCTTCCCATTTTGGGAGATCTCGCGTGAGGGTCTTCTTCGCCTTGGCGATTGCGCTTTTCTCGCTTGGGGGGCTTGTTCCCCAATCCGAAGCGCGAAATTGGTTAGAGGCAGAAGGAGATAGGAAAGAGCAGGACTTGTCTTGCTGTAAACAGTTTTTGTCGAAAGCAATGGCGTTTGATTATTGCGGAAGTTCTTTTACGGCAGATGATGTTAAGATTGCGGCAGAGAAGTTCACGAAGGAGTATCTTATCGGGCTTCATCTTACGGAACATAAATATCTGAATCAGTTAATCGACTATCTTCATTTGCTAGAGATGTTTGAACGGGATATTTTGCGTGGTGCGGTGTCCGATGCGAGAGAAGGTGCAAAACGGATTAAAGAGTCATTACATAGTCAGCGGAATGCTGTTATGTCTCCCCAAATGCGATTTGATTACTTCCGTTATTCGCAGAATGTTACTCAGTTATTACTTTCAATGGTTAGGATAGGAGAATCGGGGTGTTGCCGCGAAGATACTGTGAAGACTATTGTAGGAGACCTTCTAGGGGATGAATTATTTGATTTGGATGTATCGAGATATGATTGGATTCATATTGGCTCAGATTGGATTTCGCGGCTTAGACTCTTTAGAGATTTTGTGCTTATCTCTTTTTATATTGTGAAAACAGACACTAATTCTGTGGGTTCGGCTAAGTATTCTATAGGAGAGATCTATAACCCACGGTTGTCGAGAGTGATGAAGAAAAGAGGATTCCAATTCATATCAAACAAGAACGAATGGATTCTCTTTTGGTCGCGAGTCGGTGTTGCTAAGGATTTCCTCGAAGGAGCATATCTCATCCCACAAGTAACGGATGTTACATGTATTACAAGTAATCGTACTGATTTAACAGGGATAACCCATTTATCATCGGACTTTGCAAAGCGGCGCAGAGAAATCTTTAGGCACGGTGAATGTTGGCGGGATGTCTGTCTTTTCGTCGGGAAGGAACATATAGCCGTTGAGAAACTACCTGCTGATAAAAGTCAAAATTGCAAAGGGAAGGAGTGATATAATTCCCAGGCTATTACATGCCTTGAGTTGTTTGTTGTTGACGGGCTGTAAGTCGGACTCTGTGTCTCTGTGTTAAAAACTGCCGCGCCCTCAGCCCCGAAGGGGCTATCTAGAAACTCAAAGCTTCAATAAGTTTGGGCGATTCCTGCGAAGCCTTTCAGCGTAGCGTTAGCGAAGCTTTTGTTGCCCCTCGGAGTTTATAATTCACTCTCTAAAGCCAACAAACCTTGTCTTGCCGCGCTTTCTCTTTCTCTCTGCGGCTCTGTGTGAGATAAATCTTGCCGCAAAGTAGTGTGTTTTCAGCGTACCTTACTTTTGGTCGGGGCTTCACCTTGCTTTTAGTCGGGGTTCTAGTTGACTTTTGGTCGGATTTTTGGTAAAATATGTACTAGAACAATGGAGAAAGAGGTATGATAGTTCGCTGGCAACTAAAAGAAGTGATGGAATCACTCCGTTATAGGCGCGTTGTACACATCACAGGAGCGCGGCAAACAGGCAAAACGACGCTTGCCGCAGCAGTTTCTTTGCCGTCCGTTCGCCGCTATACGATGGATAATGATACTTTGCGTGAAGTTGCGACAGAGAATCCTATAGAATTTACGGCGAGGAAGCCTGGTGAGACACTCATTATTGATGAGGTTCAGAAAGTGCCAGAACTCCTCAATGCGATAAAGATTCATGTGGACGAGTCACAGGATCGCGGACAATATCTGCTAACAGGAAGCTCCTCCCTCGACTTTTTGCGCAAATCGGCGGACTCCCTCGCGGGACGAATGCACACAATTCACCTATGGACGCTTACCCTTGGTGAGATTAATGGTAATACGCCGTCTTTTCTTGATGATGCTTTTAAGCGAGAGTTCAAGGAGCCGTCCGTAAAGATGTCCAAGCGCGACATTATTCATCGTGCCTTTGTTGGGGGGTATCCAGAGACACTCGACTTCCCTGAGCACATTCGCCGCGAATGGTTTGAAGATTATGTACGCACCTTAATAGAGCGGGACATAAAAGACATTGCCCAAATACGCAATGTGCCAGCCTTGAAGGAGATTTTTAATTGGCTACTGGCGCGTTCTTCTAAGTTTTGGTCGCTTAATGAGCTTTGTACAGTAGCGCAAATCTCTAAGGAGTCCATCAATAACTATGTCGCGGCACTGCAAGCCTTGTACATTATCGACAAGATCCCTGCCTGGAACAAGACAGACTATGATCGCATAGGCAAGGCACCCAAATATTTTGCCACGGATACGGGGCTTATGGCGAATTGCTTGCAATGGGATGAGGAAAGCACATTCTTAGATTGCGACCTCTCAGGAAAACTCATAGAAAGTTGGGTTTATCATGAGTTAAGCGCACTTATTGGGTGTGCTCGTGAGAAATATTCGATTTCCCATTATCGCGACAAGGATAAGCGGGAGATAGACTTTATCGTTTCCAACTCCCGAAATGAGCTACTTGGCATCGAAGTGAAGACTGGCGGAAGGGTTGGGAAAGAGGACTTCAAGCACCTCAAATGGTTTGCTGCGAACATTGCGAAGGGTGCCTTTACAGGAATCGTATTGTATTCGGGTAATGACATCCTGCCTTTCGGAGATGGCTTATATGCGGTACCGCTTGCAACAATTGGTGCGTAGAGCGCGAAAGGGGTGGAATTTTCGTGCGAAATTTGGTATAATCTTTGGCGTGGATAGGTTCTTATCTAGACGACTTGGCAAAGGAGCTTAAAAAGGTATGAAATTGCGATATTTTGGAGCGCTTTTCCTAGTTAGCGCGGCACTTGCGCTGACGGGGTGCTTCTCGATTGATGTGGCGACCAATCGCGTGACTCGCGATCGCCATGTGTTGGTTGCTAACTACGGCTGGTATCTCTTCGGACAGTATCCGCTTGTTTGTGGCAATATTTCTCCTAAGAAGATCTCGCCTTGCGTATTCTTTCGGGATGATGTGACGATGGATAAGGTGCAGAACCGCTTTATGTCCTATGCGAAGAAGGAACGCCTTACGCCGCGCGATATGACTTATCACGCCAACGAGCAGGTTATGTTCACGCTACCAGGAACGACCATCGCTATTCCGCTACCTTATGTCTTAACTTATCGTGAGATTCAACTTTCGGGGGTGCTCCAATGAAGAGAATATTTAATATGGCTCGCAAGGGACTGTGCGCCCTACCAATTGCCGCGCTTCTCTGTTCGGGGTGCGCCATTGTGAAGACATCGTCCGAGGGCGGACGCGAGATGGTGGCGATTGAGAACTCGGGCTGGTATCTTTTTAATGTCATCCCATTGGCTTCGGGCAATCCCGAGGCACCCAATGAGCGCGACTTCAAGTTTGGTGTGCAAACGACGACACTCGATAATAACATCCGTATGCTTGAGGCGGAAATGCGGCGGCGTGGGTGCACGCGCTACCGCGATCTCGTCAGCTATTCCGCTGATGAGTCGTATCTTGTCATTCTCCTCAAGCGGCATTCGCTTTATACGAGTGCGGAGTTGCGTCCCTAAGAAGAAATAACAATGAGAATTACAAAGGCAGTCGAGAAGTTAGAGGCTTATGTGCCGGGTGAACAGCCTACGGCCAAGAATGTCATTAAGCTCAATACGAACGAGAACCCATATCCGCCTTCCCCGAAGTGTGCGGAAGTCCTCAAAAACTTTGATTTAGACAAGCTTCGGCGGTATCCCGACCCTGTTTTCAAGGAATTGCGTGCCGCGCTCGCTAAATTGCACGCGACGACCCCTGAGCGGATTTTTGTGGGCAATGGCTCGGACGAGGTACTTTCGCTTCTCACCAAGGCTTTTGTTGAGAATGACGAGAAAATTGCGTCCCTTGATCCGAGCTACTCGCTCTATAAGACACTCGCGGCAATTCGCGATGTTGAGTGGGTGGCGGTTGGTCCTGACCTCGCGAAGGCGAAGCCTGGTCCTAAAGTCTCCCTCGCGCTCATCACGAACCCCAATGCGCCGACGGGCACGCTGAAGAAACCTTCCGAAATTGCCGCGTTTGCGCGCGCTTTTAAGGGCATTGTGGTTGTGGATGAGGCGTATGCGGACTTTGCGACGCTTAATTGTATGAGCCTCGCGACGGCGGCCGCCAATAAGAATGTCATTGTTATGCGCACCTTTTCCAAGAGCTATTCGCTCGCGGGATTGCGTGTCGGGTATTGCGTAGGGCCCGAGGAGCTCATAGACGCGCTTTATAAGATTAAAGACTCCTATAATGTGGACGCGCTTGCCCAAGCCGTTGCACTCGCGGCACTTAACGACCGCCACTATTTCTCGTCCATTCTCGCGAAAGTCATCAAGTCGCGCGGCGTTTTGACGCAGGTTTTGAAGGTGCGCGGATGGGATGTGCCTGAGAGTCATGCGAACTTCGTCTTTGCGAAACCGCCCACACCTTTTACGGCGGAAGAGCTCTACAACAAGCTCCGCGAGGCAAAAGTCTATGTGCGCTATTTCAAGGGGTCTCTAACAGGCGACCGCTTGCGCATTACGGTGGGTACGCCGAGGGACATTACCCATTTCTGCAAGACACTCGATAAGATTACGCAGGAGGCTAAGAAGTAGTCTATGGATAACTTCTTCAGAAGCGTGCGTAAGCACATTGACCGCCTCGACGCGGCACATTTGCGCGAACAATATGCTCGCGCTTTTGAAGAAGTTGAATTCCTCGATACACTCATTGCCACCATCGCCCAGGGCATTCTCGTACTTGATAAGCACGGAGAGATTGTGCGGGCGAATCCAGCGGCGGAGTCCCTGCTCGGGATGAAGGCGCAGGACGCCCTTAAGTATCTCGATATTCCCTTTGACCACGCCTCCAAGAGCGAGATTAGCCTCACTTACCCTGAGCCGCGCACACTCGAAGTGCAGACAATTCCTATGCACGAAGGCACGACGCTTCTTCTTCTGCGCGATATAACGGCGGAAAAGGCGCGGACGGATGCCGAATTGCGTGCGGGGGCCTCGAAGGCGATTCGTGATTTGGCGCGCGGCGTTGCCCACGAGATTGGAAATCCGCTCAACGCGATTTCCCTTAATTTGCAACTCTTGGAGCGCGAAATTCCGAATAATGAGTCCATTGCCGAGTGCCGTCACCAAGTGGCGCGGCTGGATGGGATTATCCGTGACTTTTTGCAGGCGTTGCGTCCGACTAAGCCTGCGCTCGCGGCGGGTTCTATTGCCGAACCGCTTAAGAATTGCCTTGAGACACTCAAAAACCAATTTATGGAGCGACGGATTTCGGTGACACTCGATATTCCTGCGAGTCTGCCCGCCGTCGCCCTCGATAAGAATCAGATGGAGCAAGTCTTCTTTAACCTCCTTAAGAATTCACTTGAGGCGATGAAGGATGGCGGACGCATCATCTTGCGCATTGCGTCCGATGATGATAGCGTTTCGGTCGCCTTGCAGGATTCGGGGTTAGGGATGAGCAAGGAGCAGGTCGCCCACCTCTTTGAGCCGTACCACTCCACAAAGTCAAACGGACACGGCCTCGGGCTGATGATTTGCTCCCGCATTGTGCACGATCATGGCGGCTCTATTCGTGCGGAAAGCACCCCCAACGAAGGCACGACCTTCACCGTCAAACTGCCGCGACTTGAACGGCGCGTCCGCCAACTAGAAAGTTGATATAAAATATGCCAAAGCCGAGGATTTTGATAGTAGATGACGAAAAACCGACGCGCGATGTAATGGCGCGGGTGCTTGCCGCGTCCTATGAGTGCCTAACTGCACCTGACGCGGAAGCGGCTCTCGCGCTCATTCACGCCAATCCCGACCTCGCGCTGATGATTAGCGATGTACGGATGCCTGGCGTAGATGGTGTCTCGCTTCTTAAAAAGGCGAAGGAAGAAGTGCCGCGCCTCGCGTGCATTTTGCTGACGGCGTATGGAAGTGTTGACCTTGCTGTCGAGGCGATGAAAAATGGCGCGGACGACTTTCTTACGAAGCCCATTACCGATTTGAGCCAACTCGAATTGCGCATTGCTAAGGCGATTAAGACCCACGCGCTCGAGAAGGAAGTGGAAGAACTTAAGACGCAATTGAGCCCGAAGTATGGGCTAGATGCGTTTACGGGAACTTCCCCCGCCATGCAGGAAGTCTATCGGCTTATTCGCCTCGCGGCGCGTTCTAATGCGAATGTGCTGGTGGAGGGTCCGTCAGGGACGGGCAAGGAACTTGTGGCGCGGGCCCTTCACGACCTTTCAGCCCGCGCGGCAGGCCCGTATGTGGCCGTCGAATGCGCGGCACTTTCGCCGACGCTACTCGAATCTGAGCTTTTCGGACACGAGAAGGGGGCTTTCACCGATGCTCGAGAGCGCAAAATCGGACGCTTTGAGGCGGCAAATGGCGGCACACTTTTCTTGGACGAAATTGCCGAGATTGACCTCGCGACACAGGTGAAGCTCTTGCGCGTACTTGAAACGCGCACTTTCCAGCGTGTGGGTGGCTCGGAAGATGTAAAGACCGATATCCGTATTGTCGCGGCTACGAATCGTGATCTTGCGGCGGAAGTCGCGGCGGGAAGGTTCCGTGAAGACCTCTACTACCGCCTCAATGTGGTCGACATCCATATGCCTGCCCTAAAGGAGCGTCCAGGCGACATTCCGCAACTTGTTGCGCGCTTTGTGAAGGAGTTCTCGAAGCAGAATGGAGGACGCGTTACAGGGATTAATGCGGAAGCAACCACGCTACTAGAGAATTATGCGTGGCCTGGCAATGTGCGGCAATTGCGCAATGTTGTCGAAAAGATGGTCGTCCTTTCGGAGGGCGGAGAATTGACGGCAGCGGATGTTCCCGCCGAGATTCGCGCCACGCCGTCGCCTGTGCCGCGCGCGGCACTTTTGAGTGCGCCGCCCGAACAGGTCCTACTTAACAATAATCTTTCGCTCGCGGAACGCGAGAAGGCGGAAATTCTTAATGCTATTGAGCTTTGTCATGGCAACAAGTCTAAAGCCGCCGAGAAACTAGGGATTTCACGCCGCACTTTACATCGCCGGCTACACGAATGGGGGATTTCATGACGCATGGAAAAGAAGAAACTGCTTTAATTACGAATGATCCGTATGTTCTGCCTGGCTATGTTCTTGAGAAGAAGGTCGGCGAGGGCGGTATGGCGCATGTTTGGCGTGCAGTAGATCTCGCCACCAAGCAACAGGTTGCCATTAAGATTCTGAAACTCGAGCCGACGGGCAACCCCGAGGACCGTGCCCACTTCGTGGATGAAGCGCGGGCAATGAGCGAACTGAATCATCCAGGCATTGTGCGCTGTCTCGGGCTCAATAACCACGAGAATTGGTGGTATTATGTGATGGAATATGTGGATGGCTATACTTTCGCCTCGCTCCTCGCTCGTAAATGCCACCTCTCTGAGACGGACTGCCTTTTGATTTGCGAGTCGATTGCCCTCGCGATGGACTATGCGTGGCGCAACTTTGGCATTATTCACTGCGATATTAAGCCAGAGAACATTATGATTAACTCGAATGGCGTAGTAAAGCTGACGGACCTCGGGCTTTGCCACACCTTTCGGTTGCGTTCAAATGCGGAATCTATGATGTCCGACCAAGTTTTGGGTACCCCAGCCTACATTTCGCCTGAGCAGGTGTATGGTGATGTTGAGCTCGACTGCCGCGCGGATATTTATTCGCTTGCCGCGTCCCTTTACCATCTTTGCTGTGGACGGATGTTATTCCCTGGGCTCACGAGCGAAGATATGTTGCGGGCACATTGCGATGATGCGAAACAGGCTCCCGACCCGCGCAAATATGGCATTGAGCTTACGGCGGGCTTCTGCCAGATGTTGGAGGCTATGCTTGTGAAGGAGCGCTCGGAGCGCATCTCTAATTGGCACGATGTCTACGATATGTGCGTAGAGGTTGAGCGCGGCACTCTCTTTAAGCCGCGTCCGCAGGGAAGTCCCTCATCGCTGAAGTTGCGCGGCTAATCTGCCGCGCGCGTTTCTAATACATGCCGCGCTTTTAAGCCGCCCCAGACACAGAATGTCCAGGGACGAACGCCGCGTACGATTTTGATGACCTTATTCTCTTTATCTAAGAAGGTCACATCTATTGGATAACGCATAAAAAAGGTGTGGATAGCGTTGCATTTGGGGATATATAGTCCCTCGCCACGCGGCAAATCGTGCGTCCCAATAAGACCGCGTGCACGCTCAAAGAACGTGCACGCGACACGGGCTTTTACGCCCAGAATGTCTACGGTCTTAGCCATTAAACAGCGTCATCCTTGCCATAGTAGGCATTGAGGAACATCTGCTTAATCTCGCTCATCAGCGGATAGCGCGGGTTCGCGCCCGTGCACTGATCGTCGAAGGCCTGTTCCGTCATCGCGTCGAGGCGGTCGAGGAAATCCTTCTCGTTCGGCACATAGTCACGAATCGTGGGCTTGATGCCAATCGTCTTCTGCAACTGGCGGATAGCCTTGATGAGGTTCTCGAGCTTCTCCTCGTCTGTCTTACCGCCGAGACCGAGCGCGTCCGCGCATTCCGCGTAGCGGTGGAGAGTCTTCGGGTGGTCATACTGCGGGAAGGTGCCCATCTTCGGCGGCTTCTCGTTCGCGTTGAAGCGCAGAACCTGCACCATCATCAGCGCGTTGGCAATGCCGTGCGGGATGTGATGGAAAGCACCGAGCTTGTGCGCCATCGAGTGCATAACGCCGAGGAACGCGTTCGCGAACGCCATACCCGCCATCGTGGCCGAGTGCGCCATACGCTCACGCGCATAGTAGTCCGCCTTCTTGGCACACGCCGCTTCGTAGCACGCGGGCAGGTACTTGAAGGTGGTCTTCAGTGACTGCAGCGCGAGACCGTCTGTGAACTCAGTCGCCATCATCGAGGCATACGCTTCGAGAGCGTGGGAGACCGCGTCAATGCCCGAGGCACTGGTCAGTCCCGGAGGCGCGAACATCATCATATCCGCGTCAACAATCGCCATGTTCGGCATAAGCTCGTAGTCCGCGAGCGGATACTTCGTGCCCGTCTCCTGGTCGGTAATAACCGCGAAGGGGGTCACTTCCGAGCCCGTACCTGCCGAAGTCGGGATGGCGATGAACTTCGCCTTTTCGCCCATCTTCGGGAAGGTGTAGGCGCGCTTACGAATATCCATAAAGCGCATCGCCATATCGAGGAAGTCGCATTCAGGATGTTCGTAGAGAACCCACATAATCTTGCCAGCGTCCATCGCGCTACCGCCACCGACGGCGATAATCACATCCGGCTTGAACTCCGCCATCAAGCGGGCACCGTCCATCGCGCACGCGATTGTCGGGTCAGGAGCCACATTCGAGAAGGTCGCGACTGCGCAACCCTGCTCTTCGAGGCTGCGCTCGATGGGCTTGGTGTAGCCATTCGCGTAGAGGAAGTAGTCCGTCACAATGAAGGCACGCTTGCGATTCCAGACTTCGCTGACTTCACGCAGCGCGACGGGCAAGCAACCCTTTTTGATATAGACCTTTTCAGGTGCACGGAACCACAACATGTTTTCTCTCCTAATAGCCACAGTTTTGATATTGAGCAAGTGCATAGCGCCCACGTTTGTCGACACCGAGTTGCCGCCCCAGCTACCACAGCCGAGCGTTAGCGACGGGGTGAGCTTGAAGTTGTAGAGGTCGCCAATGCCACCCTGCGAGGAAGGCGTATTCACGAGAATACGGCAGGTCTTCATCCGAGCCTGGAACTTCGCGAGCTTATCTTCGTTGTCGCGCTTGTTGAGGTAAATCGAGGACGTGTGACCATAGCCACCATCCGCGACAAGCTTTTCAGCCTTATCGAGCGCGTCATCAAAGTCTTTCGCGCGGTACATCGCGAGGACTGGGCTCAACTTTTCGTGCGCGAAGGGCTCGGACTTCTCAACGCTCTTGACTTCGCCGAGGAGCACCTTCGTCGAGGCGGGAACATCCACGCCCGCGAGCTTCGCGATGGTGACGGGCTTCTGACCCACAATCTTCGCGTTCACCGTGCCATTCTCGTTGAGGATGATCTTACGGAGCTTATCGAGTTCCGCCGGCTTCAGGAAGTAGCACCCACGATAGGCGAATTCCTTCTTGACCTCATCATAAATCTTGTCGAGAACAATGACGGACTGCTCTGACGCGCAAATCATACCATTATCGAAGGTCTTCGAATGGATGACCGAGCTCACCGCGAGCTTGACATCCGCCGACTCATCCATAATGACAGGCGTGTTGCCAGGACCAACGCCGAGCGCGGGCTTGCCCGAGCTGTACGCCGCCTTGACCATCGCGGGACCGCCCGTCGCGAGAATGACATCCGCATTCTTCATGAGGAGCTGGGTCTTTTCAATCGAGGGCTCCTTCAAGCACGCGATGATATCCTCAGGCGCACCCGCCTTAACTGCCGCGTTGAGGACCACCATTGCCGCGTCATAGGTGCACTTCTTAGCACGCGGGTGGGGGCTGATAATAATGCCGTTGCGAGTCTTTAGCGCGATGAGCGTTTTGAAGATCGCCGTCGAAGTCGGGTTCGTGGTGGGGATGACCGCGCCAATCACGCCGACGGGCTCAGCAATCTTACGGATGCCGAAGCTCTGGTCTTCTTCAATGACGCCGCAAGTCTTCATATTCTTGTAGCAGTTGAAGATGTATTCGGCGGCGTAGTGGTTCTTAATGACCTTATCTTCCACAATGCCCATGCCCGTCTCTTGCACGGCATCCTTCGCGAGCGGAATGCGTTGGTTGTTCGCCGCGAGCGCCGCCGCACGGAAGATCTTGTCGACCTGTTCCTGCGTATAAGTGGAGAACTTCTTTTGTGCCGCGCGCACTTTCTCCAGTGTTTCAGCGAATTCCTTCGCATCCGCGCTGAGCGCAGTTGCGTCGGGTGCCGCAGGTGCTTTCGCAGCACCCGCAGCCTTCTTTTGATTGCCTGCTTTCTTCATTTTCGTTTACCTTACCTCGGCGAGAGAACCTACTCCGCCGTAAAAATTGGTATATAGTATACCTATTTTTTTATCAATAGTCAAGTAGCGATTTCAACTTTTTTCATTTTGGACTAAAAGACGCGGGTTCGATTGCGTGTGCAATCGAACCCGACATCACTTTTACTTTAGCGCAAAGACTTACTTAGCCGGCGCTGTGCCGTCGTCGCCATAGCCCTTCGACTTCAAGTACTCGACAACCTTGCCGACCGTCGTGAGCTTTTCAGCATCCTCTTCCGGAATGGCCGCGCCGAATTCCTCTTCGAACGCCATGATGAGCTCAACAGAGTCGAGCGAATCAGCGCCGAGATCATCGATGAACGATGCATCCGTCGTGACCTGTTCCGCGTTGACGCCGAGCTGCTCGACGATGATGTCCTTCACGCGTTCTTCAAGTTTTCCTGCCATAATAAGTGAACTCCTTACTTGTGTTAGATGTATGTATTATACAATTTTTACGCCGCGAATGCAAGGGGGTGCTTTTTACGCCCCCTCACAGCCACGGAAATCCCTGTTAGCCAATCATACCGCCATTGACGGAAATGATCTGTCCTGTGACATATTCGCTCTCGTCGCCCGCGAGCCAAGCGACAGCCTTCGCAATGTCCTCGACCGAGCCAAAGCGTTTGAGCGGAATCTGCTCCATATAGCTCTTGCGAACATCCTCAGGAAGGACATCCGTCATCTTGGACTGGATGAAGCCAGGTGCCACCGCGTTGCAACGGATGTTGCGGCTACCGAGCTCCTTGGCGGTTGTCTTCGTGAGCGCAATCACGCCGCCCTTAGAAGCGGTGTAGTTCGCCTGACCCGCGTTGCCCATAATGCCGACGACGGACGCAATATTGATGATTGAGCCGCCGAGCTGAGTGCCATCCGCAGCTTTGTTCTTCATCATCGGACGCGCCACCGCACGGGTGAAGAGGAAGGTGCCCTTAAGGTTGACATTAAGAACAGCGTCCCAGTCTTCGTCGCTCATACGCATGAGGAGTCCGTCCTTGGTGATGCCCGCGTTGTTGACCATAATGTCGATTTTGCCGAAGTCGGCGAGAACCGCCTTCACGCACGCATCGACTTCCGTCGAGCAGGCGACATTCACGCCATAGCCCTTGGCCTTAACGCCGAGAGCTTCGAGCGCCTTAACGGTCTCGTCGCACCATTCCGCCTTGAGGTCGCAAATCGCGACATTCGCGCCGTTGGTAGCGAGTTTCTTAGCAATTGCCGCGCCAATGCCGCGTGCCGCACCCGTCACGAGGGCGACTTTGCCTTCAAGATTCTTCATTGTTGTGTATCCTTTCAATTGAAAAGCTATTGATTAACCAAGTGCCGCGACCGTGGCATCGAGCGAGGCGAGATCCGCCACATTCGTCGTCGTAAGTGCCGCGTCAATCTTCTTGATGAGCCCCGAGAGCACCTTGCCAGGTCCAAACTCTACGAAAGTCGTGCAGCTGAGTTCCTTCGCCGCCGCGACATCCGCCGCCCAATTCGTCGTGCCTGTCACCTGCTCGAGCATAAGTGCCTTAATCGCCGCTGGATCGGACGCGTGGGGTTTGCCCGTCACATTAGAGAGGACAGGGAACTTCGGACTATGGAAAGAGATCGTATCGAGGACAGGCGCGAGTTTCTCACGCGCAGGAGCCATAAACGGAGAGTGAAAAGCACCCGCCGTCGCGAGCGGGATCGCCCGCTTAATGCCCAGTTCCTTCGCGACTTCCGCCGCCTGAGCAATCGCATCCTTCGAGCCCGAGAGCACCTGCTGCGCGGCAGAATTGATGTTCGCGACTGTGCACCCCGTCTTTTCGCACAGGGTCTTCAGCTGGTCGGGGCTCGCCCCAACAATCGCAATCATTCCGCTTGGGGTCGCCTCACAAGCCTCCTGCATATAGCGTCCGCGTGCCTCGAGCACCTTCAAGGTGGACTCGAAGTCCAATACGCCTGCTGCGCAAAGGGCTCCCCACTCACCGAGTGAAAGCCCCGCCGCACAATCAAATGTGGTCGGACGCTTCTTCTGGAGCGCCTGATACGCCGCATAGCTCGTCACGAATATAGCGGGCTGACAAATATTGCTCTTGGTCAGCTCTTCGGCTGGTCCCTCAAAGCAAACCTTCTTAAGGTCAAAACCCAAAACCTTGTTCGCTGTATCAAACAGCTCCATCGCCGCGGCATCCGCCTCGGCGAAGTCTTTGCCCATGCCAGGAACCTGCGCTCCTTGACCCGCAAATATACAACACACTGCCATCTTCTTTTCCTTTCAAAGAAAATAAAACTACTCTATTTTCTCATTTTTCAGCCGAAAATGCAACCCTTTTTTCACGCCTTTCGAGATAACTTGCCGTTTTTGCGCCATTTCGCCTCTTTTTGGAGGGGTAGTATTTGTTGCTTTCCCTCTCTTATAAGAGGATTCGGCTTCCCAATGTGCCGCGCGGCAGGGAACGCGGCACTCGCGACAGCCCCAACTTATTCTCCTTAATATGCATTTTCTGCTTGCATTAAAGAGCGGGATATGATAAAATTATCACCGTCTAACATTTGAGACGAGAGCATAGAAAGGCTATTATGGATAAGATACATATTATATACGGCAGCACGACTGGAATAACGGAGGCGCTCGCGCAGCGTCTCGCGACAGACCTTGGTGCAAAGGTCTTTAATGTCGCAGGTGCGGATATCGCGGCACTTGATGCGGAAGTACTTCTTCTTGGTTCTTCCACATGGGGCTGTGGTGAGCTTCAGGATGATTGGTATGGCGGACTCGACCTCTTGGGCAACGCCGATCTCTCTGGGAAGAAAGTCGGTGTCTTCGGATGCGGTGATTCGCAGGGCTTCGCGGATACTTTTTGCGACGCGCTCGTCATTCTCGCTGAGAAGGCACTCTCGCGCGGCGCAAGGCTTATTGGCGAAATGCCCGCGTGCGCATTCCCGAATGTTTCTTCGCGGTGTCTTCAAAATGGCAAACTCGTTGGGCTTCTCGTCGATGAACTCAACGACGCGGGCGGTACCGACGCGCGTGTCGCCGCTTATGAGGAGTTGATAAAGGCTTCTTGAGTGGTAAAGTAGGGCTAGAATGTCTAGAACTTCTAGCCAATCTAGCCTTACTAGTCAAAAACCCCTTTTTCGCTCATTATTGCCGCTTTGAAATATAGCGCTTTTCTAGTATTTTAGCCAATTATCTCACTTTTTTCGTCAAGGTGCAAATTTCTGCTTGCGCTCGAGCACAAAAATATGCTATAATATTCACTCGTTCGCCCGATGAAGGGTAAACATTGTTCTTT
>CAVLAC010000046.1:0-15407 GCA_963661055.1 bacterium | reverse complement strand
TCAGGGTGGGTTAGCACGGTTGCCGCCCGCCGTGCCGTATGTTGTCAGGCACAAAACAAGGCAGGCAGGTTTCCCCAATATTAGATATGGCGGGGGGTGGCGATGCCGAGAAGGCTGAGACCAGTTTTCAGGACTTCACCAAAGAGAGCAACAAGCCTTAGCCGCGCCGCACGCACTTGAGGCTCACTCTTTAGAATCGGCGAATTCTGATAGAAGCTCGAATAAAGCTGTGCCGTCTGGAAGAGGTAGTCCGCGAGGACACTCGGCTTATACGCATTCGCCGCCCGCACAACCGCGCCGGGAAACTCCAGAAGCTGCAAGGCAAGCCGCTTTTCGGCAGGCTCAGTGACGCGGAATGCCCCTTCCGCCCCGCCTTCCGCCCCGTTTGCCTTATCAAGAAGCGAACAAACGCGAGCATAGGCATATTGCAAGTAAGGTCCGCTATTGCCCTCAAGCGCGAGTGCCTTATCCCAACTAAAGTCGATATCCGTAATCGGGTCGTGGGAAAGATCAGAATACTTCACCGCGCCATAGCCAATTGCCTCGGCGAGCGCCTCGTCTCCGCCACGGTCTTTCACAATATCAAAAGCGCGGCGTTTGGCTTCCGCTAAGAGGTCATCAAGCTTAATGAGGTTGCCCTCACGCGTCGAAATCGCCTTGCCTTGATAGCTCATAAGCCCAAACGGAACATGCACCAGCTGAACCTGCTCATAGCCCATCTTGCGAGCAATGTTGAACCACTGCTTGAAGTGAAGTTGCTGACGAGCGTCCGTCACATAGATGATGCGCTCGGGATTATACTCTTCTACCCGCGAAGCGACGCACGCGAGGTCGCTGGTCGTATAATTGTAGCCTCCGTCCGACTTACGGACGATTGCCACGCCGAGCTTCTCCGCCTCGAGATTGACGACGAGGGCACCTTCAGATTCCACGGCGAGCCCCATCTTCTGGAGCTTCTCGACTACACCTGGCATCATCGGGTTATAGTATGATTCGCCGCGGTAGGTGTCGAACTTGACCCCCAAGAGGGCGTACATACGATTGAATTCGGTAATGGAAATATCGATAAACCGCTTCCAGAGGGCAAGATTTGCCGCGTCGCCCTGCTGAAGCTTTACGAGTTCCGCGCGGCACGCGTCCTTCCATACCCCATCCTCCTCCTTCGCCTTGGCGGCGGAAAGCACATAGCACTTCTCGAGGTTGGCAACGGTTAGATTCTCGCGCTCGTCGTCAGTCAGGAGTTCGCGATAGCCTTTAATAAGAATGCCAAATTGTGTGCCCCAGTCTCCGAGGTGGTTATCAGCAATGACGCGGTAGCCGAGGGCACGGAACACGCGGTCAATGGCGTTGCCGATGACCGTAGAGCGAATATGCCCAATGTGCATTTGCTTCGCGGCATTTGGCGAGGAGTAGTCGATGACCACCGTCTTACCTGCCCCGATTTGGGGAATGCCGCACTTGGGAAGTGCCGCGAACGCGGCAAGTGTCTCATTGAGCCACTCTCCCGAAACGGTGAGATTCAGGAAGCCAGGCCCCGCAATTTCGCACTTCAGCGTGGACGGAAGCTTCGCCGCGACTTTGGAGGCGACTTCTCGCGGATTCGTCTTAAACTTCTTCGCGAGTTTCAGCGCGTCATTGCATTGGTAGTCGCCAAAACGCGGATCTGTCGCGGGCACAACCTTAACAAAGCTAAAGTCCTCATTCGGAAACGCCTGGGCAAATGCCGCGCGTACACATTCATTTAGATCCATCTTCTAAAAGCCTTCTCTTTATTTACCAATATTCAACACATTGAACCCAATCTTCTTGAGTTCCGCGCGGTTTAAGCAGTTGCGCGTATCAAAGACAAGCGCGGGTTTGCGCATTGAATCATAAATCTTTTGCCAATCGAGGGCGGGATACTGCTTCCAGTCCGTCATCAGAAGGACGGCATCTGCGTCTTTTGCCGCGATGTAGGGGTCATCCTCATAAACGAGCGCGTCAGGAGCCTGCCGCGCGGCATCATCCGCCAAATCGGCGAGGTCGAGCCGTGCATTGGGGAGCGCCTTGGGGTCCGTAATCGTGAGACGAACCTGCTCATCCCTAAGAAGCCGCACGACGGTGCCCGCTGGGGTCTCGCGCGTATCGCCCGTATCCGCCTTGAAAGCGAAACCAAAGACGGCAATTTTCTTATTGGCAAGGGTATTAAACATCGCCTTAAAGAGCCGCGAGACGATGCGCTCTTGCTGGTGGTCATTCATCGTAATAACCTGAGTCCAATATTCTGCCGCCGTATGGAGTCCGAAAGACTCGCAGAGATAGACGAGATTAAGGACATCCTTCTTAAAGCAGCTACCGCCAAAACCAGGGCCCGCCTTCAGGAACTTGGAGCCAATGCGGTGGTCGGCACCCATGACTTTCGCGACTTCCTCGACATCCGCCCCCGTCGCCTCGCAGAGTCCCGCAATAGCGTTAATGGACGACACGCGTTGCGCCAAGAAGGCATTTGCCGCGAGCTTCGTGAGTTCCGCGCTCCAGACATTGGTGGTAAGGATCTTCTCGCGCGGCACCCACGCGGCATAAATATCGACAAGTGCCGCGATTGCCGCCTCACCTGCGGGCGTCTGAGGTCCGCCCACAAGAACACGGTCAGGCGCAATGAGGTCATTGATAGCCGTACCTTCCGCCAAAAACTCGGGATTCGAAAGCACGGTGAAAGTATGCTCGGCGTGGTCATTGAGAATCGCGTCCATCGCGGCGGCTGTGCGCACAGGCAATGTGGACTTCTCAACGATAATCTTGTCACTCTCGGCAAAGGACTTGATTTCGCGTGCCGTCGCCTCCCAATATTGAAGGTCGCTCGCCCGCCCTTTGCCACGTCCAAACATCTTTGTTGGCGTATTCACCCCGACGAACACAATATCGCATGCCTTGACGGCGGCGGCAATATCCGTCGTGAAGAAGAGGTTTTTGCCGCGAACTTCCTTGACCACATCCACGAGCCCTGGCTCATAGATGGGCAGCGCGAAGTCCGCCGAATTCCACGCGGCAATGCGCGCGGCATTGATATCCACGACAAAAACCTTGCGATCAGGGTTCATCTTAGCGATGACCGCCATAGTGGGTCCACCGATGTACCCAGCGCCAATGCAAACAATGTCTCTATTCATACCTTCTATTATACCATATTTGACGGCCACGCGACAATCACAATCACTTCACGCGGCGATCGTAAAGAAGCGCGGCATTTAAGACGACGAGGAACGAACCCGCATTGTGTACGAGCGCTCCCCAGACAGGGGTCATACACCCAATAATCCCGAGCGTCACAGCCACAAAGTTGATGGACATCGACAGCGTAATATTGAACCGAATGGTCCGTACACACGTTACGGCAAGCCGCTTGATGTAGGCGACGGACGCAATATTGTCGTTCATAATGGCAATATCGCTCGCCTCAGTGGCAATATCCGTGCCCGCCCCCGCCATAGCGATACCAACCGCCGCATACTTCATCGCGGCGGCATCATTAACGCCATCGCCGACCATCGCCACTTGGGCACCGCTCGCCGTGAGCTCCTTAACGGCATCCACCTTGCCCTCAGGCAGGAGATCCGCTTTGACCTCGTCAATCCCACACGCGGCAGCAAACTTCTCTGCAATTGCCGCATGGTCACCCGTGAGGAGGCACGACTTCACGCCAAGGGACTTCAAATCGGCGATTGTCGCGGCGGAATCCGCCCTAAGTTCGTCCGCCACATCAAGGTTCTCACCCGCGAGAATGCGTCCCTCCTGATCACGACGCAAGTTATTCGCCCAAGTGCCCGTCGTAAGAGTGCCCGTCTTATCAAAGGCAACCATATTCACCTTACTCGCCTTCTCGAGTGCCTCGCCCGTCTTAATCAAAACGCCGCGCCGCGAAGCCTGTCCAATCGCCGCGACAATGGAAGTCGGGGTCGCCAAAGCGAGGGCACACGGACAGAATGTCACGAGCACCGTCACCGCGCAGACGAGCGCCTTATGGGCACCCGCCCCCACCACAAAGTACCACGCGAGGAAGGTCGCCACCGCCACCAAAAGCGCAATTGGCACCAGCCACGCCGCCCAGCGGTCCGCTATGCGTTGAATCGGGGCGCGGTGCTTATCAGCCTCATTCACAAGGCGAATCGTGCGGGCGAGGCTCGAATTGCCGCCGACCGCGAGTGCCTTTACTCGCACAAGCCCAAAGCGGTTGAGCGTGCCACAAAAGACGCGGTCGCCCACAACTTTGCGCACTGGCACGGACTCCCCCGTGATAATGGACTGGTCGACCGTGGTCTCACCTTCCACAACCTCGCCGTCACACGGAAACGCCGCGCCCTGAGCAACTGGGATAATGTCCCCGACTTTGAGATTTTCGTTGACGAGCTCCTTGAGCTTGACGAGCCCCTTCACACCTTTACGCGCCCGCCGCACCGAGAAAGCCTCCAACTTCTCGCCGAGCGCCATAATGAACGCCACCTCGCCCGCCGCGAAGACTTCGCCAATCGAGAGCGCGGCAATCATTGCCATTGTGATGAGGAGCGCGGAGGTTATACGCTTTTCGGCAAAGAGAACCCGTAACGCCTCATACGCGAGCGGCAAGCCCGAGAGGACGACTGCCACAAGGGCGGGGTCCGCATAGCTCGCGTGAATGCCCTTCAGGTGTTGCGAAAGCCCAATCGCGACGCACACACCACTCACGAGCAAAACCCGCCAATTCTCAAGCTTCTCACAAAGCTCGCTAATCGCGTGGTCAACCCGCGCCCAGCCTTTTAGTTCCTCAGGGGCTTCCAACCCCTTATCGTGTCCACAACAGCAACAACAGCCCATAACGGACTCCTTATACTACCTTACCCTACTGAAATCTTGCCTTCTTAGTGAATGCCGACATACTGCTCAAGGGAGTCCTTGAAGCTACCAATTGCCTCATCCGCATTGCCCGCCTCAATGCCGCGACGGACGCAGTGCCCGAGGTGTCCCTCAAGAACCATCAGCCCAATGCGGTGAAGTGCCGCGTCCGCAGCATTGATCTGAATCATGATGTCCTCGCATTTTGCGTTATCATCCTCAATCATCCGCCGAATCGCGGCAACTTGTCCCTGCACGCGGTTGAGCCGCACGACGAGGTCCTTCTGGTCATAGCAATCTTTCATTTCAGCTTTAGCCTTTCTATCAGTACCCACCACGGGTATTGACGGCTAATATTATACCCCATACCCCTATGCGGTGTCAAGGGGGTATTTTAGCTTGTCGCGGCAAATGCGCCACGCCTCGTGCGTCCAAGAGGTCCAGTGCGCGGTCAGATTGAATTAAGAATTAAGAATCGCGGCGACCTTAATTGCCTGGACGGTTTCACGGACGTCATGTACGCGCACCACTTGCGCTCCGTTGAGGGCACACCAAACTGCGAGCCCCACATTGCCGCCGAGGTTCTTGCCCGTCACCTTCTCGCCCGTGAGTTTCTTTATGATTCGCTTGCGGCTCGCTCCAATAAGGACGCGTCCCCGCGCGGCATATTTAGGCAAAGAGCGCAAAAGTTCCAAGTCCTCCTCGCGCGATGTCCCAAAGCCAATCATGGGGTCAAGGTAAAGGCGCGGCATAAAGGGTGCGAGATTGAGCGCGGGGTTATCTAGACAAGAAAGCGGCAAGATGAGTTCCGTTTTCGGGAACTTCTCGAGCAACTTCAACATCTCGGGAATAGGCTCGGAGTAGACACAATTCAGAATTGTCGCACCCGCCTCGAGTGCAAACGCGGCAGTTTCGGGATGGTAGGTGTCGATAGAAATGGGCACAGAAACGGACTTCGCGAGTGGCTCAAGAACGGGCTTAAGCCTCGCAATCTCTTCCTCGGCGGTTAGGGGTGTTGCGCCTGGACGGGTGGATTCCGCGCCAATATCAAGAATTGCCGCGCCCTCCTCAATCATATTCTGTGCGCGGCGGAGTGCCTCCTCGGGCTTATAGTACATCCCACCATCCGAGAACGAATCGGGGGTGACATTGATAATACCCATTACTTTGCAGTTCATAATTAGGCAAATTCCTTTAAGATTGAGTAGATTTCGGCAAGAGTCCGTACTTTGTTGAGGCGTGCACGCAACTTTGCCGCGCCTGGGCGTCCGTTGAAATAGCGAAAGAGGTGGGTGTGCATCTTAATAGAAGTATAGCCATCGAGACTCGGGAGTGGCTCATTCGGAAACTTCTCCGTGAGTTGCTTATAAAAGTCGAGAATAAGCCCTAAGTGCCGCGCGGCGAGAGAGGAGCCGTCCTCCGAGAACCCCTCCTCACCCTTGAGCTGAGCGAAAATGTCGGGATGAGTAAGCGCGGCGCGTCCAATGAGAACCCCCGCGACCCCCGTCGCCGCCATCGCTTTTGCTGTCGCCGCGTCCGCTACGGAGCCATTACCAATAACAGGGATATGCGCGGCACGGACCACTTCCGCGAGCGTATCGAGATGAATGGGACCTCCGTGGCACTGGCTCGTATAGCGTGCGTGGAGGAGGAGCCCTTTCGCCCCTGCCGATTCGGCTATGGAAAGTATCTCAAAGATATTTGTATTCGCGGGATGAGGGCCAAGCCGCGTCTTGAGGGTGACGGGCAAGGCCGTATTCGCGACCATCGCCTCGAGGAGGTGCCCAATTTTAGAGGGCTCTTCCATCAACTTCGACCCCGCCCCCACACGGGTGACCGTCCGCATCGGACACCCCGCGTTGAGGTTAAGTTCCGTGAAGCGTCCGAGGTCCGTTATGAACTTTGTCGCGTAGGCAATATCCTTCACATCCGCGCCAAAGATCTGACAGGCGACGGCATTCTCGCGCGGCAATACTTCCAAAAGCCGTAGGGTCGGGGTGTGAGCGTGCGCCAAAGCCGCGGCGCTTACCATTTCCGTATAAGTCGCGTCCGCGCCGCCTTCCTGACAAAGTAGCCGAAAGGGTGCGTCCGTAAAGTCGGCGAGTGGCGCGAGGATATACTTCATTTAGTCGCGGACTCAGGCGCAGGCGCGGCAGGCTCAGCTTCTTCCGCCGACGGTTCGGGCTGCGGTGTCAGGAGAGGGTCTGAATACGGAGCCTTCGGGTCAACGACCGCGAAGCTCACGAAGCTCGGCGCACTCCAGCGCGTCCCTTTGTTTTGCGCATACACGGCGACATCCACGCGATTGGTGGGCGTGAGTAAGTCGCGCTTAATGACAACACGCGCCATATCCGCGCTGAGCGGCGTCACTTCCGCCGCGTTCTTCTCATCGTGCACAACGGCGAAGCGATAGTCCTCGCCTCCCGATGCCGAAATGATGAATGTACGCTGGGCGGACTCCGTCCGTAAAACCACCGCCCACGAACACGGCGAGACATAAGTGAGCTCAGGCCAGGCGGACTCACTTCCTGTGGCGACTCCCGTAAGATGGGAAATCATCGCGACAGGGGGGATGTCGGCTATTGTGAGGGCATCGGCGGACGCGGCAAGCCGTTTGAGGTCGAGTCCATTCGTCGGGAATGCCGTGGGGTTAGCCTTGGGCGTAAAGTAGTCCTCCGCTTCGGGGGCGGTCTTCAGGGCACTGCGCATAAGCATTTGAAGGACGGGCGCCCACATACCCCGACGGATAATTTCCTCCCGCACAGGTTTCTTCAGCGACTTCCACACGAGAAGTGCCGCGCGCACGTAATATTGGTCGGTCCAGCTCGCCCCTTGTGTGACGAGCCAATACGGCGCAACGGACGCGAAGACATTGCCATTCGTGCCCGCTGGGGGATAGTCGAATGCCGCAGGGTAAACCCAGAACTGATTGGAAAGGTAGAAGTTATGCATGAGCCCGAGGCGGAACGATTGGCTCGTCATCAGTGCACGCGGCAAAGACCGCCAATAAGGTCCGAGTGTCATCGCGCGGCTCACATTGCCAATGACGGGATAAGGGAATGCCGTATTGGGTGCGTCAAGATCCATACCCCGCTTGCGCCCTTCCATATCAAACCCGACACTCGTAAGCCCAGGATAGTTCGTGACGGCGAGCATGGAGTGTCCGCCATCACGATTGAAGTAGAGGAGTCCCGCGTAAGGCTGATCTGCCATATCCGTAAGCTTCATCTGGGCATCGAAACAGCCTCTATCGAAGTCCCACATCAGATTCTGCGAGCTGAGCAGAAGCGGAACGCCTGCAACCCCAACCGTATAGGTGACGGCGAGAGGTCCCGTGAAGATGGGGCGGTCACGGATAGAGTCCGCATACTCTAGAAGTTCCTTAAAGCGCGGCAAAGTGGCGAGGCGTTTAAGGTCGTTATCCTCTCGAATCTTCTCGACATTGCGAAAGCCGAGGTCAATCGCCTTCTCAAGTTCGTCAAACGCCTGATTGGGGTTCTTGCAGTAAGCGAGGGAGCACGCCAAGTTATAGTGCCAAGTGGGCTCATCCGGCAAAAGTTCCACGCCCTTCTTGCACGATTCAATCATCGTCTCGGTATCGCCCTCACGCAAAGCCACCAAGAATTGGTTGCGCAATTCCTCGTGACTTCTCTGCCGCGCGGGATAATCCCACACCGTCAAGACGCTCAACAAAAGTGCCGCGACTACACTCATTTACCGAACCTCATCCAATTAGGCAACTTCACCATCTTCGCTTCACGGCTCTGGTTCGTCGCCAATGTCGCCGTCGTGCCAATGGAAGGCGATTCAAGCGCGGCAAGGCGCGTCATAAGCGTCTGTTGCCGCAGAGCCTGTTGCTGACGCATATTCTCATTGCGTTGGCGTTCCGTCACCAGCTCCTGCTCACGAAGTTGTAGCTTCTCACGCAATTCCTGAGCTTCCGCACGCAATTGGGCGACATCCTTGACACTTTCCGCCTGGCGCGACCATTCATCTTGGCGCCGCTTAAAGTCATTCGTCAACTCCTGAATGCGCGATTCATAGAGCCGCTTGGACTTCTCATTCGCCTGCTGTAGCGTCTTAAGTTCCTCACGAAGTTGTGCCGTGCGCGGATCCTCGGGACGATTCGCGAGCGCCCGCCGCGTCATTTCATCGGGGTCTGCGCCCGCCTGCTTGATGAGGTCACGGCGACGCTCCAGAAGGCGGTCAAGCCGCGCCTCGGCCCGCTGTTTGTAGTCCGCGAGCTCCTTCTTTTCCGCCTCTAGCATTGCGTCAATGTCGCTTGCTTCGGAAGTAATAAGTCCATAGACCGCCGCCTGAATATTGGCAATTTCACTCGCCGTCTCAGGCAGCCGCCGCAACTCAGTCTCGAGTGCCACAATCTGCTCGCGCATCTTCGCCTCGCGCGAATTTGCGTCCTTCGTCTCCGAAATGAGCTTATTTTGCAATTCCTGCTCACGAAGCGCGGCAGATTGCGCCGCCTCATCCATACGCTTCTGCAAATCAGCCGTATGGCGGCGTTCTTCCTCGAGGAGTCCCTCCAATTCCTTCACGCGCGTCTCATCGACGACCTTCTTTTCCACTATCCTCTCAACAATCTTCTCGACTTCGACAGGAACTTCCACGCGCTTTTCGACTATCTTCTCAACTTCCACAGGCACTTCGACGCGCTTCTCCACAATCTTCTCAACCACCTTCTCAACGACACGCACTTCGGGTTCGGGGGTCGGCACAGGCTCAGGCACTGCCTCCACGACAGGCGCGGACTCTTCTTCGACTACAGGAGCCACTTCCTCAACAACTTCTTCCTCTTCTGCCGCGAAAGGTTCGCGCGTCTCAACAATGGACGCATTGGGCGGCAGGCGTCCCGAGGCAATCAAGGCTTCCGCCGCCTTCTTATTGAAGGGCCCGCGCGGATTCCCATCGCCCAAATCTATGGAAAAGCGCATATCCAAGAACGGAACTTCCTCCGCCCGCTGCCAAATGACTTGATCCTGAGAGACTTCCTGCCCAGGCTGAATGCGCCCGAGCTGCGCCCACTCTATAAGGCGTTCGCGCGTCTCAGGTCCGAAGGTCTCATCCTGCGTCCGCAAGTACCAAGTTGTCTCGTTCATGATTTCCTCCTACTGAAGATACCAGCCAAGCCCGCCGCGCCGTGAGGATGCCGCGCGACTTGGGCGAGTTCACGCTGTGCGGCGGCCTCAAGTGCCGCGAGGCGTTCACGGTCTATTTTGGCAAAAGGTCCGTCTTGAGGCGGCGGCAACGACGCTACCGTCGGCGGCTCCGCCGCCTCGACAATTGCCGCGCGCGGCGGTGGCTCCACCTCAATTATGCGCTCGACTATCTTCTCAACGGGCACTTCGACGCGCTTCTCCACAATCTTCTCGACCACCTTCTCAACAATACGCACCTCGGGCTCGGGGTCCTTGTCGACAGGCAAGAAGTGACGGCGATAAACGCTCGCCTGCTGGGGAATCTCCCCCGCCGCCGCGAGACGGATGACTACCGCACGGTTGAACGGACCAAAGAACTTGCCAGGCTCAGCCTCAACGACCCAAAACATCTCAAGCTCCTGCATCATCTGCGCAGGAATCCACTGCCGCCTATCACGCGACACAAACCCAGATGGGTCTACACGCCCTTCGCGCGCCCAGATTTTCAGCGTCTCGCGGTCCGCTGGACCATACACTTTACCGTCCGCAGAACGGACGTACCATTCTTCTGCTTCGTTCATACGCTTCTATTATAGCAAAATGACGCGTATTTTGGTATAATTCTCTTATGGAAATTGAATCTTTGTTTTCACGCACCGAGTTGATGCTGGGCGCGGAACTAATGAAAAGGCTCGCCCAAACGCGTGTCGCACTCTTTGGGACGGGCGGTGTCGGCAGTTGGTGCGCCGAGGCTCTCGCCCGCACAGGCATTGGGCATCTCTTGCTCGTCGATTCTGATTGCGTCGCCGCCTCCAATGTCAATCGGCAACTTATGGCGACCACCGAGACAATCGGAGATCCCAAAGTCGAAGTCCTCGCCGCACGCCTTAAGTCTATTAACCCCGCCATCGACCTCGAGGTCCGTCGCGGCGTTTATGACGCGACAACAGCAAACACCTTCAACCTCGAGACTTACGACTACATCGTGGACGCGATAGACTCCTTGACCGAAAAAGCCGCGCTCATTCGCCACGCGCTTTCCATCCCCACCGCCACCCTCTTTGCGTCTATGGGCGCGGCACTTAAGATGGACCCCGCCCAAATTCGCACAAGCCGCTTCAAGAAGGTGGAGAGCGACGGACTCGCCCGTGCTTTGCGGCAGAAGTTCCGTAAGACTGGCGGCATTCCTTCCCGCGACTTCATTTGCGTATGGAGTCCCGAACAGCGCGCCAATCGCGGCACTTTGCAAGAGGAATCCGCCGTCCCTGAGGGTGCGCCCGACTGGAACGCCCGAAAGGCGCGTATCAACGGGACCGTAGTCCATACAACCGCCATTTTCGGGCTTACCCTCGCGAGCCTAGTTCTCCGTGACCTTGAAGAGAAAGGTGCTCAATAATGAATACGCTCATCAATTTCCTCGTCGTTTTCTTGGGTGGCGGACTCGGTGCCGCCGCGCGTTATGGCTTTACGCTCATCTTTAGCTGTAGCCTCTGGGCGACCTTCCTCGTGAATGTCGTCGGGTCTTTTCTCATCGGACTCTTCGCGGGCGCGGCACTTCCCAATACGACGCGCCTTCTTCTGACGGCGGGATTCTGCGGAGGCTTCACCACCTTCTCGACTTTCGCTAAGGAGAATGTCCAGCTCCTCTTACAGGGACGCTTCGGACTCTTCGCCCTTTATACGCTCGGCACACTCGTATTGACGATACTTTTTGCCGCGTGCGGACTCCTTCTCGCCCGCCTCAGCTAGCGCGTCCAAATGCACATCCCGATTTCGATTCGGGAGGGATTGATAATATTGCCAGGAATGACCTTATCACGAATTGTGTAGTAGGTATCAAGGTCGTTCCACTTATTGCCGACGAGCTGCAAGGCGGTTACACCCTTCGAGACGCGCCCCCGCGCCTTATAGCCCCGCGCCTTGAGTTCCGCAATATCTTTTGGTGGCAAGCGTAAGGCGGAGCTCGTCTTGGGTTTCGTGGCAGGCGTAGATGTCTTTTGCGCGGCTATGGGCTTTGTGCTGGATGAGGGATAGGTCGATTTCCAAGTATCGACATTCCCATAGAGCACCTTCTCTAGGTACGCATCACCCACGACAAGCCGCTTAGCGCGCGTATCCGCGTCATAAGCTGGACGCGAAGTGAGACCCAAAACGCGGCGGACGCTTGGCATAGCGAAGAGCATTCCGCACCGCTTGCGTCCGCGATGCTTCTTCTTTTGCCACTTATTGGGTCCCCCGTAGGCGACATGGCTATGGCAGACGACTTTATCATCACTAAGATGATACATGGCTTGCAATTCCGAGACGAGTTGGGCTATCGCTTTGAGCTGGATGAGCGGCATAGGCTTATCGTGGTAGCCGACACACTCAATGCCAATGGAAAACTTATCGACATCTTCCTTGCCCTTCCACATTGAGCGTCCCGAATGGAAAGCTTCGCGGTCGCGGTCAACAATGCGGTAGACAGTCCCTTCTTCTGTCACACAAAAGTGGCATTCGCCGCGCTCGGAAAGCTTGTTGAGCGAACCGCGTGCCGCGCCCTCGGTCGTGTGGAGGACGATGAGTTCCGTCGAGGAACGGATGGCGCGTTCAGGGTTACGGGGACTCCTATAGCGGTTAGAGGCATCAATCGCGTAAGCGGAAGGCGCGGCGGAAAGCAGGAGAACAGCGAGTGTTCTCGCGAAAAGTCGCTCTCTACACACTCCCCGCTCCATTGCCACCACCCTAATTAACGCAGAAGCACCGCCGCGTGAACCACAATGCCGCGCCCCGCGCCTACATCGTCCATCTTCTCGTTCGTCTTACCCTTAACCGAAATATACCCTACATCCACGCCTAAGATTTCCGCGAGGCGTGCACGAATCTTATCAATGTGGGGTCTCAAGCGCGGCGTTTCACAAATGACGGTCGCGTCTAAGTTCTCGAGCTCATAGCCCGCCGCGCGAACCTCCTGAATCGCCACGCCGAGGAGCTGGGCGGAGTCCGCTCCAGCCCACTGAGGGCCCGTGTCGGGGAAGTGCGAACCAATGTCCCCCTGGGCAATTGCCCCAAAGAGCGCGTCAATGAGCGCATGGATGAGGACATCGCCATCCGAGTGCGCCTTGAGTCCTGGCGCATTCGGAATGAGAACGCCGCCTAGCACCAAAGGCCTAGCGGCGTCAAAAACATGCGAATCGTATCCGTAGCCAATTCGCATTAGACAAGACCGAGTTTCGCGAGCGTCTCACGCATAGTCGCGCGGTTCGCTTCCGTCGTTTCACAAAGTGGCAGGCGGAATGCCCGCGCAATCTGTCCCCGCAAAGCCAACGCCTCCTTCACCATCACAGGATTCGTGTCGATGAAGAGGTTATGGAAGAGCGGATAGAACTTCTGGTGAAGCTTACGCGCGGCGGCGAAGTCTCCCGCCAAAGCGAAGCGCACCATATCGCCCATCCCTTTCGGGATGACATTCGAGGCGACGGAAATTACGCCTTGCGCCCCAACCGAAATCATCGGGAGCGTAAGCGAGTCATCGCCCGAGAGCACCGTGAAATCAGGGACGAGGTTCTTGATAGCCGAGACGCGCTCAACCGAACCCGCCGCTTCTTTTATCGCGACGATATTCGGATGCTTCGCGAGACGCGCTACGACATCAAGCGGAATCTCCTTGCCCGAGCGACCAGGTACATTGTAAAGGACAACGGGCAAACCGAGGTTGGCGACCGTCATAAAGTGACGATAGAGCCCTTCCGCATTCGGCTTGTTGTAATAAGGCGTCACCTGCAAGCAGGCATCCGCCCCACCCATCGCGAGCACGGCTTTCGTGAGCGAGACCGCTTCCGCCGTCGCATTCGCACCCGTTCCCGCGATAATGCGGCACTTGCCTGCGGCATACTCAATGGTCTTTTCAATGACCTTGTGATGCTCTTCAGGCGAAAGAGTCGGCGACTCGCCGCTTGTACCGACGGAACAAATGCCTTCGATACCCGCGGCAGTCTGCGCGTCAACGAGCGCCTTGAGCGCCCCGTAGTCCACGGCACCTTCTGTCGTGAAAGGTGTCACTAGAGCCGTAATCGTACCTTTAAGTTCCATAGCGCGAAAATCTCCTCGTCGCCAAGTTCCCTTAACCGTTCTTCTTTTCGAAGTCCTTCATAAACGCGACGAGTGCCTCCACGCCCGCCATCGGGAAGGCATTGTAGATTGTCGCGCGGATGCCGCCCACCGAGCGGTGTCCCTTAAGAGAGCTCATACCGAGTGCCTTCGCCTCTTCCACAAAGAGCTTATCGAGGTCGGCGTTCGGGGTCGTGAAGGTAACATTCATATTGGAACGGAACTCAGGGAGCGCCGTGCCCTTATAGAAGCTACTCGCGTCGAGGACATCGTAAATCTTCTTCGCCTTCTCATCATTGAGCTTGAAGAGATTTTCCTTGCCCATCTTCTTCACCCACTTCATGACCTGCCCGAAGACATAAATCGTGAAGGTCGGGGGCGTATTGTAGAGCGAGTTGTTATCCGCATGCGTACGATACTGAAGCATCGTCGGGATCTTGTCATTGCCCTTAGCGACCAAATCCTTCTTAATCGCGACAACCGCCATACCCGCAGGACCAAGGTTCTTCTGAGCACCCGCGTAGAAGAGATCAAACTTCGTGTAGTCGCGCGGCGAGCTGAGAATGTCGGACGACATATCCGCGAAGAGCAACCCCTTCACTTCAGGAATCTTCTTGAGCTGCGCACCCGAAATCGTCTCGTTCGTGCAGATGTGGGTATACGCGGCATTCGCGGAAAACTCCCACTCATCGTCGCGCGGCATGCGTGTCGGGATATCCTTCGCGCAATCAGCGACGACATTCACCGTCGCGTCACGGCACGCGGCAACCTTCTGAGCCTCTTTCATCGCCTTGCCCGACCAAGTGCCCTCATTCGCGTAGTCCGCCGTCTCGCCTGCACCGAGGAAGTTCATCGGGATCATCGCGAATTGCATCGACCCGCCACCCTGAATGAAGCAGACTTGGTAATCATCGCCAATGCCGGTCAGCTCTTTGAAGTCGGCAATCGCCTCTTCATGAATCTGATCATAGTCCTTGCCACGGTGGGACATTTCCATAACGGACATCCCGCTGCCCTTGTAGTCCACCAAGTCATTTTGCACCTGCTGGAGAACCTCTAGCGGTAGCGTAGCCGGACCGGCCGAAAAGTTATATGCTCTAGACATTTCTGTTCCTTTCAAAATTAGTCCTTATATTATATCTTTTATGCGGCTTTTTCGCAACCCCAAAAACACAAAAACAACAAACCCACCCCCGCAACCTTCTTTGGGTATGTGTTTTTAACACAGAGGCACAGAGGCATAGAGAAGTGGAAGGCGACTCGTGCGGGTGTCGCCCGACCCGTCGTTGCGCGGTCTCTTGCCGCCTTTCACGCGTA
>CAVLAC010000045.1:0-15638 GCA_963661055.1 bacterium | reverse complement strand
CTATTGTCCCCCCTATTACCCCCTATATTACCCCCCACATTACCCCCCATGCGCTTTGCGGGGGTACGCTTGACGACGAGGCGAAGGGAATTTCCAAAGTCTTCTACTTCAAGGGAGGGAAATCCAGCTTCTTCCAATGCACGCTGAACGCGCAACAGCCCACTGCTCTGTGTCTCTGTGCCTTTGTGCCTCTGTGTTAAAAACCTAACGCGGCGGTCACGCGGGACACATGCCCCTACCTTTCGCATTACGGACAAAGCAAAACTCGTAATTGATAGACCTTCCATTATTGACCTTAACCTTTAACTTTGACCTAATTAGTGGCGAAGCGGCGTTCTTCGTCGCGGTTGAGGACTTCGACATAGTAGGGGGCGTGTTCGCCGCGGCAGAAGAGTCCGTGCACCGCGCCAGGCCCTTCTGAGGCAATGACATCCTCAATGAGATGCACCATCTCGTCCGTTATACGAAGCCCTGGCAAGAAGACGGGGATGCCGGGCGGATACGGCACAACAAATTGTGAAGCGATACGCCCCACGCTCTGGGCGAGGGTAACAAGTTCTCCGTCACAAAGCGCGGCGGCGTGAGGCAAGACGACAGGCTGTGCCGCGACCGCGTCATTTACCGTCGGACGAATAATTGGCGGCTCTTTGGGGCGACCAATGAGCTCACGATTCAGGCGGCAGACACGGAACAAGTCCTCGAAGTTCTCTTCTTGAGTGCCAATGGTGACTAGAAAGAGGATAGTTGTCGTAGATGACTTCTCCCACTGAATGCGCGCTTTACGAAGCGCCTTACGAAATGCCGCGCACGCCTCCTTGCTCTTGAGCATAAGCACAATCTTCAAGGGGTCTTTCGCGTAGCCCGCCTCGGACCATCCATCGCCGCCCGCAATTTCCGAAAGCGTGGCAAATGCCTCATCCTCTGGAATGCCGCACTCGGCGGCGACGCGGGCACGGAACGCCGAGACCCAGCGTAGACGCTCATCGAGAAGCCGCATACCCTCTAGGCGCATCTGCACCCCCGCAATGTCGAGAGTCGCAAGAAACGGATAGTGCGGCGAAGTTGAGTGCCAATAACGGAGCATTTCCCGAAGGTCGTGAACGAACTTCTCGTAGGAGCCGTGCCCGTGGAGGGCAAAGCGGCGGCGGAGCCAACGGAACTTTGGCGAGGAATCTTCCTCAAGTAGCCGCTTAAAGCCCGTTGAGACATGAATCATCGAGGCTTGCGAGAATGCCGCCATTGTCTTATGGGTCGACTGCACCGCAAAGTGTGCTCCGTGATAGCCATTCACTGCGTTATAGCGCTGAATGTCGCCTGTCGCCGTGGCACCGTGGGTGTAATACGGATGAAAACTCAAGTACCCCGCCCACGCTTCATCCGCATAGAAAAGAATGCCGCGCTCCTCACAAATGCGGGCAACTTCCCAAACAGGATACAACACCCCCTCATAGGTGCAGGTCGTCAAAATGAGGAGCTTGGGGGCGGTCGGGCAATTGTCGAGCTCACGGACAATATCCGTCAACTTCACAGGCCCCCACACCCCAAGCCGTGCATTCCAATGAGACGGCAGATAATGGGGCACCGCGCCCGACATAACAATCGCGTGATGGACAGACTTGTGGCAGTTTCTATCTACAAACACGGTCTCGCCTGGCTTCAACAAGGTCATAAGCATTGCCTTGTTGGAGGTGGAAGTTCCGTTCGTCACATAGCAACTCAAAGCCGTACCAAAGATTTCCGACGAGAGCTTCTGAGCCTCCGAAAGTGGCGTACGCGCTTCAGGGCTCGAGAGATCGCCGAGAGATTCCACCGAAACGGAGAGGTCAGAGCGGAAAATCATCGAGCCAAACGCCTCATAGTATCCGCGCAAAAACGGAGATGTCGCGAAAGCATTCCCCCCCGAATGACCTGGCGTATGCCAATTCGTGCCCGCCTTAACTTGCACATACTGCTTTAGTGCATACCAAAAGCGCGGCATCCAGAAGGACTTAAAGAGGTGCACAAGGCGGTCATGGTTACGGGCAGGCTCTTCAAAGATGCAGGCGGGCTTCTTCGCCCACCGCCGCTGGGGTACTGCCACAATCTCGTGTCCAGGATAGGTAATGACGACACGCGGCAGAGTGGGCAGGAATATCTTTAGCCACGCCCGCAAGGTAAGCGAGCCAATGCGCGCACCAAAGAACTCGTCGTCCATCAACAGAAGGCAAAGCTCCTGTCCGCAGTCCGTAAGCCCATTGCGACAACAGCCACCATTAAACACCGCGCGCGGCAGTTCCTCGGGCGAGGCTACCGTCTTAAGCCGCAACGGAGGATACTCGAGCGGCATACGCACATTATACGCCTCACCACAAAACTCGCGGAAAGCGTCCGAAAGTCCATACTCGACAATCGGCATCCGCCGCGCATCATCGTCGGCGGGCTTATGAATCCATATGACTGAAAGTGATCTCATCTCTCTCCATTGCCGCTTATTATAGCACAACCGCCCCCACCACGCAATAGCAAATCTTGCTTAGACAAATTCAGGGAGTGCGCCAAGATTACTCACAACAAGTGGCGTTCCTTCCGCGAGGGCTTCCACAGCGGCAAGACCAAAGGTCTCTTCGCACTCGCTCGGCAAAACAAGTCCCTTCGCGCGACGCATATATTCCTGCACTTTTGCCTTGTCGCAGAGTCCAACAAACTCAACACTATAACTCGCATAAATTACCCCCCCCCTACATTTTTGGCAAGTTTTGCCCACGCCTTGAGAGTGTATGTACGCCCTTCTCGGGTGAGAGGCGTCCGACATAAAGGATTTCATCCTTGCGTTCACTGGGCGGAACAATCTTCTCGTCCGCTATCTTTACAAAGTTGGGCTTAACAACAACCTTCTCAGCAGGGAATCCACACGCCACCATTTTGCCACGCTGGAATTCACTCAAGGCAATGAACCTATCCACCCACTTCGCAAGGTGTCGTCGATAGAGTGAGATGTTCAGCGCAAGCGGAGCCGTCGCGAACAGACTGCCGCGATAACAACGGTGGCGAAGTGCAGGGGCGACACATCCGCCAAAGCAGTCCGTACACACCCGCCCTTCACGCATAGGAATCCCCGCCGCGCAAACCGTGCGGTAATTATGAAGCGTAAGGACAACCCGCGCTCCCGCCCGATGTGCCGCACGAAAGCCAAGTGGCGAAATAAGCGGGAAGACATTATGAAAGTGTACGACCTCAGGACGGAATGCACGGATTTCACGCGAAAGAGCTCGCGCAGCAAACGGATTCCCCACAGTACTTGCCGCACCCTTCAGCATTCCCCACAGGCGGCGCAACTTACCTCCGCAACGGATGGTATCCGATTGGCGAACAAAAGTCCGCACCTCAATGCCACGCTTCTCAAGCATTGCTTTTTCGGCTTCAAAGACCTGATTCTCACCGCTCGGAGCGGAAGATCCATAGTAGTTATGCACAAGTAGAACGCGTTTGGCATTGCCGTATATTTCTTGAAGGCGCTTATAGTTGACTTCCTCGGAACACTTAGACTCCGCCTCACGACGCGCGGCAGTACACATCTCGGGATAGTCTTTGCGCTCTAATAGCCGTTTAAGCGCGGCGGCGAGAGCGTCCGCATTCCCAGCCTTAAAGACTTCGCCAACAGCTCCATCCTTAACCATCTCGGGGAGCGGTCCTAAATCACTCACAACACAAGGGGTGGCGGATGCGAATCCCTCCAAAAGCGTCATAGGCATCCCCTCATACCACTCACTCGGCAGAACAAGCGCCTTTGACTTCGCCATTTCCTCTTGAACTGCCGCGTGAGGGAGTGCGCCCTTAAACTCGAGTCCGCTATCTTTTGCGTATGCCTCTAACCGCGCACGCTCAACACCATCACCTATGATTACAAGCTTCATAGCCGTTACTTCTTTCCGAGCAGTTGTTTGAGTTTAGCGGTGGAAGTGGAGGCGACTTGGGTGAAGAGGCTAGCGCCGCGCGAATCCATAGCGACGACACCACGAAAGTCACTTACGTCAAAGTGCCAAACGGCTTCCGCCGCGCCAAACTCTTTAAGTAGAGACACCCCCGCGACACGCTTAACGGACGCGGCACTTAGCGCGGCGGCACCTCCCACGGCTTGGATATAGACACATCCATACTTTTTCATTGCGGCGAGCGTGGCGGAGTCCATTCCGCCCTTCCCAATGATGACCCTCACGCCACTCTTGACAATGAAGGCGGGTTCATACGGATTCTCCCTCACACTCGTTGTGGGGCCCGCCGCGACGACACGCCATCCGTCGCCCTTAGGCAAAATAACGGGTCCGCAGTGATAAAGTGCGCCATCCGCAAAGTCGACAGGCAACTTCCCGCCGTCGGCGAAGTACTTATGGAACTTATCCCGCCCCGTATAGATACGCCCCGAGAGCGAAACGGCATCGCCCGCTTTGAGGGCGCGGATTTTATCTTTCGTAAAAGGGAACTCGAGCTTAATCATAGTATACCCTTTCAAATCTTAAGTGTCCGTCGCCGCGCCGCCCAGCACATATAGGCGACCGTGACAAAGAAGCTCGCGGGGACGCGGGGTCGCGCGGCGATTTTAAGTCCAAGTAGCGTCGTTTTGCCGCCGAGCCCCATAGGACCAATGCCCAGCGAATTGGCTTCCTTTAAGAGTTTTGCTTCCAACTTCGCGAGCGCGGCACTTTCAGGTTTATCGCCCAAGTCTCTAAGGAGTTGCTCTTTCGCTACGGCGAATCCCGTGGCGCGGTCACCCCCGATACAAACCCCGAGAATACCAGGGGCACATCCGTAGCCCTGCGCCTTCTGAACAGCATCGAGGATACACGCTCTCACGCCCTTCATATCGCGCCCTGCCCCAAGTGTTGCATCGGGAAGCGAATACTGCCGCGACATATTCTCTGAGCCGCCGCCTTTCATTAGCAAGGTTATGCCCTCGTGGTCTCCATAATGGATAACGGGTGCCCCCACCGCACAATTATCATCATACGAAGCCCCCGATACCGCGTCCAAGCAATTCTTGCGCAAGTAGCCTTTAGCGGTGGCGGCGGCAACGGCGGCGGAAATGACGCGAGGAGTTACACGGCGGCGCAATTTCTCGTCCACAAAGAAGGTGAGAGTACCAGTATCTTGGCACATTGGTGTACCTTGGCGGCGGGCGAGAGCCACATTGTCGAGGATAGTCTTGAGGACGACCTGCGCCGAACTGCCCTTCGTCTCACGCCGCAAGGCTTTGCCCAGCGCCGCTTCCACATCCGCCGAAAGCGAGGAACTCGTCTCGCGAATCAGTTTCGTTATCTTCTCTATCAAAGTCATAAGAATATTATACCATTTTTAACGCACTTAGTTCTTATATTCCTCTTCGGCGGCGTGGAACGCGGCGCGCACATCCTCCACCGATTCTGCCGCGTCCAGTCGCTCGAGCAAATCTGAGCCGTGAGCCAGAATGGCGAGACGGGCGAGAATATGCAGATGCTCCTCGTGATCTGTCGCACAAATGACAAAGAAGTGCCGCGTAGCACCTCCGTCGGGTGCTCCAAAGAAGACGGGCCGCAATGCGCGTCCGTAAGCGAGGAAGGTGCGCTCGAAGAAGTAGGGGTCATGGCGGTGCGGATGCAAAAATGCCGCGCCTTCACCGACGGCAGTGGAAGCCGCCTCCTCGCGTGCCTGAAGCGCGGCAAAGAGTCCTTCTACATCATAGACGAGCCCTGACTTGACCGCTAAATCTGCCATATCCCGAATCATTCCCGCCTTGGTCTTTGCGGGCACGGCGAGGTCTATCGATTCCGTCACCAAGAGGTCGGTCAATTCCAAAAGCGCCTTGCTCTTACGTCGCGCGTCATTCATTTCGCGATGGCTAAGCGCGAGTTCCTTATCGCTCTCAACGAGCAAGTTGCGCTGTGCCCACTCTAAAACATCCCCTGAGGCAAAGAACCAATCGTCCCCCCGCTTCTGCGCAGCAATTTCTCCGCGCTGTGCACAATGTTTGAGTTCATTAGCGTCCACATGTGCCGCGGCGGCGGCTTGGGCGAGATTAAGCATTCGATGTTCCATTAGCGTTGCCCCCGACGAGATGTCCCTTTGCAAATACGGATAAGTTCCGTGAAAATCAGCTTATCTGCCGCGCCTGAGGAAGTGACAATCTTCTCCCTCAAAACCATAAGCCTCTCACGGGCGCGGCGCAATTCAATAAGCGACCACTTCGCGGCAAATCCGCACATCTTACGGAAAACAAACGGATGGAATAACTTCTCGAGGGGGCTGGGCTCGCCCGCCTCCTGCGCCGCTTTAAGTTCGAGGAGCTGACGGATATATTTCTCGGCGACCGTCGTCATAAAGACGGCAAAGCCATTTTCCGTCTCAAATCGCCTGAGAGCCTCCACTAGCGCGGCAGTATCGCGTGCGCCAAGAGCGTCCGTCACCGCCCACGAGGAAGACTCGATACCCACGCCTGGCGAGGAAATCTCGGCGACATCCGCCGCCGTGGCGGTCTTCGCGCCTGGCTCGAGGTAATCGCGCAATTTGCGGGTCTCTTGCAAAAGAGAGCGGGTATCATTGCCAACACGCGCGACAAAGGCTTCCGCCGCGCCAGGCGCAAAACTAAAGCCTTCCTCCTTAGCAAATTCTTGTGCCCGCTCGAGGGCAGTCTTTTGCTTGGCGAAGTCCTTCTTTTCTTCTTCGAACGTAACGAACTCCGCACCCGCCGCCTTGAGACGCTTCGCGAAGATGCTCGTCTTAAGTAGGCTCGGAGCGGTCAGGATGAAACTTTGGTTGGCAGGGACGGGTGCGGCGGCGAGTTGCTCAGCGAAGGTCTCAAGTGCCGTCTTCACTTCTTCGGAAATCTTATCTTCCGCACCCCCCTCATCATCGCCCTTCAGGCGTGCACCTGGCAGAAACTTCACATTGCGCCACCAAGTAATCTTCTCGGGCTCAAAAAACGGAGGCGTAAAGTAGCTCTCGTGCGCCTTTTGAAGGGACGCGAGTTGGTCCCCCGCATTTGTCGTCGCCGAAGCGTCAATGATTTCGACGGAGGGGCACGCCCCTACCCGCTTCTTGGCAGCTTCGTTGACGAGGAAGTCGTCCTTACCGATGATTACGCTGATAGTTCCCATAGATGAGGAAGGCAATGCCTAAGATTAACATACCAATTGAGATCGCTTGACCAATGGAAAGCACCCCGAGGTGTGCGCGGGGGTCGTCACGCAGAAACTCGAGTCCAAACCGCAAGAGTCCATAGAGAATCAAGTAAGTGCCCGCCGTTAATTGCCGCGCGCGGCGGTAGACGATGAGCATAACCGCGAAAAGGATGAATAAAGCCGCCGCCTCGAAGAGTTGAGTGGGGAGTACGGGCAAGGAGCAGACGGCGTTCGGCGGCAGAAGTCCTTCCCGAACTTGCGTATACCACGCGGGAGAATGCACGGGGAATACCACCGCGAGCGACGAAGTGGACTGCCGCCCAAAGCAACAGCCAAAGAAGAAGCACCCAATGCGTCCGAAGGCGTGCCCGAGGGGGATGACGGCGGCAAAAAGGTTCGCGAGGTCAAAGGCTTTCTCATGTTTGACGCGGCACCAGACGAAGAAAGTAACAATGGCGAGGATGAGCCCACCATAAAAAACAAGCCCCCCTTCCCAAACACGAAGTGCCGCGAACGGTTGCGCGGCAAATTCCGTCCGCCAATTCTCAATGACATAGGCGAGGCGACTGCCCACTACCCCCGCGAGCATAAGTCCGAGGAGCAAATTCGAAAGATCCTTGCGGCCTGAGAGCCACTCAATCATCTTCCAGCTCAACAAGAAGCCGAGCGCCATACAAAATCCGTAGGTCTTCAGGTGCAAAAAGCCGAGATTGATGAGATCAGGATACATATGCTAGTTATTCGACTTGAAGAGGTTGATGAGCGCACGGATGCCGCTCCAGAGGAGCTCGCCCGTCCCGATGTAGGCGGCAAGAATATCCCTCACAAGAAAGCCGCCGAGCGCGGCAAAGGTAAGTTCCGTCGTCGCCGCAAGCCACGCGAGGACGATGAGCACATTCACAATGAAGATGAAAGTCCACGAGAAGAGGCGTCCATAAAGCTTAACATCGGGCTGGGCTTGGGAGAGCGTCTCCAGCGTGAAGAGAATATGAAACGCCCACGTAAAGCCAATCATAAAGAGCCAAAGGGGAATGACAGGCAACGGACGCAAAAAGGCGTAGGTAACAAGCGCGGCAATTATGACAAGGAAGGTGTAGAATGGGAAGAAGTACGGCGCGAGGGTAATGAGGAGATTAGACTTTGTGAGCTTCACGCTGCCGCCCGTCTCGGAAACCTTGAGGTCGGAAGGCATCGCCCCAAAGCAGAGCCCCCAAAGCGCGTGAGTGAGCTCGTGACCGAGCACATAAGTGCGCACGGGGCGCGGCAGAGCCATCCACGCGAAAATGAAAACGAGGACGCCCCCGAGAAGCGAAAATGTGCCGACCGAGAAGCTACCACTCGTCGCGGCAATCGCGTGCACGAAGGTCTTGCCCACGCCCCAGCAGGCGGGCAGAAGCAGTAGCCCAATCAGAAATCGAAGGAAGCGTTTCATTAGTCATCCTCAAAGATAAAGACGAGCTCGCCCGGGAAGACGCGGTGCGCACGCTTACGGGCGATGGACTCCACGAAGTCACGGTCGGTCTTGAAGCGCCGACGCTGTTCGACGAGCGCGGCGATTTCGCGGTCTCTCTCGGCGATGCGCGCAGAGAGTTCCGCCTCTTGTTGCCTAAGGGCACACGAGCGTTGATAGACAGGATAAATGATTACACCGCCCCCAATGAGGGCGACCGTAACCAGTACCATCGTCATCCAGCGCCAGAACTTTAATCTTGCTGATTCATCCATTGCCCTAACATTATACTATATTTTTTAACATTTGGGGTTGACTTTTTATCAAAAAATTGAGATACTATAAGGTAGCGAATCTGGCACGCTAGGCTCTCACCCCGAGAACCAGCCAGAGAAAGTGAGCAAAAAGATGAAAAGTAAGTGCGCAAAAAAGTGTGCGACGGCCGAGAAAGCCGTTAAGAAAACCGCGAAATCTGGCGGCTGCAAGGCCGAGCAGAAGGCGGCGAAGAAGTCCGTCACATTCACGGTTCACGCCGATAAGGGCAAAGCCGTTTATGTCGCCGGGTGCTTCAACAAGTGGGATCCCACCGCCAAGAAGATGGCGTACAAGGCGCGGCAAGGTCTCTACACCGCCACCGTCAACCTCGTGCCAGGCGAATATCAATACAAGTTTGTGATTGATGGAACTTGGTGTGCGGATCCCGAGAACACGAACGCCGTCCCGAATGACCAGGGTACCTTCAACTCGGTCATCGTCGTCAAGTAAGCGACGGGACGAGCGTGCAACAAAAAAGGGACGCGGCAGAAAGTGCCGCGCCTCTTTTTATTCTCCTCGCCCGACTTTAGTCTTAGCTCACGCCACCGTTCTTCTTCACAAGCTTCTTCAGCTTGGGCGCAAGAACAAGCTTTTCCATCGCGGACATATGGTCCACATACAAAACGCCGTCAAGGTGGTCCGTCTCATGCTGAATCGCCCGCGCCAAGAATCCGCGTGCCACAATCATTTGGGGCTTGCCTTCCGCATCGAGGTACTGGCAGGTCACCTGCTGTGCCCGCGTCACTTCGCCGCCTACGCCTGGGAAGCTCAAGCACCCTTCCTTATCGCGCTGAGACCCTTCACGCGCAACAATATGCGGATTGAACATAATGAGCGGCATCTGAATCGGCGCATTAAATGCCGCGTCTTCTTCACTGTCGCATTCAGGCGGAACATGTATCACACAAAGGCGTTCCGTATGCCCCACCTGCTCAGCGGCGAGCCCGACACCCCGCGATTCATACATAAGCTCTAACATCCCCACCGCTAATTCACGCAAGGCGGGGGTCACGAACGGAACTTCCTGAGACTTCTCCCTCAGAACCTGCTCGCCATATTTATAAAGCTTCAGCATAAGCCCTCACTTCGCGCCTGTCGAGCCAAAACCACCCGCACCACGGTCCGTTTCTTCTATCGTATCCGTCTCAACGACCTCGGCACGCGTCACAGGCGCAATGACGATTTGCGCCACGCGGTCGCCTTTATGAACCGCGAAGTCCGTATCAGTCGTATTAAAGAGGATAACGCCAATTTCGCCGCGATAGCCCGCGTCAATTGTACCAGGCGTATTGAGGACGGTTATGCCACTCTTGAGCGCGAGCCCCGAACGCGGCCGCACCTGCGCCTCATAATTCGGCGGCAGAAGGACGACGAGCCCCGTAGGGACGAGTGCACGCCCTCGCGCAGGGATTACGACTTCGGCGACGCTACGAATATCCATCCCCGCGTCACTCTCGTGAGCATATGCGGGCAAAACCGCTTCGGGATGGATGCGTTTAAAGGCGAGTGTCATTCGGCGACTTCCGCTTCTTCGGTGGACGAAAGTGTTGTTGTCGTATAGCCTTGACGATTAAGGTTATCATCAAGCCACGCCTCATAGAGATCAGGCAACTGGCTATACATCAACTCGCTACGCATCGACTCCTCGCGCATACTGCGCGTAATGAGGTCGCCAGGCTCACGCGCCTCGCAAACAACGACGAGTCCGTGCAAGGTATTGGGCGTCACCTTCGGGAGCATAACGAGGTCGGACATCTCGCCTGGATTAAGCTTCATCGCGGCTTTCGCAATCTCACGCTGGTCGGCAAATGCCTCCGCCGAGAGTTCCGCCACCACGAACGAGAGGTTCGTGGAAACATTCTTTGCCGTAAGGACGGCATTCGTACCCTTCGCGATAATCTTGGCAATGGAAGCCTTGAACGCCTCTTCCTTCGCGTCATTCAACGCGCGATTCTTAATCTTCGACTTCGCTTCTTCGAAAGTAGGTGTATGCGCGGGGCTGACATCGAGCTTCTCAATGAGCCACACATTCTTGTCGGAAGCGATGACGCCATAACGAAGATCCTCCGACTCGCTATCGAGTTCCGCAACCGTCTCTTCAAAGCCGCGTGCACCCGGGAGAATGTCGCTCGTCACGGACATAAAGCCCTTAACAACCGCACCATCAAGCGAGAACCAATCGCTGGTTTGAACCTTTTGTCCATCCGCCTTCGCAATTTCATCAAGGCGCGACTTCGCGGCACTTTCGCCCTGCGCCAAGTTCGCATAAGCGCGGCGCTGCAGGTTCGTCGTTAAACATTCAACTGCGGCGACGCGGCGCAATTCCTTCTCAATTTCGCCCTTCACTTCATCGAAGGTCTTAACGGTTTCAATCCCGTTCGTGCCCTTAACCGTGTAGCGTTCGGTAGAGGTATCATAGTAATCGTGCATCTCATCTTCAGATACGGACATCTTGGCGAGGAGGTTGGTATCGCCCGCGCTGTAGCGGATGAAACGAATCCGCATACGCTCAGGGAGCGCGAGGGACTCAGAATTCTTATCATACCACGCCTTCAAACCCGCGTCATCGATCTTCACAGCCTTCGCTTCGGCGGCGGATTGCGTAAACCGCGCCACTTTGACGGTGTATTTATCGGTGAAGTCCGCGAGCTTGCGCTCGACTTCCTCAGGCGAAACCCAAACTGCCGCGCCCAAGAGCGTATGCATAAGCCCATCGCGTAGCGTAAGCGAAAGGCGAAGGGATTCCTCAAATTGCTTCGGGGTCTTCTGCAGGCGTTCCCGCACGAGCTGTTCGTAGCGTGCTGAGCTAAAGCCGTCACCGAAGGAGAACATCATACGGATGCGCTCCGCGAGACGAGCATCACTAATCTTCACGCCATCCTTTTCAGCTACCTTAAGTGCCGCGTAAACTTTCCACGCCTCTTGATTCACTTTGCCAAAACTGTAGGCATCGCGCGATTTATTGGAATCCTTCACAAAGTTCACGCAATCCGTGAAATCGGCGGCGGAGACATCCTCATTACCGAGCTTGCCCGCCTCACCAATTGCCCGCGCCTCATTCGAACGCGTTGAGAATAAATCGTCGAAGCAAAACGCGGCGGAGACAATGATTGCGAATGCGCCCCAGACCCATTTGTTGCGAATTAACTTGTTAAACTGCTGAATAACCATTTTTTGTAGTTTGCCTTCTATTTAGACTTAGTTTTGAATTAGAAATCTGCATCTTCTTCGCTGGAGGAGTCCGCCGCAGGTTCCGCCGCGTCCTCAGAAGCCGCCGCGCCACCCTGCGCGTCCGCGCCCAGCAACGCTTTCGCCTTCTCGGCGCGCGCCTTCTCAGCCTTTAACTCTTCCTCGCTCTTCTCGTGTTTCTGGAGCTCTCCCGTATTGACCTCGGGACGGCCTTCCGTAAAAGCACAGCGATTCATAAGCTCTTCACTCGCATTGAAAGTCATCACCGTGACCGCCAAGCGCTCACCAATGTCAGGTACCGCACGGAGAATCCGAACGGAGGTCTTCGGCGTAAGCTTCCACTCGAGCGTCTTCTCAACGACTTTCTCCTCACCCGATTCAGGGTCCGCCTCACGCACCGCGCCCTGGTCGAGCACAAGCGTAAGGTCGCCACTTTCGCCATAGATGATTGTCGCGAGAGCGTCCTGCGAAGTGCGAATCGAGAACTCCTGTGCCGCGCGCATAGGTAGCACCTCAAAATGCCGCCCCTTCACCGAAAGAACGCCTGTCACACAACGGATATTGACCTTATCGCCATCCGCTAGCTGCTCGGTCGTATAACGCGAGTCGCCCGCGAGATCCGAAGCCACAAAGCCGCGCGAGGAAACCGTGAAGCTTCCCTTCGGGAGCGTACGCGGCAAAGATACATTAATCTCGCCCGAGCCAAGGATGACTTCCCGCGTCTTATCACCAAGCGGCTTTACACTCGTCGAGAACGACCCCACGCCCGCCATCTTCACGAGGGACTCCGTGCCAAACGCGAGCGTGACATGTGATTCGCGGGTCAGCGTGCGGTAGGTCGTCCCCAGCGGATACGCCCGCCCTTCTTCGGCAACCTTCCACTCGCTCCCACCGAGCGCGAGAACTTCGACCTTGCCTTCGATACGCGAGCAAAGCGGCAAAATGTGGAAGTATTTCTTAGCGGAAGTCTTGGCAGAAGCTGGTTCCGCCGCCTCTTCATTCTCGACTTCCGCTTCCGCGTCCTCAGCCCACGCGAGCGGGGCTAAGGTCGTGGAAAGTAACGCTACCGAACAAATTATCCGCTTCATAGTATCCTTCTCTCCTGACAAGTTTTAGTCAACGAGGTGAGCGCCTGCCGAGGGCTTAATAAGGCTACACTGGGGTTCATCACCGAAGCGCGTCTTATACGCCGCCGTGATAGTCGCGGCAATCTTATCCGCCGCAGTCGGGTCGACGAGCAAGCAGCAACTGCCGCCGAAACCGCCGCCCGAAAGACGCGCACCGTAAACCTCAGGTATCGTCTTCGCAGCGTCAACGACCGCGTCCAGCTCCTCGCACGAATTCTCGAACCACTTGCGGCTCGATTCGTGGGAATCAAACATCAACGCACCAAATTCCTTCAGAAGCCCCTTATTAAGGAGTTCCGCACCTTGAAGAACGCGCTCATCTTCACCAATCGGATGCACCGCGCGCTTAGCGACCGTCTCATCGAGTCCGTCGCGATAGAGAATCCATTCCGCCGCCGTCACATCCCGTAGGTGCGTGACGGGCTTGCGCAGAACCTTCGCAAAGAACTTCGCCGCGTCCTCGCACGCCGCACGCCGCGAGGCGTAGGCTCCATCAACGAGCGCATGCTTCGCGTTCGTCTTGACCATCATAAACGCGACCTTGGGACCAAGCGAGACGGTCTCAAAAGTGTTATAACGGAAGTCACTCTTAACGAGCGCACCCTCCTGTCCGTACATAGACGAGGCCTGGTCGAGAAGTCCACACGGACACCCCGCGAAGGTGTGTTCCGCCTTCTGACCAATCTTCGCCATCTCGGTGCGGTCCTTGGCAATGCCGTAGAGATTAGAGAACGCAAGAACCGCGCACATCTCAAGCGCGGCAGAAGATGAAAGCCCCGCCCCGAGAGGGATATTGCCGAGGAACGCCGCCTTAAAGCCGTGCTTCGCCGTCTCAGGCTTGCCATCAAAGAGCCAATTGAAAGTACCCGTCACATAATTCTGCCAGGTCATTTCCTTGGCGGGGGCGACGGTCTTCGTCGTGAACTTCGCCGTCTCCATCAAATCCGCCGCCGTCAGCTCGCAGGTGTCGTCCGTCGTCGGTGAGAGCGCGAAGAATGTGCCCTTGTCAATCGCGGCAGAAAACACATAGCCCTCATTGTAGTCCGTATGATTGCCGAGGACCTCAATGCGTCCAGGCGCATAGGCTACGATTTGGGGCTTCGCGCCATAGAGCTTCTCAAACTTAGCAACGAGTTCGTCGTAAACTTCTTGGTTTTGCATAGCTTAAGTCTCCTTCTTCAATTAGTCCGCGCGCTGTGTGGGCTTGGAAAGGAAGTTCGCGTAGATAAAGACATAGGCGAAGAGTGCAATCGTAAGCCAGTAGCTACCGAGATAGCCAATCTTGCCCGCGAGCGCACCTTGAACAGGCAAGCAAACGCCGCCGAATACGCACGCCATGAAGATGCCCGAGCCCATCGGGACATACTTGCCAAGCCCTTCCGCCGCGAGGTTGAAAAGTCCGCCCCACATAACGGAAGTCGCCAGACCACACACAAAGAGGAGGCACATCGAAATCGGGATTGTCTTGCCAAAGACCGTCACGAGCTTAACGGGCATATACATCATCGCGAGAAGCGTGACGATGCCCATCAGCGAAAGAACCGTAATCATCGTGCGGGAGCTGACCTTGTTGCCAATCGCGCCACCCACGATACGACCAATCATCATCGCGAACCAATACGCCGCGACCACGCTGCCCGCAATAACGGGTCCAACGCCTTCCATCTCGCTCATATAGAGGTTCGCCATATTCGGGATGCCCGACTCAATCGTGATGTAGAAGAAGATAGCAAGGGCACCGAAGGTGAAGTGACGGAACTTCAAGGTCGCCACGATATCCGTAAAGACATTAGTCTTGCCCGCGAGGCGATCCGCCTTCTCTTCCGCCGTTTCCATATGCGGCTCAGGAATCTTCGAGACGAGCACGATAACGAACGCAATCGCGAAGAGCGCCATCGCAATCAGCATCGCGGGGGCGACCTTAGCAACCGTCGCCTCGTCCATCGCGCCACCAATGAGCATACCGAGAATCATCGGGGCGAGTGTCGCGCCAACCGAGTTCAGCGAGCAGCCCATCTGCACGAGCTGGTTGCCCTTATTGCCGCCACCACCGAGCGTATTGAGCATCGGGTTGACGACGAGATTCAAAAGGCACATCGAGAAGCCCGCGACAAACGCGCCTGTGATATAGACATAGAATTGATTGGACGCCACATAGCCCGATGCGAGCTGAATGCCGAGACCCGCGCACCCAACCGCCGTCGCGAGAAGCGCGGTGAACTTATAGCCCTTGCGCTTAAGGATGAGACCGCCAGGAATCCCCATAAAGAGGTAGGCGAGGAAGTTTGCGGCACTTCCTAACTGTGACGCGGTCGCCGAAGCATTAAACTGGTTTTTGGCGACGACCGCCATCGAACCAGCAAAGTTCGTAACGAACGCTATCATAAAGAAAAGTGCGAACATCGTGAAAATGGCCGCTAAATTTCC
>CAVLAC010000044.1:0-15867 GCA_963661055.1 bacterium | reverse complement strand
ACGCCCGCATCAGGGCGGGTTAGCACGGTTGCCGCCCGCCGTGCCGCAATGTTGTCAGGCATAAACACAAGCAGGCACAAACGGGGCGCAAGGGACTGCGCCCCCTACCAATCGGCACTTAGCAAGGTGAATTTATAAAAAAGAGCGCGGCGAAGAGTGCCGCACTTCTTTTACTGAGCTCGAGATGAGACTTAGGCGACGGTGCCGCCGACCTTCTCAATCTTAGCCTTGGCCGCCGCCGAGCAAGGAACCTTGACGGTGAACTTCTTGGTGAGCTCGCCGTTCGCAAGAACCTTAATCTTGGGTTGCTTGTTATCCGTGAAACCCTTCGCCGCCAAAGACGCGACTGTGATTTCCGCACCTGCCTCGAAGTTCTTTTCGAGGTCGGCGAGGTTAACCGCGAGCGCCTTAGCATTGAATGCCGCGTTATTGAAGCCACGCTTCGGGAGACGACGCACGAGAGGCATCTGACCACCTTCGAAGCCGAGCTTGCCCTTGTGACCCTTGCGAGAGTTCTGACCCTTCTGGCCACGGCAAGAAGTCTTGCCCATGCCCGAGCCACAACCACGACCGACGCGTTTACGACGCGAACGCGCGCCCACGGTATTCGTAAGAGAATGCAATTCCATTTTCGAATTCCTTTCTTTATTAGGCGCGGATAGCCTTGATTTCGTCTTCGGAGCGGAGCTTCTTGAGCGCGTTCAAAGTAGCCTTAACCACATTGAGACGGTTCTTGGAGCCGAGGCTCTTGCCCACCGCGTCACGGATGCCCACCGCTTCGAGAACAGGGCGCATACCGCCGCCAACAATAAGTCCAGTGCCGTCCGGCGCGGGCTTAAGGATTACGCGGCCGCCATCGCAAACGCCTTCCACATCGTGCGGAATCGTCTTGCCCCGAAGGGTAATCTTGCGCATATCCTTGCGCGCCGCTTCGCCACCCTTACGGATAGCTTCAGAGACTTCGTTCGCCTTGCCGAGACCGACGCCAACCTTGCCCTCTTTGTCACCGACGACGATGACAGCCGAGAAGCTCATACGACGACCACCTTTGACAGTCTTCGCACAGCGGTTGATGAACACGGTGTGTTCGTCAAGCTCGTCTTGCGCGTCACGGTCATTGCGCTTATCGCGATTCATAGCCATAATTACTTAGCCTCCTCATTCTTCGCGCTGATGGAGAGTCCCGCTTCAACGGCAGACTCAACGATAGCCGCCACGCGACCCGTGTACTTGAAACCGCCGCGGTCGACGACGACCGTCGCGATGCCCGCCGCTTTCGCCGCGGCGGCTGCAGCCTGACCGAGACCCTTAGCGACCTCGATGTTGGCTTTCTTTTCCTTGAGCGTGCTCGCCGAAGCAAGCGTCTTGCCCGCATCATCATCGATGAACTGGACGTACATATTCTTGTTCGTCACGCAAATCGACATACGCGGACGCGCCGCTGTGCCAACGACGTGTTGGCGCAGGCGCAAATGCCGCTTCTGACGCTGAACTTTACGATTGAAACTCATTATCGTTTCTCCTTAGTGCCGCGCGTTAGGCGACCTTCTTGCCCTGTTTACGGCGAATGTGCTCGCCGACGTACTTAATACCCTTGCCCTTGTAGGGTTCTGCCGGGTAGAACGAACGGATGCGGGCAGCGGCTTCGCCGACCTTATCCTTATCACAGCCAGAAACGGTGACCTGGAGACCATCGTTTTCAACCGTGACCTTAATTCCTGCAGGCACGACATAGATCTTAGGCGAGGCGAAGCCGAGCGAGAGCGCGAGTTCCGTGCCCTTGAGGACAGCCTTGAAACCCGTACCTTCAATCGAAAGTTGCTTCGTATAGCCTGCGGACACGCCGACAACCATATTGTGGATCAGCGCGCGGGCGAGACCGTGGAAATTGCCGAGCTTCGCGTCATCCACGCACGCCACGAGAATTTCACCATTTTCGACCTTCGCCGTGATGCCGTCATGCATCGTGTAGGAAAGCTCACCGAGCTTGCCCTTAACCGTCACTTTCTGACCCGCGATTGTGGCTGTAACGCCTTCCGCGAGCTTGACGGGTTCTTTACCGATTCGAGACATTGTCTTCTGGCTCCTTAATTACGCGACGATGCAGAGAAGCTCGCCGCCGAGTTTGGCCTTCTTGGCCGCGGCGCCACTCATGACGCCCTTCGAAGTAGAGAGAATCGCGAGACCCATACCATCGAGGACGGACGGGATTTCGCTAACCGAGACGAACTTGCGCAGACCTGGCTTGGAGATGCGCTTAAGTTCCGTAATCGCGGGGACCGCGCGGTCATTATACTTCAGCGTAATCACGAGCGACTTCGGGAACTCCGTCGTCGTTACCGCGTCAGAAATGTAGCCCTCTTCTTTGAGGACACGCGCAATTTCCGCCTTAAGATTGCTCGCGGGCGACTTGACGGAGTGAAGGCGCGCCTTCAGACCGTTGCGAATCGTCGTAAGCATTTCGGAAATGGGATCAAGTGTCATAATAGGATTCCTTTCCTTTAATTACCACGAGGCCTTCGTTACGCCAGGAATCTGACCCGCGAGCGCGAGCTCACGGAAGCAGAGACGGCACACGCCGAACTTGCGGATGTAAGCGTGACGACGCCCGCAACGCTGACAACGATTGTACGCGCGAACCTTGAACTTAGGCGTCTTCTTCTGCTTTTCAATCAAGCACTGTTTAGCCATGATTAATTCCTCCCTGCGAACGGCATGCCCATGGAGATAAGAAGCTCCTTAGCCGCCTTATTGTCAGTTGAGCTGGTCACGAAAGTGATATCCATACCGCTATGCGCAGAACCTTCCACGACGAGTTCGGGGAAGATTGTGTGCTCTTTGATGCCGAGCGTATAATTGCCGCGTCCATCAAAGCCACGGTTAGAAACGCCACGGAAGTCGCGAATACGCGGGAGAGCCGCCGAGATGAGTCGGTCAGCGAATTCCCACATACGATCGCCACGAAGCGTGACCTTCGCGCCAATGACCATACCCTCGCGCAATTTGAAGTTCGAGATGGACTTCTTCGCGCGGCAGAGCTGGGGCTTCTGCCCCGTAATCGCCGCCAAATCGTCAACGAGTTGCTTCTGCTCATCCTTCGAGACAATGCCGAAGCCCATGTTGATTACGATCTTCTGGAGGCGCGGAACGAGCATCTTGTTGGTTGTGCCGAACTTCTTTTCAAGTTCGGGAACCATCCGGCTCGCATATTCGTCTTTAAGTCTTGCCATTTGATAAGTTCCTTGCTTAGAGAGCCTTGCCGCTCTTTACAGCGACGCGAGCCTTCTTGCCATCCTTTTCGCCAACCTTAACGCGTGTAGCGGACTTCTTTTCCGCATCGTAAGGCATAAGCTTGCAGAGGCGAATCGGGAGTTCCTTCTCGATAATGCCGCCCGCCTGCTTTTCAGTACGACGAACCGCCTTCTTATGCACGTTAACGCCGCCGACAACCGCGACCCCCTTCTTGGGGTCGACGCTCAAAACAGTGCCCGTCTTCCCGGCAGAAGTGCCAGAAATCACGATAACTGTGTCGCTCTTTTTAATTCTAGAAAGTGCCATAGTATCAATTCCTTCGCATTAGACCACTTCCGGGGCCATGGACAGAATCTTCATGTAGTTCTTGTCGCGAAGTTCACGCGCCACAGGTCCGAACACACGCGTACCGATGGGGTTGAGCTTCGAATCGACGAGAACACACGCGTTCTGGTCAAAGTGCACCGTCGAACCATCCTCGCGGCGGATCGGGTTGCCCGTACGAATAATTACGGCTGTCGCGACTGAGCCCTTCTTGATGGAGCTCGTAGGCGTAGCCTCCTTAATAGCAACGCGGATGACATCGCCGAGGTGGGCGTATTCCTTGCGCTGCTTGAGAATGCGGAAGCACATCGCGCGCTTAGCGCCGGTATTATCCGCAACAACGAGATTAGAGAGTTCCTGTAACATCGTTCCGTCTCCCTTACTTAACGATGCGCCAACGCTTAGTAGCGGAAAGCGGACGCGTTTCCATAATGGTGACGGTGTCACCGACCTTGGCGGTATCGGCCTCGTCATGCACGTGATATTTCTTCACGCGTTCGACGACCTTGCCATAAACAGGGTGGCGTTCACGATAACCGACCGTGACAACCACGCTCTTCGCACCCATCTTGGACGCGACCACACCCTTGCGAATCTTGCGGGTGCCGCGATTTGAATTTTCCGTGCTCATCAGATCTTAACTCCTGCGCGGGTGATAAACTTAGTGTGAATACCAATCTTGGTTGCCGCGAGACGGAGGCACTCCTTCGCAGTTTCCTCGTTGACACCGCCGATTTCGAACAGCACCTTACCAGGGAGGATGACGGCCGCCCAGAATTCAGGGTTACCCTTTCCTCCACCCATACGCACTTCGATAGGCTTACGTGTGACGGGCTTATCGGGGAACACGCGGATCCACAACTTACCCTTACGCTTCATTTCGCGGTTGATGGCAACGCGGCACGCCTCAATCTGAGTCGCCGTGAGCAAACCGCGCGTGAGCGCCTTAAGGCCGAACTCACCATAGGCGAGCTCTGTTCCGCTCGTGGCATAGCCCGAGCGATTGCCCTTTGAAACCTTGCGGTACTTAACTCTCTTAGGCATGAGCGGCATGGCGCTTACCTCCTTCACGGTCACCACGACGATCGCCGCGCTGCGGGCGAGCCTGGAAACCTTCCTTCTTGCAAATCCAAACCTTGAGACCGATCTTGCCAGCGGTGGTGTTCGCTTCAGCAAAACCATAGTCGATATTGGCACGCAGTGTGTGGAGCGGCACCTTGCCCTCGCGCGACCACTCAACACGCGCGATTTCCGCGCCATTGATACGGCCACCCGCACGAACCTTGATGCCGTCAACTCCCATATCCATCGCGACCTTCATCGCACGCTTCATCGCGCGCTTGAGGGCAATACGACGCTCGAGCTGTTGAGCAATCGATTCGGCAACGAGCTGTGCATCCGCGTCAGCACCCTGCACTTCCTTAATCTCGATGTAGACTTCCTTCTTGGTCATCTTCTCGAGTTCCGTGCGCACCGCGTCCACTTCGCCGCCCTTGCGACCGAGAATCACGCCCGGACGCGCGGAGAGCAATGTGACGCGCACACGATTAGCGAAGCGCTCGATGAGGATCTTCGAGAGACCCGCTTCAGAGAGCTTCTTCTTGAGGAATTCGCGAATCTTCTGATCTTCGACGAGAAACGCGCCAAAGTTCTTCTTGCCCGCGAACCAGCGGCTCGCCCAAGCGTGATTGACGCCGACGCGAAAACCGACAGGATTAACTTTCTGTCCCATTATTTCGACTCCTTCTTGGCATCGGTCAGAACAACCTTGCAGTGGCAAAGACGGCGCGCAATCGGGTGCGCAGAGCCACGAGCCGTAGGCCAGTAGCGGCGCATACGAATCGACTCATCGAACACGCAGAGCTTAACCGTGAGGTTCGCCGCGTCTTCAATACCATTATTGTTCTTCGCGTTGGCGATTGCCGACAAAAGCGTCTTACGGATGATTTCCGCGGCTTTCTTCGGCGAAAACTCGACGACCTTCAATGCATCGGCCGCCTTAAGTCCCTGACAAGCGCGCGCAATTGGACGACCTTTAGCGGCCGACATACGCGCATTGCGGGTTAGAGCGATAACTTCCATTGGTCTTAAGCTCCTTACTTCTTCTCGACCTTAGCAGCCGAATTGCCGTGCGCCTTGAATGTGCGCGTGGGGGCAAACTCGCCTAACCGGTGGCCGACCATGTTTTCAGTAATGAAGATCGGCATATGCTGCCGTCCGTTATGGATGGCGAATGTCAAGCCGACAAACTCAGGCAGAACCATCGAGCGACGGCTCCACGTCTTAATCGGCTGCTTCTTATTGCCAGCCTGTGCCTTCTCGACCTTGCGGAGGAGGCTCTCCTCGACATAAGGTCCCTTCTTGAGAGAACGTGCCATGGATTATTTCCTCCTCTTAACAATGACTTTGTTGGACGCTTTGCGGCGCGAGCGGGTCTTGCCGCCCTTCGCGAGCTGACCCCACGGCGAACGCGGATCACTGCCACCCGAAGTACGACCTTCACCACCACCCATCGGGTGGTCAACAGGGTTCATCGCCACACCACGAACCGTCGGACGAATGCCGAGGTAGCGCTTGCGGCCCGCCTTGCCGAGGTGAATCGAGCCCCAGTCCTTATTACCGACTGAGCCGACGCACGCGAGGCAGCGTCCGTTGAAAATACGAACTTCGCCCGAGGGGAGCTTGAGCGTCACTGTGCCGCCGTCACGCGCCATAATCTGGCACGCATTACCAGCCGAGCGACCAATCTTCGCACCCTGACCCGGCACGAGCTCAATGGCGTGAACCATCAAACCGAGCGGAATCTGCGAGAGGGGCAAGCAGTTGCCGACCGTCGCTTCAGCCTTGGGGCCGTTCATAACGGTCATACCAACCTTGAGCCCTTCAGGCGCGAGGATGTAGCTCTTGACACCGTCCGTATACTCGATGAGCGCGAGGTTAGCGCTACGGGTCGGATCATACTCAATTTCCTTGACTGTCGCGGGCACACCGACCTTGACGCGCTTGAAATCGACAAGGCGCAGGCGCTGCTTCACACCACCGCCGTGATGGCGGGTTGTGATGCGACCCTGGTTATTACGACCAGCCGTCTTACGGACAGCCTTCGTCAAGCTCTTCACCGGCTTCTTGGCGGTGATTTCGTCGCGCGTACTAGCTACGCGAAAGCGCATGCCGCACGAACGAGCTTTAAATGTTTTAAGTCCCATTGAAATTACTCCTTAGACTTGTTCGATGCGCTCGCCAGCCTTGACGGTGACATACGCCTTCTTAACAGTCGGTTCAGTCACCACGCGACGGGTGCCACGAACATAGCGCTTACCGCCCTTGGTGTTGACCGTACGAACCGCGAGAACATGCACACCGAACTTGGCTTCGACTGCCGAGGCAATCTGAGGCTTACGGGCACACGCCGCGACTTCCAGCACATAGCGATTCTCAACCGAGAGGCGCGAGCCCTTCTCAGTAATCAGAACCTTCTTAATGACTTCTTCGTTCGTCATGACAGCTCCTTACTTGGCAATGCGCTCAACCAGCGCGTCGAAAGCGGCCTTGTCGCAAACGACCTTGCGCGCAACCATGAGGGAATACACATCAAGTGCCGCGGCCGTCGAATAATCGATACGGGGCAAATTGCTCGTGACGAGGAGGGTCGTTTCATCAACTTCCTTCTGCACGATAATCGCCGTACGATCCACGCCGAGCTCCTTGAGGAAACTCGCCATAAGCTTCGTCTTGGGCGCTTCAAACGAGAATTCATCGACGACGATGACATCGCCCGCTTTGAACTTCTCGGAGAACGCGCGCGCAAACGCGAGCTTCATGACCTTCTTATTGACCTTCTGGTCATAGCAACGCGGCTTAGGACCGTGTGCCACACCACCGCCGCGCCAAACTGGCGACTGACGGAAGCCCGCACGCGCATTGCCCGTGCCTTTCTGCTTCCAAGGCTTCTTATTCGAGCCAGCGACTTCGCCCTTGCCCTTCGTCGAGGCCGTGCCCGCACGCATCCAATTACGGATAGCTGTGACTGCGTCCTTGACCGCCTGAGCACCCTTATCGAGCGTCAACTTCGACTCTTCAATCGTGACGTCAATCTTCTTCATGATTACTTAGCCCCCTTCTGCGCTTTCGCCGCGATTACATTGTTCTTGAGGGACTTGCGAACGATAACAATACCGTTGCGCGCACCGGGAATCGAACCCTTGACGAGAAGCGCGTTGTCCTCAGGACGAACCGCGACAACTTCAAGGTTCATCGCCTTGCGGTTGACATCGCCCATGTGACCTGGCATCTTCTTGCCTTTTTCAATCCAACCAGGGAGGTCACGCGCCGCGAGACCGCCCGTACGACGCTTGGAGTGGCCGCCGTGGGTCATATTGCCGCCCGCGAAGTTATAGCGCTTAAGAACGCCCGCGAAGCCTTTACCTTTGGTCACACCCGTGACATCCACATATTTAACGCCCTCGAAGTTCGCGACGGTGATCTTGTCGCCAACTTTGACTTCCTCGCCCGCGTCAAGCGCGAATTCGCGAAGAACCTTCAGCGTCTCAACGCCCGCCTTCTCGAAGTGCTTCTGCTGAGCCTTCGCGAGGCGCTGCGCCTTCTGAGCACCAAAACCGAGCTGCGCGGCACTGTAGCCATCGTTCTCGAGCGTCTTAAGCTGCACGACTGGGCAGGGGCCGACTTCAACGACCGTCACGCACGTGCGCACGCCGTTCTCGTCGTAGACCTGAGTCATGCCAACTTTCTTACCAATCAAACCTTCCATCACTGACCTCCTCAGACCTTGATGGTGATATCCACGCCTGCAGGAAGATTGAGCTTCTTAAGCGCATCAATCGTCTGAGCCGTAGGGTTGACGATGTCGAGAAGGCGCTTATGTGTGCGCATCTCGAACTGATCCATGGACTTCTTATCGACGTTCGGTGAACGGTTCACCGTGTAACGCTCGATACGCGTCGGCAGTGGGATAGGACCCACAACCTGCGCACCCGTACCCCGAGCCGTATCGATGATGCCACCGACGGCTTGGTCAAGCACACGATGATCGTATGCTTGGAGGCGGATGCGAACTCTTTGCTGTTGCATTTTACCTTTATTCCTTACTTACTTTTCTTTCTTGCGACCTGCCTCTCAACGACCGTGCTATCGGCGGACACCTTTTTTGTGTTGCCGCCGGGAACTCTTGTGTAGCAGTCCCGCGCGCGGTTGGGTCTCAACGCAGTAACCTCCATAAAAGAAGAACTCGCGGCGTTTCATGACCGCGAGCGAACTCAACGGTCACGACGCGACGGGATATACTCGCCCGTATCGCGACCCTCCTCTTGCGAAGATTGCTATAAATTATACCAAATTTTGCGCGCGACTGCAATAGGGAATTTTCACCCCCCTTAAAAAAGGTTCAAAGGGGGGTTGTATTTTCAGCCAATTTTAGGTATAATCTTTATCAACAATGACTAGTAATGATGAATATGTAATCCAGCTACTGGTTGAACGCGGGTTTCTCACCCCCGACCAGGTAGAGGCGGCGAATAAGTCGATGAAGGCCGAAAATGAGACGACGCTTGACGCGCTCGTCGCCAGCGGCGTTATCGGCACGGACGAGGTTTTGGGCACGCTTGCGGACCAATTTGGTCTCAAGTACTGCCATGTAAATGCCGAGGCGATTAACCACGACATTATCAATATCATCCCAGCGGACATCGCGAAGAAGTATGGTATTGTGCCTGTCGTGGCGGATGACGAGTCCGTCACGGTCGCCCTCTCGGATCCAATGGGCTATGACGCGATTGACTCCTTGCGCTATGTCTTACACGGACGCGATGTGCAAGCGGTCGTCGCCCCACGCGAAGAAGTAGACACCGCGCGGGCGAAGCTCTACGCGACCGAGGAAGCGGCGGATGTCCAGTCCCGCGACGAAATTGACGCGGGCGAGGACGCCAATGGCGATGACGCGCCCGTCATTAAGCTCGCGACACTCATTATTACTAATGCGATTCGGATGAAGGCTTCAGATATTCATATCGAGCCGATGGAAAAGGAGTTCCGCGTCCGTTACCGCATCGATGGCGCCCTCCGCAAGATGGACTCGCCGCCGAAGCGGCTACAGTCCGCGATTATCTCGCGCCTCAAGATTATGTCGAAGATGAAAATCTCCGAGAAGCGTATTCCGCAGGATGGTCGTATTCAAATTACAGTCAATGGCAAAGATCTCGATTTGCGTGTAAGCTCGGTGCCGACGAACCACGGCGAGTCCATCGTCATGCGTATTCTCGATAAGTCCAACCTTTCCTTGGGGCTTCCGCAACTCGGCTTCCTTTCCGACGACCAAACCACCTTTGAGCGGCTCATTAAGCTCCCTGACGGCGTCGTTTTGGTGACGGGACCTACGGGCTCAGGTAAAACGACGACACTTTACGCCTGCTTGGGACAGATCAATACCCCCGACAAGAAGATTATCACCGTCGAAGACCCCGTCGAATACCAAATGAGCGGTATTAACCAGGTTCAGGTGAATAAGGATGTCGGGCTCGACTTCTCCGCGGCACTGCGCTCCATCTTGCGTCAGGCGCCGAACATCGTGATGATTGGCGAAATTCGTGATAATGAGACGGCGGATATCGCGATGGAAGCCGCGCTCACGGGTCACTTGGTGTTCTCGACCCTGCACACGAACGACGCGCCCTCGGCGGTCACCCGTCTACTCGATATCGGCGTGAAGCCTTTCTTGGTGGCAAGTGCCCTGCGTGCCGCGATGGCTCAGCGACTGGTGCGCGCCATTTGCGAGAACTGCCGCGAGGAATATACGCCTAGCGAGCGCGAAATGAAGATGCTCGGCGCTATTTCTAAGACAATGCCTGAGCACGTCTATCATGGCGCGGGGTGCGATAAGTGCGGACGCAGTGGTTACAAGGGGCGTAAAGGTATCTTCGAAATCTTTAAGGTAGATGATACCATCCAGCGCCTCATCTTCGACCACGCCCCCGCCACCATCCTGCGGGAAAGAGCGCGCGAAATGGGTATGCGCACCCTGCGCGAGGACGGTATGCTCAAGGTCGCCAGCGGTATGACCAGCCTTCAGGAAATTTTGCGCGTGACAATGGGCGACGCGGACTAATATATAGGAAAGAAAGGACTCTTTGATATGGAAATTACGCTACAGGAACTCTTACAGGCCACAATCGACGAGGGCGCGAGCGACTTGCACATCCGTGCCTATATGCCACCCCTTCTGCGCGTCAATGGCGAGCTTTGCCCCATTGCCGAGGAGCAACTTTCTGAGGAAGACACGCTCCGCCTCTGCCGCGAAGCAGCCAATGAGACTCAGATGTCGGAAGTTGAGAACAAGGGCGGCGCGGACTTCGCCCTTGCCCACCCCGACGGCACGCGTTTTCGTGTCTCGGTTCTCAAAGAACGCCACCGCTATGGTATGGTTCTGCGGCAGATTCCGTCCAAATTGCTCACAATGGAGCAACTCGGGCTCCCGCCTGTCGTGAAAGAGCTCCTGTATAAGCCGCGCGGACTCATTCTGGTCACGGGTCCTACGGGTTCAGGTAAGTCTACGACGCTCGCCTCGATGATTGATGTCATTAACCAAGAGCGGTCCGTACACATCATCACCATCGAAGACCCAATCGAATTCTATCATAATTCAGCGAAGTCCCTCGTCACCCAGCGCGAGGTCGGGGACGATGTGCCGAGCTTCGCGGAAGCTATCCGCCGCGCTTTGCGCCAAGACCCCGATGTCATTCTCGTCGGCGAAATGCGTGACCTCGAGACCATCGGCGCGGCAATTACCGCCGCCGAAACAGGCCACCTCGTCTTTGGTACGCTCCATACGACGGGTGCCGCCGAGACGGTCGACCGTATTGTGGATGCCTTCCCGACTAACCAGCAGGCGCAGGTGCGTACTCAGCTCGCGGCGGGACTCCAAGCCGTCATTTCGCAGATCCTTCTGCCGCGCCTCAATGAGAATGGCGAGGTGTGCGGACGCGTCGCCGCGTTCGAAATTATGACTTCGACGGACGCTATCCGTAGCCGTATTCGTGACAATAAGACGAATATGATTAAGAGCGACTTGCAGACGGGCGCGAAGTTCGGTATGATGACGCTTGATGCGTGCTTGATGAACCACTATCGCAACGGGCTTATTTCGTATGAGGACCTCATTACGAAGAGCCAAGACCCCGATAGCGTCGTCGCTAAACTCAAGGAAGAAATGGGACGCTAAACTATGATTGACCCCATTCTACAAATCCTCATCAATAACGGCTACCTTGATGAACAAGGCGCGAAAGACATTGCCGACCTCGCCAAAACCGAGGCGAAGACCATTCGGCAACAGGTAATCGACCAAGGTATCATTTCCGAAGACGACCTCCTCGCCTGTATGGCGGCAGACCAGAATACGGAAGCGATTGACCTCGGCTCGATGACGCTCGATACCGAGGTGACGGAAGCTATCCCCGCCTCCACCGCGCGAATGTACAATGTCTTCCCAGTCGCGGCGGACGATTCCTCGGTCACCCTCGCGACATTTGACCTCGTCGACCCGCGTATTTCGGACGAAATCCTCTTCACCCTCTCCAAGGAAGTGCGCTTCGTCTTTGCACGCGAGAAGGATGTCATGGACCGCATCGCCCAGTACTACGGCGATTCCAATGAGTCCGTGGCAGATATGATTAAGAGCCTCGGCGAGGGGCTGGATGATGACGAAGCTGCCGCGAGCGGCAATGTAAACGACATTGCCTCGATGGAAAACGCGGCAAATTCCTCGGCTATCATCCGTTTTGTTAACCTCGTCCTCTACCAAGGCGTTGTTGATCACGCCTCAGATATTCATATCGAGCCTTTTGAGAAGGATTTCAAGATTCGGTATCGTGTGGACGGTGCACTTTACGAGATGAAAGCCCCCGATGTGAAGATGGCACCCGCCATTATCTCGCGTGTGAAGATTTTGGCGAACCTAAACATCGCCGAACGGCGCATTCCGCAAGACGGACGCATTGCCCTCACCGTCGCGGGTCGCCCCGTCGACTTGCGTGTCTCGTGCTTGCCCACGGCGCACGGAGAGTCCGTCGTTATGCGTATTCTCGACCAGACAACCACCTCTCTCGACTTGGAAAATGTCGGACTCCCCGAGGATGTCTACGAGCAAATCACAATGGATATCGAGAAGCCCAACGGAATCTTCATTGTGACGGGGCCTACTGGTTCGGGCAAAACGACGACCCTCTACTCGATTTTGCGCCGCATTAACCAGATTGACACTAAACTTCTGACGGCAGAAGAGCCTGTCGAATACAATGTGGACGGCATTGTGCAGGTGCCAATCGATGCTCAGGCGGGCAACACCTTCGCGAAGGTGCTCCGTGCCTTCTTGCGTCAAGACCCCGATGTAATGATGATTGGTGAGATTCGTGACCTTGAGACGGCAGAAATCGCCGTGCAAGCCGCGCTCACAGGTCACTTCGTATTCTCCACCCTGCACACAAATGACGCGGCGGGCGCGGTTATGCGTCTCGTGGATATGAATGTCGCGCCGTATTTGCTTTCCTCCACCCTCGAAGGCGTTCTCGGACAGCGTCTCGTGAGAACTTGCTGTGCGGAATGCAAGCAGTCCTACGAACCCGACGATGACACCCTCGACCGCCTTGATATGAAGCGCGAGGAAATTGGGGGACGCCCCTTCTACTTCGGCAAGGGCTGTAAGACCTGCAACGGCACGGGCTACAAAGGGCGTAAAGGCGTATTTGAGTACCTCAGAATGTCAGGGCCCCTGCGCGAACTCGTCAATAACAAGGCCCCAACGCTAATCATCCGTGAAAAGGCGCGGGAACTTGGTATGCGCACTATGCGTGAGGACGGTATCCGTGCCATTCTCGACGGCTACACCACCGTGGACGAAGTTCTGCGCTACACCTAAGAGAGCGAAAAGCAATGCAACTAGCCCGAATCCTCGTTGTCCTTACGCTCCTCATCGTCGCCGCGGCACTCGCGACACCGCCTGGCAGGTTACCCCTCGCCTTGCGCGGACTCAATAAGCTTTTGCGCCGCGATCGGGGGCTTACGACACAACCCACGGCGGACGCCCCCGCCACCGCTTCCACTGGACGGCGAACTGCCGCGTTTATTCTTGTACTTGGCGCACTCGTAATTGCGCTATATCCGTAAAAAAGAAAGTAAATCATATGAAAATTGCAGTATTAGGCGCCGCGGGTCGTATGGGGCATATGCTCGTCGACCTCGCCGCGAAGAAGAATCTCGAAGTCGTCGCGAAAGTCGACATCGCTGAAGGCTATGACAAGACTTGGCCCGCAGGGACTGAAGGCGTAGTCGACTTCTCCTATCATACCGCCGTGCCCGCCAATGTCGAAAAAGCGGCAACGGAAGGCATTCCCTATGTCATTGGCACAACAGGGCTGACCCCCGAGGAGCAGGCGCGAGTTGACGCATGCAAAGACCGTATCGCGATTGTCCAGAGTGGGAACTACTCGCTCGGCATTAACCTCCTACTCGACCTCGTGCAAAAAGCCGCGAAAGCACTCGGCAAAGGCTACGATATCGAAGTCGTCGAAATGCACCACCGCCATAAAAAGGACGCCCCCTCAGGAACTGCCCTTATGCTCGCGAAAAGTGCCGCGAACGGACGCAATATTGACTTCGCGGCAAATACGATTTACGGACGCGAAGGTGAGGTCGGGGAGCGTCCCGAGGACGAGATAGCCGTCCACGCCTTACGCGGCGGAAGTGTCGTTGGCGATCACACCGTCATTTTCGCAGGAGATGTTGAGCGCGTTGAGCTGACCCACAAGGCACAAAGCCGCGAAGCCTTCGCGGCAGGAGCCCTAACCGCACTCGTCTGGGCGAAGGCACAAAAGCCGGGTGCCTATACAATGCGCGATGTTTTGGGTTTACTTTAAGCCCAAGATTTGGTATAATATTACCCACTTTGAACGGACTGTAGCTCAGCTGGTAGAGCATCTCACTTTTAATGAGGGGGTCGCGGGTTCGAACCCCGCCAGTCCGACCAAAGCCCTTTCTTGTTTCACAGTTATTGTTCATTTTCAGGCGCCGCGCAAGCGGCGCCCTTTTTTATATATGAGGGCGTAACGCGGCAGATTCGCCTCGCCTCGTGCGTCCAAGCGGTTAGGTGCACGGACAGAAATGACCACGGTGTTCCCTGAACAGAACGCCGCTGAGCCTTCTTATAAACTCATCTTCAGCAACTTTATGGTGTTAAAATGATAACTTTATGGGTGGGGGATGCGCTTCGCGACGGGCGCGGCTATGCTTCTCTATAGGAAACCAGCGCGGTGGTTTGCAAAAAGCAGCGCGGTGCTTTTATAAAACCAGCGCGGTGGTTTTGAGAAACCAGCGCGCTGGTTTCCCGTTCCCCTCCTTGACCGAACCCGTTCTCCTGCGCTTCCCACCCCATAGTCCTGCGCCTCACACCCTTTTATCTTCAGGATTGAGACGCGGTCTCTTCCTCTCTGCGGCTCTGCGTGAGAGATAACGCGGCACATTAGGAATTTGATGTGACGGTGGAGGTGAGTTCACCTTCGGCGAGGCGGGTGCGGAGGGTCGCACCTGCCGCGACCGCTTTCGCGGAACGAATGACCGCGCCTTCAGAGTCCGTTGTAATCGAATAGCCGCGCTCAAGGACGGCGAATGGCGAGAGCAATGCCAACTTCGATGAAAGCTCGTCCACTTTCACCTTCTTCTCTCGCATATAAAGCCGCGTCGCGGCATTTAGGGAGTCCGTTAGGTGAGTTAGGCGATGTTGGGCGACGAGGGCACTTTTCTCGAGGGACGGAACGAGCGCCGCTGTAAGGCGGTCGAGGATGTGCCCCAAGCGGTCGGCGCGGGTTACAAGGGCTGGTGCAAGCAATGCCGAGAGATGATCAATGCGTTGCGCGTACCATTCATAAGTGCCCCTTAAAGCGGAACGCAATGATTCATTCAGACGCGAAAGACGGCGCTCCAGTTCCGCTCTCTCAGGCACGGCACGCTCCGCCGCCATGGACGGAGTCCCCGCACGGCAATCTGCCGCGAAATCACAAAGAGAGAAGTCGGTCTCGTGTCCGACCGCCGAAATAACAGGAATCTTAGAGGCGGCGACGGCACGGACGAGCCCCTCATCATTGAAGCAGAAGAGATCCTCAAAGCTTCCGCCGCCACGTCCGATTATGAGGAGGTCCGCACGCCAATTGGTGTCATTATTAAACCAATTGAGCCCCGCGATAAGTGACGCGGGGGCTTCCACGCCCTGGACGAGCGTTGGGTAGAGGC
>CAVLAC010000043.1:0-16140 GCA_963661055.1 bacterium | reverse complement strand
AAGGCGACGGGCTTCCCCATTGCGCTTGTCTCGGCGAAACTCGCGGCAGGTATGACAATGGACGAGATTCCCTACTGGCGTGATGGAACACTTGAGAAGTACACGCCCTCGGGGGACTATGTCGTCCTTAAGTTCGCGCGCTGGGCATTTGAGAAGTTCCGTGGTGTCGAAGATAAGCTCGGCACTCAGATGAAGGCGGTGGGCGAGGTAATGTCCATTGGTAAGAACTATAAGGAAGCCTTCCAGAAGGCGATTCGGGCTTTGGAGCGCGGACGCAGTGGACTTGGCTTCGCGAAGAACTTCCACGAGCTTAGCCTTGAGGAACTTCTGAAGCTTCTCGCCGTGCCCAATTCTGAGCGGCACTTCCAGATGTATGAGGCGCTCAGAAAAGGCGCGACGAATGAGCAAATCTTTGAGCGCACGGGTGTAAAGGCGTATTTCGTCGACCAGATGAGGGAACTTGTTGAGGAAGAAGAGAAGATTCTCGCCTATAAGGGCAACACGCTTCCTGATGACCTCCTCATTCAGGCGAAGAAGGATGGCTTTGCCGATAAGTACCTCGCCCAACTCTTGGGAGTCGCTGAGAAGGAGATTCGTGAACGCCGCGCGGCACTTAATTGCCGCGAAACCTGGCATAAGGTGCCCGTCTCGGGTGTGGAAAACCAAGCGTACTACTATTCCTCCTACAATGGCACGACGAATGAAGTGCCCGTGACAACGGATCGCAAGAAGGTGCTGATTCTCGGGGGAGGTCCGAACCGCATTGGGCAGGGCATTGAGTTCGACTACTGCTGTTGCCACGCGGCAATGGCTATGCGGGCGAAGGGCTACGAGACGATTATCGTCAACTGCAACCCCGAAACCGTGTCGACGGACTACGATACCTCCGACAAGCTCTATTTTGAACCCGTCACCCTTGAGGATGTTCTTCAGATTTACGAGTTCGAGAAGCCCGAGGGCATTATTGTGCAGTTCGGCGGACAGACTCCGCTCAATATTGCGCGCGGACTTCAAGAGGCGGGTTGCCGCATTTTAGGTACTTCGGTGGACTCGATTGACGCGGCAGAAGACCGTGACTTGTTCCATTCGATTATGGACCGCCTCGGGGTGCCGATGCCCCAGAGCGAAATGGCGAGCGATATTGAGGGTGCCCTCAAGGTTGCTGGTGACTTGGGGTATCCGCTCATTATTCGTCCGAGTTTCGTCTTGGGTGGACGCGGCATGGAAGTCATCTACGATGAGCAGATGCTCCGTGAGTATGTGGCGAAGGCGGTGGGTGTCACACCTGACCGTCCGCTTTATCTCGACCGCTTCTTGCATCACGCTTTGGAGTGTGAGGCGGACGCGCTTTCGGATGGGCAGGAAGTGTTCATTCCCGCGATTATGCAGCACATTGAACTCGCGGGCATTCACTCGGGCGACTCGGCGTGCGTTTTGCCGCCTGTGAGCATTTCACCTGAGAACCGCAAGACGATTCTTGACTATACGCGGCGAATTGCTCGTGAGTTGAAGGTCGTCGGTCTTATGAATATGCAGTTCGCGATTGAGGATGGTAAGGTCTATGTCATTGAGGCGAATCCGCGTGCCTCGCGCACTGTCCCGCTCGTTTCGAAGGTAGCGGGTACGCAAATGGCGCATATCGCGACGGAACTTATGCTCGGCGCGAGTGTCCAGAGCCTTGGGCTTGACCGCGAGAAGATTATTCCTTACTATGGCGTGAAGGAAGCGGTTTTGCCGTTTGAGAAGTTCCCTGAAGTCGACCCTGTGCTCGGACCTGAGATGCGCTCGACGGGCGAAGTTTTGGGTCTTGCGGAAACCTTTGGGCTCGCCTATTATAAGTCTCAAGAGGCGGCGGGGGCTCCGCTCCCGACTGAGAAGGGCAAGGTTCTCTTCTCGCTCAGTGAGAAGACAGCGGACGCCATTGCGGCGGCGAAGGGATTCGTGGCACTCGGCGATGAGCTTGTGGCGACGGAAGGCACCGCGGCGTTTCTCGCGGCGCAGGGCGTCCCTTGCACGGTTGTCGCGAAGATTGGCGAGGGGCGTCCCGATGTCCTTGACGCGATTAAGAATCGCGAGGTTAAGCTCATCGTCAATACCCCGAGCGGACGGCGCGATTCGCGTGCGGATGACTGCCGTATTCGCCAAGCCGCGATTAAGTATCGCGTCCCTTATCTGACCACCCTCGCGGCGGCAAGTGCCGCGGCGGAAGGCATTGCTTCCGCCCGCACAGGCAAGGGCGAGGTGCGTTCACTTCAAAGTTATCACGCCGCGATTACATTCGCGGGGTCTAAGTAAAGTATTTCTGAAAGGAAGTCTAAAAGATGAAAATCCTAGTAACAGGTGGTACGGGCTACATTGGTAGCCATACGGTCGTTGAGCTAATCAACGCGGGTCACGATGTCGTTATTGCGGATAATCTCTGCAATAGCTCGATGAAAGCCCTCTATCGCATCCGTGATATCTCGGGCGTCCTGCCTAAGTTCTATAAGATAGATATTCGTAGCGAAGTCTCGCTCAGCAACCTTCTGCGCAAGGAAGCGCCTTTTGACGCGACGATTCATTTTGCCGCGCTCAAGGCGGTGGGCGAGTCGACAAAGATTCCGCTGGCCTACTACGAGAACAACCTGGGCGGAACTTTTACGCTGCTTAAGTGCCTCGCGAAATATAATTGCAAGAACATCGTATTCTCGAGCTCCGCGACGGTCTATGGCGACCCCAAAAGCGTGCCGATTACGGAAGATTTCCCGACGCCTGGTTGCACGAACCCGTATGGCTGGACGAAGCTGATGATGGAGCAGGTATTGCGGGATGTCCAGAAGTCTGATCTCGCGTGGAATGTTGTTATTTTGCGCTACTTCAACCCGATTGGGGCACATCCGTCAGGGAAGATGGGCGAAGATCCTACGGGCATTCCGAATAACCTCCTTCCCTATGTCGCGCAAGTCGCGGTTGGGCGCCGTCCTGAGCTCACCGTCTTCGGCAATGACTACCCGACACCCGATGGGACGGGCGTGCGTGACTACATCCATGTCGTAGATTTGGCGCTGGGGCATGTTAAGGCGATTGAGAAGCTTGCGTCGACACCGTATCTTGGTGTTAAGGTCTACAACCTCGGCACGGGTCACGGCTACTCGGTGCTGCAGATTGTGAAGGCGTTTGAGAAGGTGAGTGGTCGCCCCATTCCTTATCGCATTAGCGCACGCCGTCCAGGCGACATCGCCGAGTGCTGGGCTGACCCGTCGCTCGCTGAGAAGGAACTCGGCTGGAAGGCTACGCGCGGCATTGAGGAAATGTGCCGCGATTCGTGGAATTGGCAACGGAAGAATCCGTACGGCTACAGCAAGTCACCCATAGAGTGAGGAATCTAACCGAGATATTAGATGCCTTTGAAGCTGAGCTCGAACTAGAAAACGAGCTCGGCGTGCGGCTATTTTCGTGTGACCGCAGTTTGTTGGCGTTGAGCCCCCAAACAAAGGCTGCGGCACCTCCCGCAGTTGCCGCGCAAACTGCCGCGCCACAACCCAAAGTGGTTACCGCGCCAAGTGCCGCGTCCGCACCTCTGCCTGCCGCCGCGTCTAATGCCTCGCCTGACTTTGTGTTTCTACATCACGCGCCCCTCACGCCAGATGGGGTGGTGATGATGTCTAAGATTATCACGGCATTGGGCAAAAAAGCCGATGTGCCCATCCTTTTTGAACTGCCGCGCCCGAAGACTCCGTATGCTGTTGTGCTTGGGGGTGCCGCGCTCAAGAAGTGGTTCCCGAATATCAACTCGGAGGCGGGTCGTTGGGTGAAGGCGCAGGATGGCACTTGGCTTTATGTCACTTATTCGCCCACTTACCTCTTGCGGTTTGGGGACTCGGCGCAAGTCCTCAATATGAAACGGGCTATGTGGAAGGGCTTGAAGGCTCTGATGAGGAGAATTGAAGATGAAAGTAGATGAAAACTGCCGCGTTGTAGCGCACGAGCCGTGCGGACCTGGCTATCGCCGCCTCGTTTTGGAGGCCCCGCAAATCGCGGCAAAGGCGCAGCCTGGACAATTTGTGCACATTTGGGTCCCTGAGCTGGAAGCGACGGCTCTGCGGCGTCCGTTTAGCATCTTTGACGCGGCAGATGGACTTTTGACGATTGTTTATAAGACAGTGGGACGCGGAACTGCCGCGCTCAATGAGGTTGCGGTGGGTGAGAGCGTGCAGGTAATGGGTCCGCTTGGGCACGGCTTCCCTGCGAAATGCCAAGGCGCGGCATATCTCGTTGGTGGAGGCTTTGGTGTCGCGCCGCTCTATTTTCTCGCGCGGCGTTTAAAGGCGGCGGGCGTTGGGCGCATCCTCCTTTTTGTTGGGGCACGCACCAAGGACGACTTAATAATGCTCGAGTCTTTTGAGAAACTCGGTGTAGAAATGCGCCTTGCCACAAATGATGGCTCGGTGGGCGTGAAGGGGTTTGTGACGGAACCCCTTGATGCGGAACTCGCGCGCGGCGAAGAATGCGAGCTTTTCGCGTGCGGACCCGACCCTATGCTCAAGGCAGTGGCGGAACGCGCACTTGCTTCTAAGCATCCAGGCTGGATTTCGATGGATCGCCATATGATTTGTGGCGTCGGCGCGTGTTATGCCTGCATTCAACGGACCGTGCGCGGCAATTCGCGTTGTTGTATTGAGGGACCCGTCTTCGCGGCGGCGGACCTTGTTTGGTGAGAAGGGGGATTTAGACTATGGCTACTATTGATATGAGCGTCAATTTGGGTGGACTTAAGATGTCCACTCCCCTCGCGACGGCGAGCGGCACATTTGGCTATGGGACGGAATACCTTGGCGTTGTCGATTACACGAAGCTAGGGGCGATTACGGCGAAGGGAATCCGTGTCGAGCCGTGGCCAGGCAATGGAATGCCGCGCCACGCGGAAGTTCCAGGCGGGCTTGTCAATGCCATTGGCTTGCAGGGTACAGGAGTAGAATCCTTTATTAAAATGACGCTCCCGTGGTATGCTGAGAATGTGTCCGTTCCGCTCATTGCCAATATCTGGGGCGGCTCGGTTGAGGAATATGCCGAGGTAGCGCGGCGTTTGACGGAAGCGGGCACGCCCACCATTGGGGCACTTGAGATGAATGTGAGCTGTCCGAATGTCAAAGCGGGCGGGCATACCTTCGGACAAGATCCGCAGATTTTGCGTGAGGTAGTTGCGGCAGTTCGTGCGGCGACGACATTGCCGCTCATCGTGAAACTCGCGCCGAATGTGCCGTCGATTGTACCCTATGTCCTCGCCTGTGAAGAGGCGGGAGCGGACGCTTTAAGCCTCATTAACACCATCCCAGCAATGGTGATTGATATTGAAAAGCGTCGTCCAGTGCTTGCCAACAAAACAGGCGGACTCTCAGGGCGCGGCATTCATCCCGCCGCCGTAAAGCTCGTCTACGACGCGCATAAATGCTCCAAGTTGCCGATTCTCGCGATGGGCGGCGTTTATGAGGCGAAGGACGCAATTGAGTTCCTGCTCGCTGGGGCGACGGCGGTCGCGGTGGGGACGGCGACTTTCACAAATCCGAATGTCGTCGCCGAAGTCTATGACGGCATTGTTGAGTATTGTGCGCGGCAGGGCTTCGGAGCAGTGCGCGACTTGATGGGCGCGCTACAAGAGGGCTAACAAGAGTATGAAGATTCTAACGCGCTATGTTTTTCGGGAGTTCCTGATTCCGTATATCTACTGCTTAATCGGGTTCATCTCCATCTATGTCCTCTTTGAGCTTTTTGGCTCATTCGGACGCCTTGTGGAAGCCGACTTGCCGTTCACGGAAATTCTACGCTTCTTCGCGGGCTACCTCGCGCCATTCTTCCATTATCTCGCCCCCGCGGCACTTATGCTCGCGACGCTGTATACGATGTGGAACTTCTGTCGTCACTCGGAACTCGTGGCAATGCGGGCGAGTGGCATTGGCTTTCTCACGATAGTGAAGCCGATTCTCGCAATTGCCTTTATTACGGCACTCTTTGTCGCGTGGGTGAATGAGCTCTATGTACCCGACCAATCGCAATGGGCGAAGCGGCTCAAGGGCGCGAAGTTCGATGTGGCGCGCGCGGCACTTATTGATGAGACCGTCTATGAGAATACGCGCGAGAATCGCACATGGACCGCGAGTGCGCTTAAGGACGATTCGGGTGCCCACCTCGAGAATGTGCGCGTCGTTTCAACGCGTCCCGATGGCACGCGCTCCTCGCTTTTGATGGCGGAGAAGGCGGACTACCTCGATGGCGAATGGTGGTTCACGAATCCCGTCGAGAACTTCTATGACGAGAAGGGGGCGGAAGTCGCGTCCACAAATGCCGCGCTCGCCAAGTTGCAATTGCGCGTATTCCCAGAGTTTCGTACGCGACCTGGCGATATCCTTGTACAGAATCGCGATTGGCAATACTCAAATGTGCGGCAGAAGATCCGTTTCCTGCGGCGTAATGATGACTTCTCGCAAGAAGCGCGGCGTGACGGACTCTACGACGCGGTCGCGCAAATTATGTCGCCGTTTGCGTGCGTACTCATTACCTTCCTCGCCATCCCTGCGGGCATTGCCTCGGGGCGGCAGTCGGTCTTCAAGGGCATTCTTGGAGCACTCGGACTTTTCTTCGCTTTCTATGGGGTCGTAATCGGCGGGATGGTCGCCGCGAAACAGGGCTGGGTGCCCCCCATTCCTGCGGCAATAGTTCCGTATATCCTCTTTTTGGCATTCGGAGTCTACACTTTCCATAAACAGCGGTAGATGAAGAAAAATGAAAAAAGTGAAAATACCCCCTTGCGGGACGGACGCATTTTAGGTATAATATATACTCATTGTTGAACTAAGGAGAAAAATGGCTAAACGTGACATACCACTCGAAAGAGTGCGCAACTTCGGCATTATGGCTCACATCGACGGCGGCAAAACGACGACGTCCGAGCGTATTTTGTATTATTCGGGTAAGAATTATAAGATCGGCGAGGTGCATGATGGCGCCGCGACGATGGACTTCATGGTTCAGGAACAGGAGCGCGGCATTACGATTCAGTCCGCCGCGACCTGCGTGACGTGGGGTCAGTATCGTCTGTCGTTGATTGATACCCCCGGACACGTCGACTTCACGGCGGAAGTCGAGCGCTCACTGCGCGTCCTTGATGGCGCGGTCGCCCTTTACTGTGCGGTCGGCGGCGTGCAACCGCAGTCCGAGCAGGTGTGGCGTCAGAGCGAGAAGTACAAAGTGCCGAAAATCGCGTTCGTCAATAAGATGGACCGCATTGGCGCGAACTTCTACAATGTAATGGATCAGATGCGTGCACAGCTCCACGCGAACCCCGTCCCGATGGTGATTCCAATCGGCGCGGCAGATTCCTTTGAAGGCATCATTGACCTCATCTCGATGAAGGCGCTCTACTATGATATGAAGAGCCTCGGTAAGACGGTCATTGAGAAGGATATCCCTGAGGAGTACAAGGCGAAGGCTGAGGAATACCGCCAGAAGATGGTGGAGTCCGCCGCTGAGCAGGATGACGCGCTTATGGAGAAGTTCTTCGCGGGCGAGGAGCTCACGACGGACGAAATCAAGAAGGCGATTCGTAAGGGATGCCTCGCGCGTAAGATTACCCCCGCGTTCTGCGGTAGTGCGTTTAAGGATAAGGGCGTTCAGCAGCTCCTCGACGGCGTTTGCGACTACTTGCCCTCGCCGCTTGATGCGGGTCCTGCCGTTTCGCAGGATAATCCTGAGGAAATCCGCCCTGTCAGCGATGACGCGCCGTTCTGCGGTTTGGCGTTTAAGATTATGTCCGATAAGAACATGGGCAAGATTACCTTCGTTCGTGTCTACTCGGGCGTGATGAAGCTCGGTGCGGAAATGCTCGACTCCACAATCAATCAGGAGCAGCGCATTTCGCGTCTCTTCCGTATGCACGCGAACAAGCACGAGCCTTTGGAAGAAGCGCGTGCGGGCGATATCGTGGCGTGCGTCGGTCTTACTCAGACTCGTACGGGCGACACGCTCTGCGACCCTGAGCATCCGATTACCCTTGAGTCGATTGACTTCCCCGCGCCGGTTATCTCGGTTGCGGTTAAGCCGAAATCGCGTGGTGACAATGAGAAGCTCGGCGTGGCGCTCCATGCGCTCGCGATGGAAGACCCCACCTTCGTCGTCAGCTTTGATAAGGAAACGAGCGAAACGATTATTGCAGGTATGGGCGAGCTCTACCTCGAAGTTATCGTCGACCGTCTGAAACGCGAGTTCAATGTGGACTGCGATGTCGGTGCGCCTCAGGTCGCCTATCGTGAGACGATTACTCAGAAGGTTGAGAACGAGTACAAGCACGTCAAGCAGTCGGGTGGTCGTGGTCAGTACGCGCATGTCTGCTTGCGCCTCGAGCCGCAGGAACCTGGCAAGGGCTTTGAGTTCGTCAACGAAGTCAAGGGCGGCGTGATCCCGACGGAATACATTCCGGCGGTTGAGAAGGGCGTTAAGAAGGCGCTTGAAGCGGGTCCTGTCGGTGGCTTCCCGGTCGTGGATGTCAAGGCGACGGTGTTCTTCGGTTCGTATCACGAAGTCGACTCGAACGAATTCGCGTTCATTGAGTGCGCCCGCCAGTGCTTTAAGCAGGCGTTTATGAAGGCGAAACCTCAGCTCCTCGAGCCTATGATGGATGTCGAAGTCGCGGTTCCTGAAACCTACATGGGCGCGGCGAATGGCTCTATCAACCAGCGCCGCGGACGCGTCGAGGGTATGGAAGATCGTGCGGGTGTGAAGCTCATCAAGGCGACCGTCCCGCTAGGCGAAATGTTCGGTTACTCGAACGCCATTCGTACCGTCACGCAGGGTCGTGGTACCTTCACGATGATCTTCAAGCAGTACGAGGCCGTCCCGAAGGCGATTGCTGAGCAGGTCATTGCTAAGCGCATTAAGGAAGGTAAAGTACGCCCGAGCGCGGACTAATCCTTGATTCGCAAAGTGCGAAAAGGGAGCGGCCCGCATCAAGCGAGTCGCTCTTCTTTTTAAGAAGGAACTGAAATGAAGATTCGCAACTTAATAGACGACGGCAAACCCGAGATATCCTTCGAGATATTCCCGCCTAAAAAAGATACGCCCGCGAGTAGTGTCAAAGAGACAGTACTCAAGTTGGCTCAACTAAAGCCGAGCTTCATTTCCGTTACTTACGGCGCGGGGGGCGGCGCGAATGTGAATACGGCGGAAGTCGCCTCGTTCGTGCAAGACGCGGGGGTGCCGTCCCTCGCCCACCTCACCTGCCTCTCGTCTACGAAAGCGCGGGTGGAAGAAGAAGTTGCGAAACTCGCTCAGCGCGGCATTTTGAATGTGCTTTGCTTGCGCGGCGATTTGCCGCCGAATACGGACGCTACCGCTTGTTCAAGTGACTTCGCGCACGCCATTGATTTGGTGCGCTTTATGCGCGGACGCGGCTTTTGCTTGGGTGGCGCGTGTTATCCCGAGTGCCATCCTGAATGCGCGCATATCGCGGACGACCTTGACCACATAAAAGCGAAGGTAGACGCGGGGCTTGAGTTCCTTGTCTCGCAGATGTTCTTTGATAACAACATCTTCTACGCCTATCTTTCGAAGCTCCTTGGGCGCGGCATTCGTGTGCCCGTTCTCGCGGGCATTATGCCAGTCACGAATGCGAAGCAGATTACACGCATTTGCCAACTCTCGGGCTCTTTCTTGCCCGCACGCTTTAAGGCGATTGTCGATAAGTTTGGTGATGACCCCGCCGCGATGTCGGAAGCGGGCATCGCCTACGCGACGGAACAAATCATTGACCTCTTCGCGAATGGCGTTAATGGCGTACATGTCTACACGATGAATAAGCCCGATATTGCCGAGCGGATTATGGGGAACTTGAAGTGCATCCTCGGTCGCTAGAGTTAGTACCGCCCGCTGGTGAGATTTGGGCAGTGACAGGCACGGACGCGGCGACGCACTCGGACTGGTGTGCACGGCTCGCGCGGTCCGATGAATGGTGCGACGCGGCATCTCTCCTCAGTTTCGCGGCACACGCGGGCTTTGCGCAGGCTACGGGTTGGCCGCAAGCACGCTATTACGAAGAAAGTGGTGAGACCGTCGCCGAATTCCTATCTTACGACTCTGTTTACGAGATTAACCCTTATGAAGTCGGTGCGAAAGTGCCTGAGACGCGGCGGGCGTATAAGGAACGCCTCGCGCGGCTTGTGCGCCTGACGGATGTTCGTAAGTTCTTGAAGAGCCCGCTTATTTCGCTTTCCAATGGCGAGACGCGGCGCGTTTTGTTGACGCGCGCCCTCGCGAAAAAGCCGAAACTTCTTATACTTGATGACCCAGCGGCGGGGCTAGACCCCACCCAGCGTGAGAAGCTCAAGGCGATTCTCACATCACTCGCCAAGAGGAAACTAGCTATTTTAATTGCTTGTCGTCATACGGACGAATTGCCTTCGTGCGTGACGAAAGCTATCCATTTAGGGCGCGGGGGCGCGGCTAAATGCAATTCACTCACTCAGTCGTTGCGGCTAAATGTTATTAATAAAAAGCCGCTTAACGCGACGCCCAGTATGCACAATCGCCGCGCCCCCGCGTTCACCTCTTCTCCTGCCGTCGTTGAAATTCGCGACCTCTCGCTTAGTTACGGCTCCCGCAAGCTTTTTGACCACTTCAATTGGGTGGTGCGAAAGGGCGAGCGGTGGATTCTGCGCGGCGAAAATGGTTCGGGCAAGACGACGCTCTTTGCCCTCATTACAGGCGATAGCCCCTGGGCATACGCGGCAGATGTGCGCGTCTTTGGTGAGGCGCGCGGCAATGGCGTCCCGCTCTCAGAAATCCGCTCACGCATTGGCGCGGTGAGCCCCGAAATGCAAGCCTATCTCGGGTATTCGGCAACGGAACTCATTGACGCGGCACTTGCACACAATCCCGAGCTCCTCCTTTTGGATGAACCCTTTATGAATCTTGATTCACGCGAAGCGCGGGCGGCTGGACGCCAAATCGCGGCATTTTTGCGCAAGCACCCCGAGACGACGGCAATTTTAATTTGCCACCGTTCGGACGAGGCTCCCGCGCTTTTCGACCACGAACTCGATCTCAATGCTTTGAAGTCTTGATATGTTAGATAATCTTATTCTTGTTGCAACTCAAGTTGGTATTCTTTTTGCCCTTATGGCGGCGGGCGCGTGCTCGCGGTGGTTTAAGCTCGTCGATGAAGCGTCCATTAAAGGGATGGTGAATATCCTCGTCCTTATTGTGACACCGTGCCTGATTATGGATGTCTTTCAACGTCCGTTTGAACCTGCGCTCTTGAGTCAGCTCCTCCTCGCCGCACTTATTGTGGTTGTCATACATATCATAATGATTGCCGTTGCCAATTGGATTGTGCCGGGTAAGAGTGCGCGGCGGACGAGCGTCCTTAAGCTTTCGATGGTGCTCTCAAATGCGGGTTTTATGGGTATTCCCCTCGAGCAGGCGGTTTTTGGTGCGGAAGGCGTGTTCTTCGGGGTTGTCTATGTCGCGGTCTTCAATCTCGTCATTTGGAGTTGGGGCTATAAGACAATGCGTGGACCTGGTAGACCTGGCGACGCGAATAGCGGGACAAACTGGCGCGTGATGCTCATTAACCCTGGCACTCTCGGGATTGCGCTTGGGCTCCCGCTCTTTCTTTCTTCTTATACCTTACCGCCTGTCCTTCACGACCCCGTTAGTATGCTCGCGGACCTCAATACGCCCTTGGCAATGCTCGTAATTGGCTACTATCTCGCGGGAATGCATGTGAAGGCGGTTTTGCGCGATCCAGGCGCCTATCTCGCGGCATTTGTGCGCCTAATTGCCGCGCCGCTTGCGATTATTGGCTTCTTCTGGCTTATCCGCGCGTGGGTGAACCCCATAATGGCACTCGCCATTATAACTGCCGCGTGTGCACCTTCCGCCGCGATGACGACGATGTTTGCCGCGCAATATCACCGTGATGTGGATCTCTCGGTTGGGCTCGCGAGCGGCACAACCTTGCTGAGTGTTGTGACAATGCCGCTCTTAATTGCGCTCGCTATGAGCCTTATGGGACTTTAACCAAGTTAGAAAGGAATCTCTAATATGGAAATCAAATTAGATGAAGTCGCCCAAGCCCTCACCAAGCGCGGCTATTCCGTCGAAGTGGTGAAGTCCGCCGAGGAAGCGAAAGCCGCCGTCCTCGCCGAAGCCCAAAGTGCCGCGTCCGTTGCCTGGGGCGGAAGCGAGACCCTGAAGGAAATTGGTGTACAAACCGCCCTCGCTGACGCGGGCAAGGAGATTCGTGACCATGCTCTTGAGGCGGATATCTTTCTTTTGAGCGCCAATGCCCTCACGGCAGACGGACGCATCGTGAACATTGACGGGCGCGGCAATCGTGTGGCGGCATCCATCGCGGGCCCGAAGCGCGTCATTTATGTCATTGGCCGCAACAAGATTGTCTCGGGCGGCATTGACGACGCCATTGCACGCATTAAGCGTGAGGCGTGCCCCGCTAATACGCGGCGGCTCGGGAAACGGACGCCCTGCTCTTTGACAGGGCAGTGCAATGACTGCAATTCGCCTGACCGCATTTGCAAGGTGACGGTTGTTTTTGACCGCTGTCCAGGCGGAATGCCCACGAAAGTTATTCTCGTGGACGCGGCACTTGGCTACTAAGAACCCTTCGCCGTGTATGACCAAGGAAGTTCGCCGCGTCGCTGAACTCGTGAAGTCCGCTGGGGGGCGAGCCCTCCTTGTGGGCGGGTCCGTCCGCGACACTTTGCGCGGCGAAAAGCCGACGGATTTCGACATTGAGGTCTACGGCATTCCCCAAGAGCAACTTCTGAGCGTCCTTAGCGCGGCATTTCACCTTGATCTCGTCGGAGTCTCCTTCGGGGTTATTAAACTCCACGGAACGTCCATAGATGTCGCGCTTCCGCGCCGCGAAACGAAGTTGGGGCTCGGACACAAGGCGTTTGAGACGGAGTCCGACCCCAACTTGCCTTTGGCGGAAGCTGCCGCGCGGCGTGACTTTACCATAAACGCGATTTACTTAGACCCGCTTACAGACGAATATCTCGACCCTTGGAAAGGGGAAGACGACTTGAAGGCGGGCGTACTGCGTCCAGTCTCGAGCCATTTCGCCGAAGACCCCCTGCGGGTCTTACGGGCGATGCAATTCCTCGCCCGCTTCGATTTGGAGCCCGCCCCTGAATTGCTCACGGTCTGCCGCGCTATGACACCTGAGGGACTCCCCGCCGAACGCTTACTGGGCGAGTGGGAGAAGCTCCTTGTGAAGGGCGTTGTGCCGTCTAAGGGGCTTAACTTCCTGCGTCAAACTGGCTGGATAAACTACTATCCCGAACTCAAAGCTCTCATTGGTTGCAAGCAAGACCCCGTGTGGCATCCAGAAGGGGATGTGTGGGCGCATACGCTTTGCTGTTTGGACGCTTTTGCCGCGAGTCGGGACGGACGCGACACGATGTATGACTTCATTGGGAGTCGCGCCAAATGGACGCCCCGCGAGAATCTTATTGTGGGGCTCGCCGTCCTGTGTCACGACTTCGGTAAACCCGCCACTACCTTCTTTGATGAAGAGAAGGGGCATTTGCGTAGTCTCGGACACGATGAGGCGGGCGTAAAGCCAACAAAAAGCTTCCTTTCGCGATTAACCCAAGACCACGAACTCTTGAAAGAAGTGCCACCGCTCGTGCGCCTACATATGCGCCCAATCGCGTATTGGAAGAGTCAGGCGGGGGATGCGGCAATTCGGCGGCTTTCTCTCGCGGCAGGGCGGCTCGATCGGCTTCTGCGGGTCGCGGCGGCGGACGACGCGGGGCGCGGCGCAGCCCCCCGCACCCCCGAATCGCTCCGTTGGCTCGCGAAGAAAGCGGAACGCTTGCGCGTGAAGGATTCTGCCCCCAAGCCCCTCGTTATGGGGCGGCACTTAATTGCCCTCGGATACAAGCCTGGCCCGCGCTTTTCGGAAATGCTCCGTGCCGCGTTTAATGCACAATTAGAAGGCAAGTTCGCCACTGTTGCGGACGGACTTGCCTTCATCAAAGCGCACTTTACGCGCGAGTTATCTTAAGCCTTAGAACTCGTAACGGACCGTAAACATATACGACCGCCCTGCGCCAGGGTAGTAGGCGGTAGCTGTACGACCGCATACTGCATAGTCGCAGTAGTTCTTGTTGAAGAGATTGTCGACCGTGAAGCCGAACTTGAATCCCTTAAGCCACTCTACGAATTCAGGAGCATATTCTGCGCCGATATGGAAGACACCATACGCAGGAATATGTCCATAATGCAGATTGTCTCTAGACAATTTGTTGTTCTTGAAGTCCGAAATTGCCCATTCCTCCGTTTGATAGCGGTAGCCACCAAAGACGAAGCACTCTTCCCAGAGATAGACGCGTCCTGTGAGGGAAATCGTCTGTTCTGGAACGCCTGGAATCTCTTTGTCATTGAATTCGCCGCCATCAAATTGAGCCTTAACAAGTGAGTAGGCGAGTTGCACCCCCGCGACTTTCTCACGCTCCCAGCCAAGGTGCAGGTTGAGCCCTTCACGGACGGTATCAGCAGGCGAATTTATATTAGCACCATAATTCCAACTCCTGTAAGGGTCAAGGAAGAGCTCGTTTTTCAACTTGGAGTAGTAGAGGTTACCACCGAGGTTGAACTCATCAAGGAATGTCCAATCTGCACCGACATCCGCCATCCAGCCTGTTTCAGGAGAGAGCAGAGGTTCGTTCCAATTGCGTTCATCCAAGAAGGGGGTACGGAAGAAGCGTGAGAAGCGGACATAGGTCTTCAAATCTTTAACAGGCGTGAAGAGAAGTGCCGCGTCATAAGCGTGTTCATCGTTCTTGCGACTTGTTGCTCCATTGTAGCCCGAATCGCGTAGCCAAAAGCGTTCATAGCGTCCGCCGAGCTGAAGGGCAATCATGTCCGTAAAATGCAATGTGTCTTGTGCGAAGAATCCCATATCTTGCCGCGAAAGGCGACCTTTACTTCCCCAAGATGTGTTGATATCATTGCGGTCATAACGGAAAGTTGAACCAAGAATAAATTCATTTTCAAGTCCAAATATATCCGTTGTATTAATCCATTGAGGGGTAATTTCATAGGAGTAGATTTGATAGTCATAATCCATAGACATCCCCCAACTTATGGAATGTGACTGCATATGACGCTTTGAGAATGTGTTTGCTATCTTTATAGCGTTCTCGTCATTGAGTTGCAGATTGACCGTGGCATTTAGTCCCTCAGTCGTACGACGATAGAAATCATCTATCGCTGTCGACATACGCGGATTGGAGTGCCATTGGTCACGGGTTAGGTAGCTAGGTAATTCATAGTCGCTATCATTATAGAAGGCGGAAATGCGCAACCACGAGCCATTGTCCCAGTTCTTACGGATGCCGCCGTTGACATTCCAGATGTCAAAGCCCGAGTTCTCGCGATAGCCGTCCGAGTGGTCGTACGCGGCACTTGCCCAGTAGAGAAGTCCCTCGTCCTTTAGACCGCCGCGATAAGCGAGAGAGCCGCCAATCGTGTTCCAGCTACCACCGTGAACCTCAACGGCTCCGTGATTCTCGTAGTCCGTCGGCTCTGTCACGATGTTAATCATACCCGCCGAAGCGCCATCGCCGTGAAGGACAGTTTGCGGACCCGACAAGATTTCGATTTGCTTGACGGAAGCGAGCGATATCTGCGCGAGGTTAGGTGCGTTCATATCGGGATTGTTCAGTTTTTCGCCATCGACAAGCACGAGGAGGCGTCCGAAGCCATTCTCTCCGTAGCCACCCATAGAGAGTTGGGTGAGGGCGGGGTTGTTGCCGCCGAGGTGGCTAAAGTGCACTTGTGGGGCGAGCTTAGAAAGTACGCCCGCAACATCGTACGCACCCGAGTGGGCGATTTCATTTGCGGAAATTACCTGCACATTTTGCGGCAAGTCCCGCGGCGATTTGTCGAGGCGTGAAGCCTCAACGACTACAGTTGGCAAGTTCGTCGCGACGAGCGACGCAGCCAATATTAGTTCCGTCATTTATTCCTTCTTTCCCCCTCATGCGAGGGTACTAGATTGTTACGGAGCACCTCGTATTCCGACTTTAACGGTTGCGCGACAGCGCCCGATTTCCACGGGACTTTCCGGTTAATGCTCCAGTT
>CAVLAC010000042.1:0-16273 GCA_963661055.1 bacterium | reverse complement strand
TTGAGCTTGCAAATAATCCACCATTCGGGGCGATTTTATGGTATAATGGTGGGGTCTATGAAGATTGCGTTGAAAGACTATTCGGCGACACTCGCCGCGACATTGCCCTACCTTTGCTGGATGGTGCTTCTGCTCGCATTGCCCGCGACGCCTAAGATGTATGCCTTACGCACCCTATGTGCCGCGCTCTTGCTCCTGCCTGCCGCGCGGGGACTTTGCCGAAGTGCCGCGCGCCATTGGGGCTCTACCTTCTTCTGGGGACTCCTCACAGGGCTTGTCGTCTTCCTCCTTTGGGTCGCCCCTGAGCCCTACGCCCTATATCAGCGGTTTTTCATCTTGGGCGGAGCTCCCTCCGCCGATACGCCGCCCCTCTATGCGCCATCCGAATGTGGGTGGGCTCTCACGCTCGCGCGGCTTATTGGCAGCGCCTTTGTCATTGCCCCTGCCGAGGAACTCTTCTTTCGCGGCTTTCTCTATCGGCGGCTACAAGCCAAGGACTGGCAGAGCGTCCCTACCACACACTTTGACGCGAGCGCCTTTTGGTGGACGGTCGGACTCTTCGCGCTTGAGCACAACCGTTGGCTTGTCGGGGCGATCGCGGGGGCACTTTACGGACTCGTCGCTCTCCGTAAGGGACTTGGCGCGGCAATTCTCGCCCATATCGTCACCAATCTTGTTCTGGCACTCTATGTAATCCGTTTCGAACAATGGGCATTCTGGTAAGGAGGCGAAAGAGATGACATCATCCGTTTATATTGCGAAGACCGTTTACGGAGGCGATGGGCTGGGACGACTCGGCGACGGACGCGTCATTTTTGTTCCGAGCGCTTTCGCGGGCGAGCAGGTCAAGGCTGAGATTGTCGAAGAGAAGAAGAACTTCGTAAAGGGACGGCTTGTGGAGGTCATTACCCCAAGTCCTGAGCGGCAAACGCCCCCTTCTCTCGTTGTGCCGGGTATGGTCTACGCGGCACTTACGGAGCGCGGCGAACAGGAAGCAAAAGAATCGCAATTACGCGACTTCTTTGAGCGTGCGCGTCTTTCGACGGCGAACTTCCTGCCCACGGTCGCCCCCACGCACTTCCTCAACTACCGCAATAAAGTCGTCTACCATTTCGCGCGGCAGAATGGCAAGTGGGTGCTCGGTTATCGTGAAGAGCCTAGCCACACCGTGCGTGATATAACAGAAGACCCTCTCGCACGCCCTGAAATAAATGCCCAATTACCTGAAATCCGTTCGCGTGCCTTCGCCCTCCTCACTCAGGGCGCGGCAAATGTGCGCCGCACGGTTGAGCGTGAAGCCAACCTCACCATCCGTTGGTCAGAAGTCTCAGGCGTCCGTTGGTGGATAGGTTCTGCCCCACGCGAGGCGACCCTCAAAGAACGCACCCTCAAGCGCATCTTCGAAGTGCCCGCAGGTGGCTTTTACCAAGTCAATCCCGAAGTTGGCAAACAACTCGTGAGCGCGGTCACTCAGGAATACCAAGCGCGTGCCACCGTCGCCCCCGAAGTCATTGACCTCTACTGTGGCGTGGGTGTTTTCGGGCTCTCTTGCCATCCACCTAAGCTCATCGGCATTGAAAGCGGACGCGAAGCCGTCGCTTTCGCGAAACGCAATGCCGCGTTGCAACGCCAAGAGAATGCGGAGTTCACCGTCGGGCAAATCGAGCACCTCAAATCGCGCCTCCCAAGTGCCGCGTCAGCAACCATCATCATTGATCCGCCGCGCGGAGGGCTTGGCTACGGTGTCGCGGATGCCCTTCTGCGGCTCAAAGCCCCCTACATCTTCTATGTCTCGTGCGACCCCGCGACACTTATGCGTGACCTGAAGCGGCTTACGCTCGGATATGATGTGGAAAGCGTCCGTTGGTTCAATATGTTCCCACGGACCGCGCGGTTTGAGTCATTCGTCATCCTCAAACGCCGCGCTTGGGCTTAAAATACGACTTGCTTTGTCGGGTCAAGGTTAACTTTGACGCGATCTCCCGCACGATACGCGGCGAAACCGTCCTCACGCACGATTAACGGCTGGTTTTGGCGCTCGAGGAGAATATGCACGAGGGTCTCCGACCCCAGTGGCTCACAGAAATCGACCTTGCCGACTAAATCTTGCGGCGCGGCACTTCCTGTACACGGCTCTAGACGAATATGCTCAGGGCGAATGCCGATTGTATGCGCCGCGTCCAATATACCGGGTGGGAGCAAGTTCATGGGCGGCGTACCAATAAAGCCCGCGACAAAAGCATTGGCGGGGTGCTCATAAATCTCAAGTGGCGGCGCGACTTGCTGAAGGCGACCCTGGTTCATCACCACGATGCGCTCGCCCATCGTCATGGCTTCCGTCTGGTCATGCGTCACATAAATCATCGTCGCTTTGAGGCGGTGGTGCAGACGGATAATTTCCGCCCGCATTTCAACGCGCATCTTCGCGTCTAGATTAGAGAGGGGCTCATCAAAGAGAAATACGGCGGGCTCACGAACTATTGCGCGACCGAGGGCGACGCGCTGACGCTGCCCGCCCGAAAGTGCCTTCGGCAGGCGCTTTAGATAAGGCGTAAGCCCCAAAGCCTCGGCGACGGACTCAATCCGCCGCGCAATTTCCGCCTTGGGGACATGGCGCAATTTGAGGGCGAATGCCATATTTTGCGCGACCGTCATATGCGGATAGAGTGCATAATTCTGGAACACCATTGCGATATCGCGGTCTTTGGGCGCGGCATAAGTCACTTCGCGATTGCCAATGAAGAGCTGTCCTTGTGTCGGGAGTTCCAGCCCCGCGACCATACGCAAAGTCGTTGACTTTCCACATCCCGAGGGCCCCACCAAAACGAGGAACTCACCATCGCGCACGGTGAGCGAGAAGTCGTCCACGGCAGGTGCATCGCCCTTCGCGTAGACTTTTGAGATATTCTTAAAAACAACCTCAGACATCGCGGCGTCCTTGAATGGCGCGTTTAAGCGTTAAGGGGTCTGAATAGGCAATGCCCGAATCGGCGGGGAGTCCAAACGCGAGCCGCGTCACTTTTATGGGATATTCCCGCAAGAGTTCCGCGATATACCCCGCCGTCGCGTCACCATCCATATCTGTTGATAGCGCGAGAAAGACTTCCGTAAAGTGCTCTTTCTCAATGCGCTCCAAGAGAGAAGCAAACCGCAACTTCTCGGGGGGTTGCCGCCGCGCAGGGGCAAGCTTGCCGCCGAGGGTGTGGTAGCGACCGTGAAAAACCCCCGCCGCTTCAAGTGAGACGATGTCCGAGGGCTCTTCTACGACACAAAGTATGCCATTCTCGCGTGTGGGGTCCGTACAAAGGGCGCACGGATCTTCCGTGCGCGTCGTAAACGCCCCACAGCGCGAACAGCACGAGACCGAGTCACAGGCAATTTTGAGGCTCTCAAGAAGTGGGTCCGCGAGACGAACCTTCTCCCGAACGAGTGCAAGTGCCGCGCGCGCGGCACTACGCCGCCCGAAGCCTGGCAATTTCGCGAGGCACTTCTCGAGATCCTCAATCGGACGCAACATCTTCTTATTTACCGAAGAGTTTGGCTTCCGCCTGCATCATCTTCGCCATTTCGGCCTGTGTCGCATCCTTCACCTTCTTAAGGGCGCCGTTGACGACATTGAAAAGCATTGTCTCGAAGCGTGCGGGCTTACCCGCCTTCACTTCGTCATAAGCCTCAGGTGCCATCACGATACGCGTAATCGTCATATCGCCGCGCGCGGTGACGGTAATGCCGCCGTTAGAATATTCAGCCGTAATCTTCTGAATCTCGTTTTGGATGCGCTTCGCTTCCGAACGCATCTTCATTGCATCTTTAAGTTGTCCAAGCATTCCCATTTTAGGAGTCCTTTTTAATGTTTAGAGTTTAGTTAAATTGTAGTTTAGAGTTCGATTTTGTGTCCCGCAAGGTCCTCAAACGCCTTGAGGTAGATCTCACGGGTGCGCGAAATGACATCCGCGGGCAATTCAGGTCCTGGCGGCTGATGATTGAAGTGGATGGAATCGAGCCAATCGCGCACATACTGCTTATCGAGCGAGGGCGGATTCGACCCCACCGCATAACTCGCCTGCGGCCAAAAGCGCGAGGAGTCAGGCGTAAGAACTTCGTCCGCCAAAATCAGCGAGCCGTCCGCCGCCTTGCCAAACTCGAACTTGGTATCCGCGATAATAATGCCGCGCGCGTGGGCATAGTCCGCCGCCTTGGTGTAAAGGTCAATTGTTGCCTCGCGCAGAGCCTTCGCCGTTTCCGCCCCGACGAGCTTCACGGTTTCTTCGAAGTTAATCGCCTCATCGTGAGTGCCAATCTCGCCCTTCGTGGTAGGCGTGAAGAGGACTTCATCGAGCTTCGAGGCGTTTTGGTAACCCTCGCGAAGCTTTTCGCCATTTACCGTGCCCTTCGTGGAATATTCCTTCCAGCCCGAGCCCGTCAAATAGCCGCGCGCGATACATTCAACGGGCACCATCTCGACCTTCTTGACGAGCATGGAGCGTCCGCGCAAATCTGCCGCGTAAGGCTTCAAGACTTCGGGATATTCCTCAACATTCGCCGTGATGAGGTGATTTTGCATGCCAAAGAACTTGAGCCAAAAGAGCGAAAGTTGATTGAGCACCTTACCTTTATCGGGCACGCCGCAAGGCAAGATAACATCAAATGCGCTAATGCGGTCCGTCACCACCATAAGGAGCTTGTCGCCGAGGTCAAAGACATCGCGAACTTTGCCACTCTTTTTGGGGAGGGACGGGATCTCGCAGTCAAGTAATGCGTGATTTTTATCGTATTTCATAGATTTACCTTTCTACAGGTTTAACTAAAGAAGTTGAAAAGGCTTGAACCGCTCGCGCGGGCAAGACAAAGACGGCATCCGCCGCGCCAATTGTCGCGTAAGCGCCCCCTTCTACCGCGTCACCAATGAGGATGTTGCGGCGCACCGCCCCCGCTTTCGTGGAGTCAATGCTGAGCGTGAGGCGCGGGCTCTCGAGTCCGTAAAGCCGCAAATCCGAGGGGGCGACCTTGAGCTTTATAATCCGTTCCGCCTTAAGGGACTGCAATTGCGCCAAAACTGCCGCGACAGCCGTTACATCAATTTCGGGAGACTTCCCCGCGATTGGCGGCTCAACGAGCCATTCGCGGCGATCGGGATTATAGACAATCGCGAGCGGTTTCGCTTCCCCCGCTTTTGTTAGGACGAGGCGCGAGATTTCCGTCGCGGGGACGGAGAGCATTTCGCTACTGCGCAAGTTCTCAAGCGCGATATTCGCGAGCACCCTTTCGCGCGGCAGAATAAGCGTAGGCGACTTGCCCTTTAGCGTCCCAAGTGCCGCGCTCAAGGGCGCGTCATTTGTGTTCACCGAGAGGGGGGCTTTAAGCGCAAGAAGATTATCCAGTAGCGCCTCAACCGTGCTCTTATCAGCAGGGGCTACAATGGGGGCAGTCATTCCCCAGTCGCCCGACGGAACTTTCGCCAAGGAATAGACGGTGCCCGCGTCCTCAAGTTGTAGCGTAGTAACCGCCTCTGCCGCGTAGGGGAAAAGCCGAGAATCCGTAAAATTGGCTGTATCTGCCAACTTTAGAAGATCCGCTGGTACACGGACGACGCTGGACGCATTTTGCACGAGCGCATACACGAGATTAGACGCGGCAGTTGACCCAAACGAGATTTGACTATCCACACCATTCGCACTCTTGAGCGTCACCGTGACGGCACTTTCGGCATCGAGTCCGTACCCCGCGAGTAGCGAGGAAGTTGCGATGGGCGGCTCATTAGAAGTGCCCACGGGCCACACGAAAGACTCGATTTGGGCAGAGGCGAGTGCCTTCAAGAATTGCTCAATGCGGGAATTAGAGACGCGTCCCTCGGTAGGGTTATTCGCCCCTGCCTGCGACCAAGTGCCCTCCTTGCGGACATAGCGCGAAAAGGCGCGTTGCCCTTCGCGAATATCGAAGGACTGCACACGCGCGACAACATCCTCAGCAAACAAGGTCTTCTTGCGATAATCGGCGAGCGGACGCTCCACAAACTGCCAAACGCGGCTATCGACGACATAAATAGCGTCCTCACCCTCCACCGCGACATAGATTCCGTTCTTGGAAGGCGTGAGTGCGCCAAATTGGTACTCCGTTTCTGAGCCTGCCGCGTTTTCGAGTTTTACGCTAGCACGCGGCTTATCGAGCCCAAAGTCAATGCGCGACTTGCCGAGACGCAAAAGCTCGTGTTCATCAAAAGTCGCCTGAATAAAAGCATTCAAGAATGCGTCGAGGAAGGAGTCCACCTGCGCCGCCTCAACGGGTGCGAGGAAGGGACTCGTCATTTCCCACTGGGTGCGCTTCATAAAGACGAGGGGCTTAGAGAAATCTTGTTTCTCAATTGTCAGCGCGGCAATTTCGCTTGGGGCTGTCGTCAACAAGGCGGAGCGCGTAATGAGGGCGTGCGCGGGTCTGCCGCGCCAGGATAGGTAGACATGCGCGGCGGCAAACAGAATAATCGCGCTTATGAGCCACAGATAGGTGCGACGCTTATTCATTGCTTATTCCTCCTCGCCGCTGTCAAGAAGACGAACAAGAGAGCTAAAATTGCGGGCACCGCGAGTGCCGAGATAATCACAAAACGAATGCGTTCCAAGCGGTCTAAGCCAATAACAAGCTGATTTGCTTCCACACTCGCTTCCGCGAGGGCATCCACCCCCGCGAGATAGGCAACACAATTCAAAAAGAAGTCGCGATTAGCCGAGACGGAATTCTCAAGCCGCGCATTCTGGATGAAGCCCACATCGCCGACGACAATAATTCGGGCAGGACGCGCCACGACATCCTCGCGCGAAGTGCCGCCAAACTCGGCGAGTGCCGCGCGGCAGACTCCCGAAGCGCGGCAAAGTTCCGTATACGAGCCCGCTCCCACGCCCCCGAGCTGCGCGGCGTGAGCGGAAGTAGCGAGCGCAATTGGGAAGTCAAAAATCAGCTTCTCATTCTTGAGAGGCGCGACAATGGGGTGCTTGGCAAAGTCGGTTACGAGGACATCCGTCCCCGTCAAAGTCGCGGCATTTACCTGCGGCGCGGGTTTTGGACTAATCCCCCACGCGGGCAACATACCTGCAATGCCACCTTGAACCGACGAAAGAAGGACGAGAAGCCGTCCGCCTTGGCGCAAGTACGCCTCAAGTCGGCTTTGCTCAAGCCGCGAGAACTCCGTCCGTGCCCCCGCAACAATGATGAGGGCGCAGTCCGTGGGAATCGGCTTATTTTCCGAGAGCTCTAAGGCTTGATTGCGATACCCCGCCATCACAATAGACCGCGCAATATCGCTGAGTCCCCACTTGCCATAGTCGGTGAGGGCAATTTCGCCGTGCCCCGTCGTCCAATAAATGGCGCGCTGTTGGGGCGGGAGAGTTATCCGTTGCAAGGCGGACGCAAACACTTGCTCGCCAAAGCCGCGTTCGAGAGGGACAATGACGCGCTTAGTCCCCTGCTCAAGGACGAGGGAGTTCTCAGGCACGCCCGAACCGATGAGGCGCCCCGCCGCCGCTGGGTCGGTGAGCGGGTCGATGTAGCGAGGGATAATATGTGCGCCGCCGAGCGCGGCAGTTTCCTGCGCGAAGGCGCGGACAAACCGTGCGGAGCTCCTGAAGTCGGGGTCGCGGCGCGAAGTAAAGAGAATCGCGCGAAGTTCACCCTGAGATTCGGACATAATATGCCGCGTACGTGCCGAGAACTTCTCTTGTGTATTTACGAAAGCGGGGAGTTCAAAGAAGATATTAAACCGCAGGGTAAGCGTCCACGCCAAAGCGACTGCGAGGAGGGTAAGGATAGAAATGCCGCGAATCGAACAGCGCGCGGACTTATTACCGACACCCACCAAACGCCGCGAATAGATGACATTTGTGCAAATAAAGAGTGCCGCGAAAGTGCCGAGTACATAAAACGCAAGTGCCGCGATAGAGATGTGCCCCGTCGCTAAGTCTATGATGTGCGCATCAAGTGGCATCGCCCCCAAACGCGCCGAGCCGCCTGGCATCCACGCGAGTGCCGCGAACCATCCGCCACGCGGTACGAGCACAATTAAAACGAGGGCGACAATAGCGGCAACTGCCGCGCTCCGCGTTAGCGAACTAAGTACGACAACTAGAGCACTCCAAAGCATTGCCTGCAGGGCGAGGGCTAAGAATCCTGTCACAAAACTCGTCGCCGCATAATTAATGAGGAGATTCGAATTAAAGAAATAAAGAACGCCGCCCGTTAGCACCAAAGAGAGCACCAAATCTCGCAAGGTGAGAAGCCATACGCCGAAGAACTTGCCCAAGACGAAATCGCGCTCTTTGACGGCGACAGAAAGTAGTTCCTCAAGTCGCCCCGAACGGAACTCATCGCTCCATGTGTTCATACCAAGGAACACCGTCAAGAACGGTAAGATGGGCGCGACGGAAACGCTCCAGAGAAGACCAGGCGTTTGGTGAAGCCCTTCGGAAGAAAAGAGATTATACGCAAAAAGTCCCGCCGTGACTGCCAAAAAGCAGGGTGTCACCAGCGCATTCGTGAAGGCAACGCGAGCGCGGCCAATGATTCGCGAAAATGTTAGGCGTACAGGGCTCATTTCACCTCGCCTTTCATTAGGGAAACTATCCGCGCCTCTAGAAGCGGCTTTTCCGTGCCCGCGACAGGCAATGCCCCCGTAATCGCACCGTCCCTCAACACGAGTACCCGCGTCACCCAGCGAAGCATATCCGTAAGTTCGTGCCCCGAGACAATGACGCACGAGAAGGCGGTCGCGGCAGTTATGATTTGCCCCATCGTCTCACGCATTGCCGCGTCCAGTCCCGCGCACAAATCATCGAGGAGCAAGACGCGCGGCCGTAGCAGTAGAGCGTCCGCCAAAGCGACGCGCTTTCGCTGTCCAAATGAGAGTTTGCCGATGGGAACATCCTGAAACTCCGTCACGCGGCAGAGTTCACTAGCCTCAGACATCCGTCGCCGAATGCGCTTCTCGGGCTCGCCCTTGAGCCGTGCACGATATTTGAGGTACGCCTTAGGGGACATCTCTTCGTAAAGCGCGGGAACCTCTTGCATATAGCCGATTAAGGCGCGGTAGGCGAGCGGATTTCGTGCCGCGTCGCGTCCCTCCAATAGCACCTGCCCCACAGTCGGCATAAACACAGTCGCGAGAATCTTGAGGAGCGTTGATTTGCCCACGCCATTCGTGCCCACAAGCCCAATTACTTCGCCTGGCGAGACGACAAACGAGACATCTCTCAGAAGAGGATGCCGCGTATAAGCGAAGGATAATTTACGAACTTCAAGCATTGCACACTATATTATACCAAAATTTCGCCTAATTGGACGCTATGAGATGCTTTTAATAGGACCGTATCGCCAGCGGCAAATAAGCGCGGCGCGGCATCTTTAAGCGCGGCGACGGATTCGAACGCATTCTCTTTCGCGCACTTCCCGAACATCTCGCCCACGACAAAAACACCGTCTAACCCAAGGGACTTCGCGAAGGCGAGTACCTCCGCATGGTAGCGCGGCGAGTCCGCACCCAACTCAAACATATCCCCGAGGACTGCAAGTTTGCGTCCGTCTTTCGGCAATTCAGCGAGTGCCTTGAGCACGGCTTTCATTGAATCGGGGTTAGCATTGTAGGTGTCGTCGATAAAATGAATACCGCCCTTCTCAACCTTACGCCACCGTGCACCCGGGAGGCGCAGGGACGAAAGTGCCGCGCACGCTTGCGCCTCGGTAAGCCCAAAGGCGGATGCCACAGCAAACGCAAGTGCCGCGTTCGAGAGGTTGTGTTGCCCAGGCAGAACTTGGGCGACCGCTTTTGCGAGTCCACTAGGCGCGGGGTTGACCTCCCGCAACTTGCCCGCCGCCTTCTCGCGCAGAATCTCCAGCTTTGTGCAATTCAAGGAGGCGACACAAAAGTCTTTCGCCCACTCGAATAGCGTTCCTTTTTCTTGAGCGATGCCCGCTTGTGAACCGAGATATTCGAGGTGCGCTGTACCGATGTTCGTAATAACGCCGACATCAGGGCTCGCTACGCGGCACAAGTTCTTAATTTCGCCTGGATGATTCGTGCCCATCTCAAGGACAAGGAAGTCCGCGTCATCAGGGCAATTCAGAATCGTCACTGGCAAGCCAATATGGTTATTGAAGTTGCCTTCCGTCGCGTGCACTTTGCCGAGCGGCGCGAGGAAAGTCCGCAGGAGTTCCTTTGTCGTGGTCTTGCCCGCCGAACCCGTGACCGCAATGACTTTCGCCTTCAGCCGCGCACGCTTTTCTTGTGCGGCTTGGTTTAGTTCCTCATAACCATCAATAATCCCGACCGCACCCGCCTCGAGTGCCTTTGGAATATAGGCGTGACCATCTTGGCTCTCGCCTTTTAAGGCAATGAAGAGCATGCCAGACTTCACGAGCCGTGAATCGAAGGTCGCGCCTATGAAATGAGAAGGTAACATTCTCTTAATGGAGCGTGTAAGTCGCCTCTACCTTTTCCGTCGCCTGCGCGGCAAAAAACGCGGCAATTGCCGTATCGTAGTCCGCCGTATGCGCAAATGCCTTCTTCATCAGCCGCAAGCGCGTCGCAAAGCTAATTGCGCCCTTCTGCGCGGCGAGTTCCGCCGCGATCGCGTCATAGTCACTCGGATCTGTCACCGAAGCAACGCGCAAATAATTCTTCGCCGAGGCACGAACCATACACGGCCCGCCAATGTCAATATTCGTACGCGCCATTTCTGCCGTGACATCGCTCTTGGCGACGGTCTCCTTAAACGGATACAAGTTCACAACCACCATATCCAAGGCTTCCGCCGAGAGACGCTTCAAGTCCGCCTGATGTGCCGCGTTGTATTTCTCAGAGAGAATGCCGAGATAAATCTTGAAATCGAGCGTCTTGACGAGTCCGCCCTGCATTTCAGGTTGCCCCGTGTAGTCCGAGACCGCGACAAGCGTATCTTTCGCCGCGTCACCAAGAATCTCTTTAATCTTCGTATAAGTGCCGCCTGTCGAATAAATCTTAACACCCGGGCACGCCTTAACGAGCGCGGGCACGAAGGTTTCTAGCCCCCGCTTATCGCTGACACTCATCAAGACATGCTTGATGGGCACGAGGTTATCCGTTTCTTTTACAATATTGAGTGACATCTGAAGGTTCCTTTCATTAAATGGTTATTCGTAGCGTAGGCAGTCAATCGGGTTCAACTTGGAGGCTCTCCACGCGGGATAGAAGCCGAAGAACATACCCACAAAAGAGGAGAAGACAAACGCCGCGAGGGTGGGTCCCGCTTCAATGAGAATGGGCCAATTCTTCCAAACGCCAATTCCTTGGGCACCCGCAATGCCGACGATAACACCGAATGCACCGCCCACCGTCGACAACACAACGGCCTCTAGCATAAATTGCGAGAGGATATTCGCGGGGGTCGCGCCAATCGCCATACGAAGACCAATCTCACGGATTCGTTCCGTCACCGAGACGAGCATAATGTTCATAATGCCGATGCCGCCCACGAGAAGCGAAATTGCCGCGACCGCCGTCAAGAGGACCGTCATCAGCCCTGTGACGGACCCAATCGTATTCATAATTTCCGTCGTATCACGCGTCTCAAAGTCGTCATCTTGATAATCGGCGAGATTGTGCCGTTGGCGCAGGAGCGCGGAAATCTCGCGCTTAGCCTCCTCAAGGTCATCCATCGAACGAAGCGAAATACTCATCATATTGATGGTACGGAACTTTGACCGTTTCAAATACCGCTGGACGCTTGTGTAGGGTGCCATAATAACATCGTCCTGGTCTTGCCCCCAGTTATTAGCCCCCTTCGAGCCAAGAACGCCAATGACTTTGAAGGTCATATTATTGAGCCGCAAGGTCTTGCCAATGGGGTCTTCATCCTCAAACAAGTTCGCGACGACCGTCGTACCAACGACACAAACACGGGCACAGCGCTGTTCATCTTCCTCAGAGAAGAAGCGTCCCTCCGAGACGGTCCAATTACTAATAAGCGTAATATCCGTTGAACAGCCCTGAACATTGCCCGACCAATTCTTCGCGCCATACATCATCTGCACCGTCGAGCGCACGCTCGGGCTCACGCCTTGCACGAGATGAGAGAGCTCTTTCTTAATCGCCTCGGCATCCCCCGCCGTCATCGTCTCGCCTTGCCCCATACCCGACGAAACCGCGCCGCGATTGCGCCGCTCAGGAAAGACCATCACAAGATTATTACCAATGGACGAGATTTCCTTGACCATCAAGGCTTGCGCACCCTGCCCAATCGCCATAACCGCGATAACTGCCGCGATGCCGACGATAATGCCAAGGCACGTCAAAAGCGAACGCGTCTTATTACGCAGAATGGCGCGACAGGCGACCTTGAATATCATCCCAAAGTTCACGTGAGCGCCTCCTTCACAAAACGCGCCACCTCGTCCACATTCTTGCGTCCGCCCTCACCGTGGTCATCACGCATCACTTTACCATCGCGCATAACGATATGGCGCTTGGCGTACGCGGCAATATCGTCTTCGTGAGTCACCATAACAATGGTAATGCCTTCTTCCGAAAGTTGCGTGAAGAGGTTCATTATCTCAACGGAACTCTTCGTATCGAGGTTGCCCGTCGGCTCATCCGCGAAAAGTACAGGCGGATTATTCATCAGCGCACGGGCAATGGCAACGCGCTGTTGCTGTCCGCCCGAGAGTTGTGCGGGGGTATGAGTGCCGCGCCCGCCGAGTCCAACACGCGTCAGCAAATCGAGTGCCCGCGCCCGCCGCTGGGAGTGGTTGAGTCGATTGAGATAGAAGTCAGGCAATTCCACATTCTCAATTGCACTCGTACGCGGCAGAAGATTGAAGTTCTGAAAGACAAAGCCGAGCTTCTGATTGCGAATCCGCGCAAGTTCCGCACGCGTCCGTGAAGCGACTTCAATTCCGTCCAAGCGATACGAACCCTTCGTGGGCGTATCCAAACAGCCAAGGATATTGAGGAGCGTCGACTTGCCTGAGCCCGAGGCCCCCATAATCGCCACAAATTCGCCCGTCGCGATACTGAGCGAGACACCATCTAGCGCGTGCACGGGCTCTTCCCCGAGCGCGTAGATTTTGTACATATCGCGTATGTCAATTAAGGCGGACATTTCGTTACTGCTTCTTGGGCTCGGGAGCCGTGCCTTTATTCTTGTTGTGCTTGGGCATCTTCGGCATAAAGGGATTATCCGCCTCATTGGTTTCTACAGTAGCCGTGGTCTGATAGCCAATGACCGCTTGGCGTCCCTCAAGCGCCTCACCATTTGTCGCGGTGACTTCCGTAAAGGAGGTGTCGGCAACGCCGCGCTTAACGGCGACGGGATGGAGCGTACCATCTTCCGCCGCGAACCAAAGCTTCGGACCTTGCGGAACAGAATCCTCGGGCAACTTCGCCAAATCCTCGTCTTTGGGACGGAACCTAAATGCCGCGCTCGTAATGGCGACTACATTTTCCGCCCGCCCCGTTTCAATTGAAAGTGTCGCGGTCATACCCGGGAAGAGCATCTCATCAGGGTTTTCCGCTTCCACAATGACAGGGAAGGTAACGACATTATTTTCCGTCGTCGCCGCGCGGCGAATTTGACGGACCTTCCCCGTAAAGCGCCGCCGATAAGCGTCCGCCGTGAAGGAAACGGGTTGCCCAACCTTGATTTGACCAATGTCTGCCTCAGGAACGGTTGCCTCAATCCAAATGGTCTTGAGGTCTTCCGCAATCGTCAGGACTGGGACAGCATTATAGGAAGAAACGACCGTCTCGCCCTCCTCCACCTTGCGGTCAATGACAATACCATCGACAGGCGAGACAATGGTGCAGTAATCGAGATTCGCTTTCGCCTGACTCACATCCGCCTCGCACTGCTTCACGCTCGCCTTGGCACTCGCAAGACTCGCCCGCTCCGCGTCCCGCGACTCAAGTGCCGCGTCCAAGTCGGCTTGCGAAACCATATCCCGCGCGGCAAGTTGGGCTTTACGCGCGTAAGTCTTTTCCGCATAGGTGAGTTCCGCCTCACAACGGGCGACGGAAGCTTTATTCATCTCAAGCTTAGCCACCGAGGCCTTATAAGTCGCGTCATAAACTTGGGGGTCGATAAGCGCAACGACTTGTCCATTCGTGACTTCTGAGTTGTAGTCCACAAAAAGCTTAATAAGCTTACCATTAACCTGCGCACCCACAGGAATGCCCGAGGACGAATTGCGCGGCGTGACCGTGCCCGTCGCCTCCACCGTGCTCACAATATCCGTCCGCGCCAAAGGTGCCGTACGATAAAGAGCCCCCGCCTTGGGCTGGTTCTCAAACTTCGAGCACCCTGCCGCCAAAGAGAGTGCCAAGCACGCGAAAATGCCTAGATTCTTCATTTAATATCCTCCTCATAAACAAAGCCGAGGGCATAGCGCGGCTTGAGCCCCGCCAATGCAAACAATTTAGCCTCCGCAATTTGTCCGCGATAAAATGCCGTCACCCGATTGCCGAGCGAAGTCGTATAGTCATTGACCGCCGTATTGTAGTCGACCGTATCAAGTTCGCCAATACGGAACTGCTCATTGGCCATGTCGAGATTCTCCCGCGCTTGCATGACGGACGCTTTTGCCGTCTCAAACGAATTGCGCGCATTGTCGCGTTCGGCAATGGCAAGTGCAATATCAAGGGAAAGTTTCTGCTCGGCAACATCAAGTTCAGCATCCGCCTGGCGCAAAGCGACGGTGGCGCGTTCAAGCGCGGCAGTTTTACGAAAGCCCGCGAAAAGGTCTTGCGCGGCACTTACGCCCCACTTCCAGTACCAGAGGGGGTCGGTCCAGTTAAGGGACGCATTTAGCGAGATTTCCGGATACAAATCAGCGCGTGCCGCGTCCACTGCCGCGCTCGCCGCCCGCAAATACGCCCGCTCTACCTGCAAAGTAGGCGCATTGGTGCGCGCAAATTCAAAGACCGTAGATGCCGTGACTTCCGTCGGAGCAAAAGCGCGGCGCATTTCCCTTAACGGATTGCGCAAATGCCAAACAATCTTCTCGCGATCGCCGCGCGAAACGACAATCCCGAGCGCACGGAGCATTTCCGCCCCCGCATTGCTCACATCATTCGAGGCGTTGACCGTCTTTTCACAAGCGTCCGTGTAATTATAAGTCGCCCGCATAACATCATACTTCTTGCCTTCGCCCGCCTCGAGATTCTCCTTCGCTTGCCGCAAGTGGGAGGCAAACTCAATTTGGTTCGTGAGCGCAACCTCGAGAAGCGCGTCTTTCTCTAAGAGCGTAAAGAAGCATTCCGTCACTTCCTCAAAGACGGTGTAACTATCTTCAAGAAAGGAAAGTTCCGCCGCCACAATCTTCTCACTCTGTTCCCGCGCCTTGGCACTGTAGCGCCCAAAGTCATAGGCGAGAATATCAAGCGAAAGCGCGGCAGATGCACTCCCCTCAGTATCCCACTTCAAATCACGCAAGGGTGCCGCGCCACTAGACGCATCGTATCCACCCGAGGCAGAAATTGAGAAGCTGGTCCACGGCGTTTCGCTCACGAGTGGCGCGGAAGCGTCCAGCTCCTTAAGCGCGAGCCGCGCATCCTTCACCGCGAGGGCACTCGTCCGAAGAGACGGACGGTTCGTGAGCGCGAATTCAACGAGACTCGGCAGCGAGACATCCTTTATTTCATACGGCATCCCCGCGCTAACCGAGTTCTCGACACGCCCTTTCGGCTCAAGTTCATCTTGCGTCTCACGCGCCTCACGCAAAGCCTGACAGCCCGTCCACGCGAGTAGCGCGGCGAGCGCGGCAAAGGATAAGATTCCTCGGTTAGTTTTACTGCTCATATTCTTTAGCCCGCGATTTCAGCCCTAATCGCCCGCGCCGCTTCCGCTGGATTTGCCGCTTGCACGATGGGGCGTCCAATTACAAGGTGTGTCGCGCCATCACGGACCGCCTGTGCCGGTGTCGCCACACGCTTCTGATCCCCGACTGCCGCGCCCGCTGGACGCACGCCAGGCGTGACGAAGAGCGTCCCCTTCGGAAGTGCCGCGCTAAGTGCCGCGACTTCTTTCGGACTCGACACGAGCCCCGCCGCGCCATTTTCAACAGCGAGTTTGGCGAGAGCGATCACCTGCTCCGCGCTCGTACGATTAGCTACACCAATATCCGCGAGGTCACTCTCATCAAGCGAGGTCAATACCGTCACAGCCAAAACCTTAGGAGCACTCGCCACAAATGTCGCCGCCGCGTCCGCCGCCGCACGAATCATAGCGCGTCCGCCCGCCGCGTGGATGGTAAGGAGGTC
>CAVLAC010000041.1:0-16435 GCA_963661055.1 bacterium | reverse complement strand
GCCGGAATACCGTCTCCTCGCCTTGCGCGGGCTTCGCGGCGCATCCGCCGCCCCGCACCCGCCGTCTCACTCCGCTCAACGCTCGTCCACCCCTCCCGCTCCTCACCTCTCGTCTTTCTTGCTGCGGTTACGCCCGATTCTTTCTCGCTACACGGTTACTTTTTGCGCCGGGCAAGGGACTGCCCGCCCTACCACCCCACAGCGCGGCAGGGGTAGGGTCACGCGTCCCTGCGTGACCGCCGTGGCTTCCTCCACGAATTATCCAAAAGCACTAATGATTGGTAGGGGGCGGAGTCCCTTCCGCCCCGTGTTCAAGAAATTACGGGCGGCTTGCCGCCCACCACTTCTCTGTGACTCTGTGCCTCTGTGTTAAAAATACAAACCCCACCAGCCCCGAAGGGACTATTTAAAACTCTGAGTCTCAAAAAGTATGGGCGATTCCTGCGAAGCCTTTCAGCGTAGCGTTAGCGAAGCTTTTGTTGCCCCTCGGAGTTTGTAACCCTGTCCACACGGGGCGCAAGGGACGGTGTCCCTTACCAGACATAGCGGTCGCGCAAGGACGCGCGACCCTATTTTTGATCTTTGACAATTGAATTCTGAGAGCAACCGTAATCGCGCAGGAGATCTATCTCACCCGAGAGACCGCAGAGTTCGTAGAGGGGTTTGAGACACTTCTCTAGGGATTCTTGCGGTATTCGCTCATAGTTATACCGAAACGCTTTTTGAAGAAGGTCATTGCGTGTGTGGGAGATCGAAAGCCACATAAACGGCAACAGGTTTCAATGGATGTCGTGGTCTTCTTGAGCATCTCTTTTAGCTTATTAAGCCGCTCGTCTTGAATGAAGTCGAGGATGCTTCTGCCTGTTGTGTGACGGAAGTTCCGTTCTAGAAGCCTGCGCGATGTCTTAGCGGCAGTAACGACGGCGGTTACATCTATTCCTGAAGTGGCATTGAGACGGATAAACTCACGCGCTATAGAGACATAGCGCAAGGCTCCGTGAATATCTGCTGTTGAAAGGCGTTCAATGACTCCCTTGACGCCAAAAGAGAGCCGCGTGACGCGAGTTGTTGGTTTATGCTTCTTGCCGACTACGGAATCCAGAAACTCTGCCGCGAGATAGCCACCTGCCTCAAAGTCAGGCTCAATAGACGAAAGTGAAGGCGAGGTATATTCGCAAATATAGCTCTCATTATCGATGCCGAGAACTTGGATGTCGTCGGGGACGGTTATTTGTTCGGCGCGGCAGATGTCGAGTGTTTGCTTAGCGAGTTCATCATAAGCCACCCAGATTCCGCAAGGCTTGGGCAACTTCTTTATCCACTTCGTCAATTCCTCACGGAACTTGTGTTGCATGTGGGGCGTGGATGCGGTGAATGCATAAAGATGAATATCCTTCTCTTTAAGAGCTGTTTTGAAGAGACGCAATCTTGCTTTGCTCCACCAAACGGGGGTAGGTGCACCTACAAAGGCGATATTGGGGATGTGCTTACGCAAAAAGAGCTCTCGTGCCGCGAGCGCCAAAGCGCGTTCATCAGAGCGCAAAACGGCGATGTGCTTGGTCTTGTTTCGATGTGGGGCTGTATTAACATAGACAATGGCGGCAGGATTAAGCGAAGAGCAACTCTTGCGAAGTGTGTCTTGATAGTTCGAGTCGATTATAAGTGCGTCAATCTTTCCGTATGAAGAGCAGGTTAAGGGGGTGTCCGATGGATGTGCTTGAATGAGGTCAATCTCCCATTCGGAGTGTGTTGCCGTGAAGCGCATTATACCTCTAACCATTCGACGCGAGGCAGAATGGCGGACATCAAGACCTACAAGCATTTTCTTCTTTGGACTTTGCATACCTCTATTATAGCAGAATTGCGCCGACTCTAAAAGGGGGAGAAATACGAATGTCGCAAAACATAAGGTATCCGTTCGCGCAAACAAAGCGAACGAATGGTATAATGTTGATATGCGAAATATGAAAAGACTATTTTCTGTTGGTTTTGCCTGCCTTCTGCTACCTGTCGTAGCGGAAATAGGCGATATTCAATTAAAAGGGTTCCTCGGCGACCGTCTGAATCGTATGATTGAACGCCACATTGGCGGGACGGATATTGATTATATCACCGCGCCCTTTATGGAGAAGACGGAACGCAAGCTCTGGTGGCAAACCGAGTTCTGGGGCAAGTATATGCATGCGGCTGTACCGTTCGCGGCATATTCAAGTTCCGAGAAGATCGCGGCGGATATTGAGCGGGGTATAGACCGCATTCTTGCGAGCCAAGAACCCTGCGGCTACATCGGGAACTATCCGGACGACTTGCGCCTTGGCGAAGGTTGGGATGTCTGGGGAATCAAGTATACACTTCTCGGGCTTCTGCATTACTACGAAGCATCTACAAATGCGACGAGGCGTAGCGCGGCACTTTCTGCCGCGAAGAAGTTGTGCGACTATGTCATTGCTGAGATTGGTCCGAATGGACATCGCGGACGCGAGTTGTGGCAGACGGGCAACTGGTCGGGCTACGCGAGTTCGGCCATTCTTGAGCCTGTTGTTTGGCTCTATCGGCGGACAGGGGATGAAAAGTACTTTGATTTTGCCTCGTACATTATAAAAGGGATGTCTGAGCCTGAGAAGGGTCCGAGACTGGTTGATCTTGCGCACAAGGGAGTTTCGGTCGCCGACAGGAATGACGCGGACTATGACAAGACGGCTCCGTGGGCGTATGTGTGCAAATACGGACGCGGCAAGGCGTACGAAATGATGAGTTGTTATCAGGGAATGCTGGATTATGTTGAGGAATTGCGCAAGAAGAAGGGCGCGGCAGACCCTGAGGCGGCGCGGCTCTATCGCGCGGCACTTTTGACGGCAGAAGATATTATTAAGGAAGAAATCAATATTGCTGGGGGTTGCGCGAGTTCCGAGGCGTGGTTTCACGGTGCGTCAAAGCAGCACCTCCCTTATTTGCGCCTTCAGGAGACCTGCGTGACGACGACCTGGATGCGGTTCTGCGAGAAGTTTCTTTCGATGACGGACGACCCGAAGTGGGCAGACCAGATCGAGCGCAGTTTCTATAACGCTTACCTTGGTTCTTTGTCAATGGACGGATCGGAGTTCGCGGGCTATACGCCGCTTTCTGGCAATCGCTACCACGGTCAGCACCACTGCTTTATGCACACGGACTGTTGCACGGCGAATGGTCCGCGTGGCTTTCTCGTGTTCCTGCGCGAGTTTTGCCGCAATGACGGCAAGACGGCGACTTTCAATTTCTATGCATCCGCGCATGTCAAGGGTTTTGACATGTACTCGCTTTATCCGCGTGAGAACTGGGCGCGGATTGTGAGCCATACGACAGGACCGCTCACGGTGCGACTGCGCATTCCGTCTTGGAGCGCAAAGACGGTCGTGAAGGTTAATGGTGAGGTACAGCCCGATGTGAAACCGGGCACTTACTGCACCATTTCACGCGATTGGGCGCTTGGTGATATTGTGGAGATTGCGTTTGACATGCCCGTCATTGCCCATACGCTTCAACATAATATCGCCTTTACGCGCGGACCCATTCTTCTTGCGCGTGACAGCCGCTTTGCGGATGGCGACTTGACGGAGCCGATTCGCCGCCGTGTATTCACGGACGGTCAGTCCGTCGAGGTCTTTACGCCTGTGCGGACGCCCTCGGACGACTTCTGGATGACTTTTTCGGCGACACTGCCCATTGGCTCTCATCACGAGAACCCCGAGGGCGAACTCCCCGAAACGGTGACATTCTGTGATTTCGCGTCCGCCGGCAACACTTGGCATCGCGACAACTACTATCGCACTTGGTTCCCCATCGAGTGGGGTCAATTTGAGTAATACGGAAGAAGGAACTAAAGGGATGATTGTAAGATTTAGACCACTTCTATTGCTGATTGGGGTTCTCTCTATGTGTAGCGTGAGAGCTCTAGATTGGAGTTCGGCGTTAATTCGAGGCAAGACGCTAGAGGATAAGCTATTTTATGCGCCTGGCGAGGAGATGACATTTTCGCTTATTCTAGAAGGGATGACGAACGATGTTCCCGCCGACACCTACTTTCTAGACTGGGAACGACGTGGTGATGATGGTCTCGTTGAGAAAGGGCGTGCACCTCTGCCTACGAATGAACCGCTTGTTCTGCGCACGAAGAGCGATAAGCCTGGGTTTGTTTGTATCGAGGCGAATGTTGTCACGAAGGATGGTATGCGCGTCCCCAAGAAGCATAGGTGGGAGAAACGCGTCTTCTTTATGGGTGGCGCGGGGGTCTCGCCGTTCGCAGTGAAAGGATGCGAAGAACCAGAGGATTACGAAGTATTTTGGCAGTCCATCGAAAAAGAAGTTGCCACAGTACCAATCTCTGCTGAACGTCGCGAGGTTCCGTGTGAGGATAAAGAGGTCAAACTTTATACGGTGCGGATTGCATGCGCAGGGGATCGTCCTATAACGGGATATTTAACAATACCAGTTACGGCGAGTGCCACGAACAAGATGCCTATTCTCGCGTGTTATTCGGGCGCGGCAACGGAAGAGATGCCTGTGCCGAAAGGAGGTCCGCATGACAAGATTCGAATGGAAATTAATGTGAACGGCTATGACCTTGGGCGCGGCGAAGCCTATATTAAGGATTTCTTCAAATCTATTTCAAAACCAGGCTATGGTTACGGAATGGATCCTGAGTCTAATTCTGACCGCGAAACGAGTTATTGGAAGGGCGTGGCGATGCGTGCAATTCGCTATCTCCAATGGCTTGTGACACTACCTGAGTGGGATGGGCAGACGCTTGAGGTTTCCGCGAGCAGTCAAGGAGGCTGGCAAGCCATTACGGCGGCTTCACGTTTTCATCGGGTAACGCGGCTCATCACAAATGGGACTTGGGGTTGCGATTGGCGAGGACAGGATACGCTCGGGCGTCTCAAATCGACCTATCGTCCTAAAACCGATACGCCCGCCTTGGCTTACTATGACCTAGTCTTTGCCGCGCGGCGAGTGACTTGTCCAGTGGCAATTACATTTGCAGGTATGGGTGACTATGTGAGCCCGCCATCCTCGCTCACAGTGCTCTACAATGCACTTCAGGTTCCCAAGAAGATTACCTATGTACAAGGCGAGACGCATGGATGGAGACCAGGTCACGACCAGAAGCATACGGTAGATGGAGGCTATGATCGTGCCATAGAGGCGCAACGCATCTGCCTTGACCCAATTGCGTTCATTACGGAAGCGCTGGAGCGCGGCGAACGGCATATTACGCTACCGAAGGCCGAGTATTGGCTGACACCTGAGTTCGGGCAGACCGCTTATTTGCGGCTCAAGGGCGTTAAGGATATATTAATTGACTTCAGCGGTTCGAAGTTTGTCGGTACAGTTAAAACGCGGATGGTAGACCTCCAGGATTGCGTGCGCGTTATACTGAAGAACTTAACGATTGACTATGCCGACCTTCCATTTACGCAGGCTGTCATTACGAATGTCGATGCGGAAGGGTCGTGGGATGTTAAAATTATCAACGGCTATCCCGTTCCAGATGGCAATGAAAAGGATGCGGGCTCATGCTGGCCCATTCAGGTCTATGGGAAAGTGGATTTGGAACTGAAGAATCCGATGCGCTTTCGTGAGGGCATTGCAGTTATGAAGACGGGGGTGGACACATTCAAGATTTCGGGTGGTAAAGACCGGCGCGGCAATGTGGGTGATATTGCTGTTTGGAGTATGAAGGATAAGACCCGTCCAACTGAAGTGAGTGCCATCAAGAGCCTGCGCTGTTCAGAATGCCGTTTTGAGGATATTACGGAATACGCGACACCGCATGGGTGCGCTTATGAGGACTATTTCGGCGACGCGAATACCTATTTGCGCTGCCGGATTGTGCGCTGTCCGCCAGAGGAAGACCTTTCCCCACGCGCACTGAAGCGACTTCGTAGTGGTAACCACGATGCGAATATGCACCGTGGTGCAGTGCGCGGTCCGCAAATTATTGATTGCGAGGCGAAATACCACTGCGATGACTGCGTGAATATTTCTGGCATGTATGGACTTGTCACGGAGTCGAAGGGCGACGATGAACTTCGCATCCTCGTGAACTATCTTGGGCTTTCTATCGATGATGGTGATATGTGTCAGGTTATGACCTACGAGGGTAAGAGTCTTCCCGACATAAAGATTATAAAAGTGACGGCAGATGGCGACACGACTGAAGAAGAGAAGTCTTATATGAATACACTCGGCTTCTGGCCTGGGATTGCGAAAGGATGCCGCAAGGCGTATCGTTTGAAGTTGGAAAGACCTCTTCATCTCGCACGCGGCAGTGTGATTATCTCGAACCGTCATCAGGGCAACGGCTTTGTCATTCGGGGGTGCGACTTTGGCTACAATCGTGCTCGCGGACTTCTAATCAAAGCTTCAAACGGACTGATTGAGTCTAATCGCATTGAGAGGTGTGCGGGGACGGCAATTTCTATTGCGACGGAATATGAATGGATGGAAGGTGGTTGTAGCCGCAATCTCGTCGTGCGCGGTAATGTTTGTCGTGAAAACGGCGGCGGTATTCAGGTCGGCGGCAACAATGGTGCGCGCAAGCCGTTGCCTGCGGACTCCCACTACGATATTTCAATCGTAGATAACACAGTCGACGGCGAAGGAATTTTGTTAGAAGGTTGCACGGGTGGTGAAGTGCGCCGCAACGGCAATGCGAAAGTTACGCTTCGTAATTGTGAGGGTGTGTCACAGGGTCGTGCGCCCCAGTTTCAGGAGCAGCAATGATGAGCTCACATTGCTTGTCGCAAAAGGAAAGTCCGTCATACGGATAATATGAGACATATTTTAGTATAATATCTATGCAAGGAAAATTGAGTAGTTTGAATAACCCAAAATGAAAGGTGGTAAACAATGAAAAGGCAAAAAGATATGGGCACAGTGAGAAATCTGACTGCCGTCGCTCTCGCGGTAGCAGTAGGTTTTACCCCTGTTGTTTGGGCTGAGGCGACAGGTACGTCTGAGTCATCGAAAACGGTCTATGCGCTTACAAAGGATGCAAGCGATAACAAGAAAAATGCGTTCGCCCTTGCCACCGCCTGGGAGGACTACTCAAGTGGTACAGGCGTCGCGGCTTCCTATGCCCCTAATACTAGTAGCGCGGCGGGACTTGAATATATCATCACGAATAACCTAGCTGCGCGTACGCAGGCAAGCAAAGCGACTGACGCTATATATTACGGACACATCACAGTCGGCACGACGGACTCGCCTGGCAAGATTGAAAACAAGAGTTATCAGCTTCTCGTCACCTATAAGGGCGGGCTAACGGTCGTCAACGGTCAATATACACCAATTAACAACGGAGGTGATAGTTCGTTGGATAATGCGGGGAAAACAACGGCGCAGATTGGCGGTACGATGGAGGTTTTGTCTTCGAAGACGAATCCGTTCTGGTTTGGTGCCGACAAGAATTGTCAAGGTGTCGCAATTTATGCGGACATCACGGGCGCGGAGGACACGGGGATTATTTTGGGTAGTAAAGCCTACACATTTCCAAAAAAGGAATTAAGCGTTTCGGGTGACAACGCCTCATTTCTTGGTTCAATTGAATTCGGTGGCGGTGCCCTCGTCACAAACACCATAGGTTCGGCGACGGCTCTTGGTGGTAATCCGTCCACGCTTAACGAAGAGGCGATTAAGTTCTCGAGTCCAGCTGAGTCAATTATTCGCTTTTTGTCGGCCGTCGGTACTTGCCAAATTCCCGCGAACCGCGGCATATATCTGAACGGTGTCAAACACGCAAATTACACAACGCGAACCTTCCGTTTTGATTTAGAGGAAGGGGCGAATGTTGAGGTTCTCGGTCCTTTCAAGGCGAGTGGTGACACCTCGAATAAGTCGCTTGTTATTGATAAGTTGGGTGCGGGCACTCTGACGCTGAGTGGTGCTGTCACGCTTGAAAATGCGGACTCCTTTGCCTTCAATGTCAGTGAAGGTCGTGTTGTTTTAAGTTCGGAAAATGCTTTTGCGCTTACGAATGAACTCTCAGATGCGGTATGGATTAAGTCGCCGACCGCGGCAGAAACTACGATTTCTAATTATACGCTCAGTGAAGGGGCTGGATTCATTGTTCGTCATGAGAATAATGCGGCAGGTACAATTGTTTTGAATAGTGACTGCAAAATTGCCGCGACACCGATTAGCATCCAGCTTGAAACAGATCAGGAGGGCTACGACGGCTATGAGGTCTGCGTGCTGAAAGCCCCGACTTCGGTTAAGACGCTCACGGCGGACGATTTTGTAGATGCCGATAATTCTGGTGCCTTTGAGATAGGCAAGACGACATTTCGCGTTGAGACATCAACTGACGGCACGCAGAGCGTCTATATGTGCCGCGCGGCAAACAACACGATTGCCTATCTCTCGTTCGAGAACGGCTTTACGAGTAGCATCCGCACGGGAACGCTTAATTCAGAACCGACTATTCAAAGGGAAGGCGCTACCCTGTCGGATGATGTGGCGCGTCCACGCCTGATGCTTCATGGTGATAAGGAGACAATCCTTGGAGAGAATGCGAAGTCACTCAGTGTAAATGGTGGCATCTTGAAATGGACGGATGTTGGCGATTTGTTGAAGTCCAACGCGCAAACAATTGAGTTTTACATCAAAGCGGGTTCGCAAAATCGCTATCAGATTGTTATGTCTCTCACTAACGGTCGTAGCAAAAATGCAACAATCTGGTCCTTCCTCTTTGACAGCGGTAGTGACGTCTCGAAGGCTAACCCTGCGATGCGCGTTAGCCACTGCTGGGTGACGAGCGAGGGCGCAGAGCCTGGCAACTCGGGTTCTGCCATAGCGGCACAGAAAGTGGGCGATGGGAAGTGGCATCATATTGCGTACACAATCGCGTCTAGTTCGTCCGAGTGGAAAACCGACCTGAAGTATTATGTCGACCATAAATTGGTGGGTTCAGCGACAGTAGAAGGAAAGCTGTGCTTTGAACCGTCTGAGGGCGCGGCATTCGGAATTGCAATTGACACCCGCTCGGGAAATAAGTTTGACGGACTTCTTGATGAGATTCGGATTTCTCGCGGAGCACTCGAACCTGACCAATTTTTGCAACTGCGTAATGAGTTTGGGCTAGCAATCATTGTTCGTTAAAAGAAAGAATATATATGGATTCAAAACTTTTCCTCAAGTTGCTTCCTCTCGCCGCGTTACTCGCGGCGGGATGTGCACCTTCTAACCCCGAATCGTCTGTTGTGCGCTCTGCTACCGTCGAGAAGGAGTCTATTTCTCCCGAGAAGAACCTCACAATGCATATTACATTTGATGGGGGCAAGGCGGACGCGGCGTTTGCAAAAGGTGCGGCGACACCTCTGCGTGCCGAGGGGTTGACTTTCGGACCAGGGCGTGTTGGTGAGGCTGTTCGTCTTACGCAAAAGACAAAGAGTCTTCTTGCTTATGCGGCGAAGGGAAATCTTGATTGGAAGCGTGGCACGATGAGCTTTTGGCTCAAGCGTGAGGAAGGTTCAAACGGTAAACTGAAGTCCGTACTTGAGCTTGAAAAGAGCTCGGAGTCGGGGTCGGGACGCTTCTCCTTTGCGTTTGACCAGCGGGACAAGATGCGGGTTTCGCGGGATGAAATCAACGGGAAGCCCTATGCCACTACATTTGGGGTTTTCGGGAGTAAAACGGGAGTTTGGGAGCATTGGGTAATCACTTGGGGGCTTCGTGACAACGGACTTCGTGCCTTCTGTGGTGGCGATGGTACACGCGAGTTTTTTCCGCGTGTTGGCGAAGAGGAGGCGCGTCGTATTTTGCCGCGTTGCTTCACCAAAGCCCCGAAGTTTAGGGAAGGTGTTCTGCCCCCCGAGTTCTTCTTGTTGGGCAGTACAGAGGCTCAAGATGGCAAGCCTATTGAGGGCTGGATAGATGAGGTGAAGGTCTACGACCGTCAGTTTACACCAGCAGAAATCGAGGGAATCTTTGCGGCGGATCGCCGCGCGGTTATTGCCTCCGCCCCGCATTTTGCACTTGCGGATGAACCAAATGAGCTTAAAGTCGATCTTGAGGGACGGACAGAGCCCCTAGATGGCGCGCGCTTTGTTCTTGTTGATCGAAAGGGCAAGGAACTCGCATCCGTATTGTGTACAAATGGCGTGAAGTCTGTGACATTAAAAGCACCTGCTCTTAAAATGGGTAAGTATGAATATCGGCTCTTAAAGGGAGATGATATTCTCGCGCGAGATGATTACACTATTCTTCGTGCGGAGAATCCCTATGAATTGCCTTCAACGAAGAAGCCAGGAGAGCCTCGCAATCTTAAACTTGTGAGGACGATTACGCCCGATCTCGCTACACTGACGACAAATGAGTTCCGTGCCGTCGGTAAATGCCGTATGGGCAAGTTGGGCGATATCCCATACTTGGAAGGCGGGAATAGGCAATTCGACCGCTTTGCCCTGCACTTTAGTTTGCCGACAAATAAACCTCTCTATCTTGTTGACATTATCTATCCAGATGACAAGTATCGTACGATGGACTTTTTGATTCAGGCCTCGGGCTTCTCAGGTTCGGACTACTCGTTCGCGCAGGGTGTCTCGACGGGCGGGGAGTTCCCGAATTCAGGGGAAATGCGTCATCATCGCTGCCTTTACTGGGTACACGCGAGTGACGACCTTACATTTATTGCAACATCATGGCAACCAGATGCACCAGCGGCGGTCGCGGAAATTCGAATTTATGAGGTGACGGATGCGGCATTGCCTGTTACGAAGGTAGAGACTTCGGGTATTGGCGATTCAATGGGTCGACAGTTTGGTCAGTTTTGGGAGGATCCTTCGCTGACGCTGGCTATGCGTTACAACCAATCTACGCCTGAGTCATTCAGCGAGCAAATCGATCGTTACGCGGCAATTATGCGTTATTGCGGACAAAATGTCCTTACTTATCCTGGCGGTTGGTATCGTGGATTGCTCGTGCCCAGCAATGACCCGCGACCAGGTCGGCATACGGAGCATTTTCTTGAAGGCTACTATGTCAAGTTCGAGAAGGAAGGTATGTATGTTATGCCAAATATCGAACTTATTTACCTGCCGAATCCGCCAGACTTTGAGATGACGGCAGAGATGGTTACGAATGGTGCGCTACACGCTTCACCCTATCCGATTCAGAGTACGGGGCTTCCAACCCAGACGATTAAGCATGGTTTGCCGCCAATTGTAAACTTTTTCCATCCGCAGACTCAAGCAGAAATTGAGAAGATGGTGCGCGCTCTCGTGAATCAGGGTAAACGATATAAGGCCTTTAAAGGAATTGCATTCCAGCTTTACCGTGATGGTGCAGCGTGGTGGGGTGATATTAAAAGTGGTTATAACGACTACATTATCGAGGCTTTCGAGAAGGATACGGGGCTGAAGATTCCCTGCGACCGTAAGGATCCATTGCGCGGTAAGGCTTATTATGAGTGGATTCGTGCGAACGCCTATGAGCGTTGGGTGAACTGGCGGTGCGAGAAGTTCACCGAGTTCTATGTGAAAATGGCGAAGATTCTTTCAGATGCTCGCCCTGATTTACGACTTTGGTTTATTGCGGCTCCGCTCTATGATATGGTGAATGAGCTTGACGAGAATCCAGATTACTTTAGTGAGGACTTCGCCAGCCGCACGCTCCGTGAAAGTGGCTTTGATGGCGAAATGCTTTCAAAGGCAATCCCAAATGCGATTCTTGGTGTGACGGTGCATCCGCAGCGCCATCGCAAGCGCTGGTATTGGGCTGATACAAAAGAGAAGCGTGACCGCTACATTGGTCTGCCAGCAGGGGAGGGCTATTATCGCGAGATTCAGAAAGGTGCATTCCCTCATGTTACCTGCCGCGATGAGTTTATGGAAACGGATATTGGTCGTCGGAAGGATGTTGAGCCTCTGAGTGGGGGTTGGCTGAATGAAATAGGCTGGCGAGTCTCTACGCTCAACGCAGCGGGCGAACATGGTATGCGCTATTTCGCAGTGCCACTACGCTATGGTGATGTCCTCGGTTTCACGCGTGGCAGTTTTCTTGTTTGCGATTATGGCTATGAACCCTTGGAAGCTCGCTTTGCGCAAGCGTTTCGTGCCTTGCCGCCCGAAAAGATGTTGGACTATCCGTGTAAGACTTCGGCGCCTGAGTTTGTTAAGGTTCGGACGCTTGAAAAGGACGGCAAACACTGGTTTTATGCCGTGAATACGGAAGTTGACGCGGCGCAGGTATCCTTCCAGTCACCCGTTCCCTTGCGTGACACAATTAGTGGTAAGAAATATAAGGCGGGGACTATCTCGCTGAAACTTGCACCCTATGAACTGAGAAGTTTTGTTTCTCTAAAACCTTCAGATGTTCAATAAGTAAGTGAAGAGATGAAGAGCATACAAATGAAGAGGTGCGCAAGGGCTATTATTGTAATAGCCCTTGTTTGTGTGGGGCACTCTATTAGAGCAGGTGTATCGCAGTTCGTGGATCCATTTATAGGCACAGGAGGTTCGGGGCATTGTAATCCTGGCGCGACGCGTCCGTTCTCGTTTGTTAAGCCAGGTCCTGATACAGGCAATGGTTCGTGGGCTTATTGTGGGGGCTATCGTTATGAAGATAATATGTTGGAGGGCTTTAGCCAAACGCATCTTTCGGGGGTTGGGCGTGCTGAAATGGGGGATGTTTTGCTCTTGCCATTCACGGGTGAGGAAATCCGTCGCCGCGTCTTATTTACACATAAGGGAGAAATCGCTACGCCTGGCTATTATGCGGTGACGCTTGATGACGGGAAAGTCCGTGCGGAATTGACGGCGACACGTGTAGTCGCCTTTCATCGCTATACATTTAAAGCCGCGCCTGCACGACTCATTGTAGACTTTCAGCATGGTTTAACAAGTGTTAAAGACTTTGTGTCGAGCCATGTGCTTACAAACGCCTGTACATTCGGCGAGGATAATCGCTCTATTCAAGGGTGGACGCGCGTTCGAAAGAATTGGCCTGAGCATAGCTATTACTATTCACTCGTTTTTGACCGTCCCATTCAGAAGAAGACTCTGTTACCTCCTTTGGAGGGTGAAAATGGTGCACGCTATGTATTGGACTTTGACTTGAATGAAGGAGAATCCCTACAGGTCAAAATTGCGTTCTCTATGAATAGTGTGGAAAAAGCTGTCGCGAATGAAAAGGCTGAACTCCCCGATTGGGATTTTGAGCGTGTGCGCTCTCAGGCGGCGGCAGAATGGGAAGAGCTTTTAAGCCGCGTTGAACTTGAAACGCCAGATCAGCAGCTTTTACGGAACTTCTATACGGCGCTCTATCATACCTTTTTGCATCCCGATAATGTCGCGGATGTAGGTGAAGCGCCGCGCTATTCGACTTTCTCACTTTGGGATACATTCCGTGCGGCACATCCTTTGTACACATTGCTCGTTCCAGAGCGCGTAGAGGATTTTGTGGCTTCTATTCTCGATTTCCAGAAGTCCTATGGTTATTTGCCTATTTGGATGATGTGGGGGTGTGAGGGTTATTGTATGATTGGCAATCATGCAGTCCCCGTGTTGTTGGATGCTTGGCTGAAGGGCTTTAGGTTTGATCGAGATGCAGCATATGAGGCGGTGCGAACCTCTCTTCTAAAGAGCCATCCTGCTGACACAAAGGCGAATTGGGCGATTTATGACCAATACGGATATTATCCATATAACCTTGTGCCGTATGAAGGCGTTTCACGGGTTATGGAATGTACTTTCGATGATTGGTGCGCGGCACAAATGGCACGGAAGTTGGGATATGAAGCGGATGCACGATACTTTGAGAATCGCGCAAATTATTGGCATAATATCTTTGATTCTGAAAGTGGATTTGTTCGCGGCAAAGACTCTCAAGGAGCGTGGCGCTCGCCGTATGACCCCGAGTGGTATGAAATTCCAGAAAAGCAACCAGAGCGTGATTTTACGGAAGGCAATGGCTGGCAGTATACATTTCATGTGCTCCACGATGTCTCAGGACTTATCGCGGCATTTAGCACCAAGGAACGCCTCCTGACGCGACTCGATGAACTTTTTACAACGCGGTCTAGAGGCGAAATACTTTGTCAGGACGCAACTGGTAATATTGGGCAGTATGCTCACGGCAATGAACCCTGCCATCATGTTGCGTGGCTTTATACGCTTTTAGGCGAAAGAAGAAAGACGGTAGAGAGAGTTGAGCAAATTTGTCGCGAGTTCTACAAAGATGCGCCAGATGGGCTTTGCGGAAACGATGATTGCGGACAAATGAGTGCTTGGTATGTCTTTGCAACGCTCGGATTCTATCCGTATAATCCTGCTTCAGGCGAGTATGTATGGAGCTTACCGCGCGCACCGAGGTCGGTTATCCGTTTAGGGAATGGTAAGACGCTGAATATTGTAAAAGAAGCTCTTCCTGCGGCAACGGAGATAAGTGCCGCGTTGAATGGAATGCCAAAATCCACTCCCGTAATCTCTCATCAGGAACTTATAGAAGGCGGCACACTTTTATTTACGATGCCCAAAAATTAACAAAGAACGAATTGGGTCGGAAATGAAGTTTAGACCTTAATGACGAATAAGTCTACTTACTTAACCTCAATTTCTCTCGTCATTGTCTGTCCGTTGGTGTCTTTCCACGACAGACGATAGCGCCCCTTGAATCCACGGAATGAAACCTTCCCCTCTGCATCAGATTTCAGCGTCAGGCGGGTTTTCCAGTCGTGGTTGATGAGTTGGTCAAGCGCATAGTAGGCCTTCTTTTTGCGCATATCTGCCGCATAAAGTCCCGATGCAAGATTTTCATTGTGATAGGTATGGTCGACGAGGTTCCAATAAGTAATACGGTAGACGCTTGGCCATGAGAACCAAAGACGGTAGTTGTCGCGTATCATCCGCGCCTGAATCTCTTCGCTTTCTGGCGTGTCGTCTGGCGCAGGAATTGTGATTTCCGAGATGTGGATCGGGCGTTTTAGCGTGTCCAATGCCCAGAGCATCTCAAATTGCTTCTCTGGTCGCCAATCCGTACCGTTCGCAATGCATGGCTTGCCTTCGGAGATTTTGCGAGCCTCGTCAGCATTAAAAATATGCATCTGTAAACCCACGACATCAATCTTCGCGCCTCGGTCGATGAGCGACTGGGTGAATGGTACATAGATTGGACGCCACGAGTCATTCATCTCCAGCTTTACGTTCGGGGGAAATGCCTCCGCCGCCCACTTATGGCAGAGGAATGTGTAGTCGTCTGGCACAAGATGATTAGGACGTTTCCATACGACTTTGTCGTGGTATGGACCCGCCATCGAGCAGAAGCGGTCAATCGTCTCATTCACGACATCCCACTGGTCTAGACGCGCGCCATAATGTTCGCCGAGCTGGCGGATGCGTCGCTCGTAACGCTGAGCAAGCCCTACCTTGTCAACGCCATTCGTTACCCATGGCGGGGAGAAGACTGGGTAAATCATTGGGTGCCCATGTATGGAAATCATATGCGCACGAAGGAAGTCAATAACGGGATCAGGTGCTGGTCGACGGTATTCAGGATAGCGTTCCCACTTCTCTTTCGCCGAGACATCTTTTACAGACTTCCAGAATTCAGCAGAGTCACGCGGACCTGCAGCGTAGCGGATTTCGCCCTCTTTCACCTCCATTTTATCCCAGTAGAACGCGACAGTTGCAGCGTTCCAGAGATTTGTGAATGTCGCACGATACTGCTCGTTCCAGTCGTCGCGTCCGAGCTGATCAAAATTAAAGATATGAGAGCCGAATTGGAAAGTATGAGAAACTTGCTCAATTTTAACTTCCACACCAGGCGTAAGCCCGTCAACCGTTGCGTCCGCTTTTCGATACTGTTCGATTCGCGCATCGATGCCTGCATTAAGTGCGTCGTTCCATAGTGCGCGATACGCAACGGGAATTTCCGTGCTCACCGCTCCTGTTGTGACTGTCGCGGCGCTGTCCAATGTGTTTGTCGGCACATCCGTGCAATGTCCAACAATAGTAAACATTATAGATACACCTAGGGCTATGTTCAGTTGATTCATTATTAGTTTCCTTTGGATTAGGTTTCTGAAAAGGCGAGAAGATGTAAAGGACAACCGTCCATTGTGTCGTATTGCAACGAGACGCGCAACTGCGCACAGCAAATCGCGCTAGAAGCTGTGTTCACAGCCCAGTTGGCAATGGGACTCATCCCATATTTGCACAAATAGCGCTTCATCGTTCTGCCTTCGAAAAGACCTTTCTTAAATTTTAATATCCATATTATATCATAAAGCGGTACGGAAGGGCAACTCCTTCATCGCAATATCTATTATGCAAAAATCGCAACGCCCCCTCCCGCCCTACCAATAATCTACATCTCTACATTTCTACACGGTTAATAACCGTACCTAAAGGTTACAATTCCTTTCTTCAACTTCAACTCCAACTTCAACTATCTCTGCGCT
>CAVLAC010000040.1:0-16527 GCA_963661055.1 bacterium | reverse complement strand
AACTTCAACTTAAACTTCAACTATCTCACTGAACATCTAAAAGTATGAAAGGAACAACAATGAATTCAAAACTGAATATCGACTGGAAGGGAATGCTCAAGGCGGCACTGAAAGCCATCTGGCCCTTCCTCGCGGGCGCTACGGGAGGCCTCCTCTCAGGCTGCTCCATCTTCGGCTCCGGCATCGGCGCTACGGTCTTGTAACCTTGTTTTTCAGACAGGATTAACAGGATTACAAGATTTGGCGGTCGCGCAGGGACGCGCGACCCTACCATTTGCTTCGCCTGCTCTTGCTTGCAATTGATGGGCTCTCGAACTGAAGAAATCACTCTGCGAACTCTGCGTTCTCTGCGTGAGATAATGGGCGGCGGGGCGGGGCGGGGTTACTTGGTTAGGGATTTGGATTCGAGGGCGAGGGATTGGCGGATGATTTCATTCAAGAATGCCGCGTCTTGTTTGCCCGCGTAGGTAAGTCCAGAGTCTGCCCAATAAACGGCTGAGAAAAAGGGGCTCTTCCAATTGTGGAGTCTGTACCGCGCCTCGACTGCTTTCATTCGCTCAACGTCCATCTTGAGGGACGCCCAATCGCCTGTGCGTTCAGCCGCGTCCGTGAGCTTTGCCCACTCGGCGCGATAAAGGGACGCGGCACTATCGATATCGACCCCAATCTTGAACTCAAAAAGGAAGGCGATTTCGCGATAAAGCTCGGCGGACTCGGGGTTGAATGCGAGCCCCTTATCGCGCAAGAGCCGTAGCCCCGCTTCCACCCACCGCCAACGGTCCTCGTAGGTGGGCATCATAACGGATATGTTATACGCGAGATTCCATGCCGCGTAGCTCCAAACTTCGGGGACATGCGGCTCGAGCAAGGTTAGGGTGTTCGCGAGTTGCACCATTTCGGCATAGCGTCCCTCGCTCTGAAGCATATCTGCCCGAAACCAAACGAATTCTGCGGCGACGGAGCGGAGTCCGCCGAGGGCTGTGAGGACGCTTTCACTGACGACGGGTTCCGCCGCCGCGCGGCGTTTTGTGAGCGCGAATTGCGCGGCAACCCCGAGTCCCAAGAGTGCCACTGCCACAAGGGGCAAAAGCGGCACGCGGCGCATTAATCGACTTCCTTTACGAGGTCGTGCAGAGCCTTGAGCTGAGCTTCGTCGCCCGTGACAACGAGGACATCGCCAGGCCCAAAGACGAAGGACGGACCAAAGTTCGCGACGCGCACGCCGCCGCGCTCGACGGCGACCACATTCACGCCTGTCTTCTGGCGCACATTGAGGGTGACAACCGTCTCGCCCACGGCAGGAGAATTGACGACGATTTCTTGGCGGGCGAAGCGTGCTGAAGGGAGCGCCTGTTCGGGAGACTCCGCCGCCGCTTCATCGGCATCCGCATTGAGTGCTGTTTGAAGGCGCGAATAGGCGCGGCGTCCTGCCCTTAGGAAGAACTTCCATCCGAGAATTGCGACGGCAAGGATGATGACACCGACCACGATACGCACCCAACGATTTTCAGGCATCAAGTTAACATTAATCATGACCGCCTCGAGGAAGAAGAGCCCAAGCACCGTGCCCACCACAACGAAGCGAATCGCGTTTGTAATTGCCGTACCCGACTGAGCCCCCTTGCGCGTACCGAGAACAATTGCCGCGACGGTATGCGCCAAATTCTGCGCCAAGAAGAAGACCGGCGCGAGAAGTGCCGCGAGGAAGAGGTTCTGGATGAGGTAAAGTGCCAATTGCTTGTGGCTATCAAACCAGACGGATAGCGAACTCCAATCTTGGTTATTCAAAATGCCGAAAGCGAGCGCCACGGCAAACTCGAGCGCGGCAATGAGCGCGAGTTTCATCACGGTGGAACGCACATGGCGGCGGTCTTCCGCCACATCCTCGGGGGACGACTTGCGGTAGCGCGCCAGGAAGCTTCGGTAGGCGGAGAGTTTTGCCGCGAGACCCGCGGGGCATTTCTTTTCCACCCAGTCGCCCAAGGGATCCGAGAGGCGGAGCATAATCGGGTTCAAGAGCGTCGTCAAAAGCGAAACACCGACGACGACTTGGTACATGGGACGGTCCGCGTCACCTGTTAGGGTCAGGTAGAGAAGCGCGACCATATAGGCGAACTCTCCTATTTGGGCAAGCCCCATACCCATCTGGACGGAGGTCTTGAGCGATTCGCCTGTGGCAATTCCGCCCGCGAAGCAATCAATGCCCTTGCCGACCATAACGACGGCGGAAAGCAGTAGAATAAGCCCGATATTCTCCCAGCAGACATAAGGGTTAACGAGGAGTCCGATTGAGACGAAGAATACAGCGGCGAACATCGACTTAAGCGGCTCAACCATCTGATGAAGGCGGCGACGGACATCCGAGCTTGAGCCAAGAACGCCGACCAAGAACGCGCCCAGCGCGAGGGAGAAATCGAGTTTAAAGGCGATGTAAGTGACGAAGAAGCAACAGCCGAGAACCGTCAGAAGCAAGGCCTCGTTATCGCCGTGACGCGCGACGGAAGATAGCAAGCGCGGCACTAAGACGAGCCCGAAGACGATTACGGCGAAGGAAAAGATAAGCAATCCGCCGAGCGACATACCCGCCGCGCCGAGGGACATACCCTTCCCCTGGGCGACACCTGTCACCAAAGCGATGAGTCCGACGCAGATGATGTCCTCACAGACCGAAGTGCCAATTACATACTTTACAAACGGACGCCGCGACCAATTCATTTCGTCAATGATTTTCGCGAGGAGGCTCGTCGAGCTATCGCAAATCGCAACACCGAGGAAGATTGAAGGGACCGTATCCCATCCGCAGACTTGCCGCCCGAAAGTATACCCAAGCCATGTCATAATCGCCGTATCGAGAATGGCGGTCGGTAGCGTCACATCCTTTATCCGTCGCATTTCAGCCGTCGAAAACTCAAGTCCCATCGTAAACATGAGGAAGATGATGCCGAGCTGGGCGATGGTTTGCACGCTACTTTCGTCCGCCAAGAACGAGAAGCCCCAGAGGTGGCTACTCAGTAGCACGCCCGCGAGGATGTAGCCTATGACCTTCGGCCATTTAAGGCGTGTGAAGAGAACGGAAATTAGACCAGCGACGGCCATCAACATGGCCAGATCCTGTAAAAATGCGTTCTGTGTCATGGTGAGTGTTTACTTTCTTTTTGTTGTTATTAAGCCTTGTTATCGAGCGGACGATTGCCGAGGAAGTATTGAATCACAGGACGGCTCGTCACATCCTCATAGACATATCCGATTTTGTCGAGGGTCTCTTTGAAAAGTTTGCGCTCCTTGGTGGGCACTTGAAAGCCCACGAGAATCTTACCATAGTCCGCGCCGTGGTTGCGGTAGTGGAACATCGAGATATTCCAGCGTCCCGCCACAACTTCCAAGAACTTCATCAAAGCGCCTGGCCGCTCAGGGAACTCAAAGGAAAGAATCCGCTCGTCGGTTACATTCACGACATGCCCGCCCACCATATGACGCACGTGGTCCTTCGCGAGGGAGTCGTTCGTGAGGTCGATGGTCGGCATATGCGCCTTTTCAAAGGTCTGAATAAGCGACTTAATCTCGTCCGTATTCTTCACCGAGACCCCGAGGAAGATATGGGCGTGGTCGGGGGCGCTCATACGGTAGTTGAACTCCGTCACATTGCGCTTACCGAGCTTACGGACGAAGTTCATGAAACTGCCGCGCTCCTCAGGAATGCGGCAGGCGAGAATGGCTTCGCGCTTTTCACCGATTTCGGTTTCTTCAGAGATGAAGCGAATGCGGTCGAAGTTCATATTCGCGCCCGAGATAATGCACGCGCAAACATCGCCCTTCTTGGCAGTCTTCTTCGCGGCGGCAAGCGCAAGGGCTCCCGCCGGTTCACAAATCGCCCGCGTCGCTTCAAAGATATCCTTAACTGCCGCGCAAGTCTCCGCCGTCGTCACACGAATGACCCCATCCAAATTCTCGCGGCAGATACGGAACGTTTCCTTGCCGGGTGTTTTCACGCAGACACCGTCCGCGAAAAGACCTGGATTATCGAGTGTCACAATGTGCCCCGCCTTAAGCGAGCGGTACATACAGTCCGAGTCCACAGGCTCTACACCATAGACCTTAACATTGGGACGGACGCTCTTAACATAGACCGAGACACCAGCGGCAAGTCCGCCACCGCCAATCGGGACGAAGATAGCCGTTAAGCCGCGTCCAGCTTGGTCAAGAATCTCTTTCGCGACGGTGCCCTGTCCCGCAATGACATCGGGGTCATCAAAGGGAGCGATGTAGGTATAGTGGTGTTCCTTAATCTGGCGCTCAAGCTCTTCGTAGGTATCGGAATAGCTGTCGCCGTGAAGGACGATGGAAGCTCCGTACGACTTAACCGCATTAATCTTAATCTCGGGAGTCGTCACCGGCATAACAATCGTCGCCTTGCATCCAAGCTTGCGGGCGGAAAGCGCGACACCTTGCGCGTGGTTACCCGCCGAGGCACAAATCACGCCCTTATCAAGTGCCGCGCGCGGCATTTGGCTCATCTTATTATAAGCGCCGCGAATCTTATAGGCGTGAATGGGCTGTAAATCCTCGCGCTTGAGAAGGAAGCGCGTGCCGAAACGCCGCGAGAGATCCGTCGCCTCATCAAGGGGTGTCACCCGCGCGACATCATAGACTGTCGAATTAAGTATTTTCTTTAGATAATCTGTATTTTTCATCGCTTTAGATTTGTTCCGCTTCGATTTGCTTAGCGATTTCCGAGAAGTCGATATCAGGGAAGATTTCCTTCGCCATCTTGAAATAGTATTCGTTATTAGCCTTCTTGACCGCTTCCTTCGCGAGTTCTTCGCCCCACTTGGCGGCGGTCGCTTCCTTCACGCAGATAATGCGCATCGTAAGTGCCGCGCCAAAGAGTGCCTCAGTCTGAGAACGCTGGTTCAAGCGCGGCTTACCATTCTCGCGTCCGCGGCGGATGTATTTATTGATGAGCTCGCTCATATTGCCAGGGTACTCATTGTAGAACTTAACCCATGTGAGCTTGCGCGACGAGCCACCCTTCTCAATTTCCAAATAGGAATTAGTCGTTTTCTTGCAGGTCCAGCCCTTCAATTCGGCGCGGGTAAAGGCGTAATTCGTCAAATTGCGCTTCATAATATCTTGGACGCTCTGCATCATCTTGACCTTGTTTTTCTCGGTCTTAATTTGCAGAGAGCCTTCCGCCGTCTTGTAGGGTGCAACGGGGTCCGCCTCCAAATAAGCGAGTGCCTTTTCAGCGCCATCCCAATCGAGGGTGCGGAAGTAGCTATTCACAAAGTCGTCAAAGCAAGCCTTCGCACGGCTAATTTCGTCGTTTTTCGCCGCCTCATACGCTTCTTCCGCCGCTTTCTTCTTCGCGGCTTCCGCTTCTTCCGCCGCCTTCTTCGCGGCGGCGCGTTCGGCTTGCGCCTTCGCCTCACGAATTTGGCGCTTCACCTTTTCGACGAGCTTCGGACCACGGCTATTCACATAACCTTTAGCCTTCTGCACGGCTTCCACGGCGGGACTGCCCTTCGCCTGTTCGTAGAGATCCTTCGCCTCATTGTTGATATCCTCGAGCTTACGGAGCGCTTCCTCATCATTGCCCGTAATTTCCTTCGCCTTATCACACGCCACAATTGCCGCGCGCATACCGACCTGAATACGGATAATTGCCGCTTGAGCCGTGTAGGAGCGCATCCAGAGGTCGTGGGCATCCTTCACAAATGCAGGCAAATCGGCAGCAGGAGCCGCCGCCGCAGGTTCTGGGGCGGGCGCGGGTGCGGGTGCTGGAGCAGGCGCAGGCGCAGGAGCCGCCGCCGCGACCACATTCGTTCCGTTTGTAGCCGTCGCCGTCGCCACTGCATTCGTATCCGCCACAGCAGGCGGCGCCGTGACAACTACGATATTCGTCGAAGCTTCCGCTTCCAAAAGTTCCTTGCTCTTCGGCGGACGCATCTGAGCGAGGACTTCGGCAGGGTACTGCCCCTTCATAAGTTCCATCAGCCCATCGGATGTCTTTTGGCAAGTCTCGACGACGCTCGAAGCAAAGGTCATAAACTCATCGCTGAACTTCTGAGCGGCCTCACGCGTCTTTTCTATTGAGGCACGCGCCGTCGCGACACCCTTCTGAATCTGCTCAACGACAGCGCGTTCGCGCTCCGCTTTATCCGCGACCTTGTACCAGACAAGTCCGCCCGCGATAAGCCCGATTACGACTATAACGCCCACGACGACCGCGACAGCCTTCAGAACGAGGCTACCGCCGCCTTCTTCGTCATCGTCATCATCATTCGCCGCCTTCTTCGCTTTTTCTTCTTCGGACGAAACGGGTGGCATTTCGTCCCCCTCAATCGCGGGAGTATCCTCTTGGGATGTCTCTTCTGCCGCGCCCGGACGCTTCAGTTTCATCGGCCGCCGCCCCTTGAGGACAATCTTGCGGCTGTGATTCGCCGTCACAGTCGTCCGTTGCGTAGCCGTGGGAGACGGGATTTTCGTCGTAAGACCCGATGTCATTACTTGACGGAACGCCTCAACGAGTGCCTCGAAAGTCGGATAGCGGTCGGCGGGATTCTCCGCGAGCATCGTCATAATGAGTTCGTCAATTTTTGGGGAGAGCTCAGGGCGAATCTCGCTCGGCTTGCGCGGCTTACGCTCGAAACGCGCCTTCACGACTTCCATTGCGTCCGTACCCTCAAAAGGCGCAACACCCGTGAGGGCGTGGTAGAGGGTTCCACCCAAGGAATACATATCCGCACGATAATCGACGGGCTGTTTACGCACTTTCTCGGGCGCGATATAGTAAGGCGTGCCCCAAATCTCGGAAGTATCCTTTTGCATCGCGGCAAGACCAAAGTCCACGAGTTTCGCGTTGCCGTTGGAGTCGAGGAGGATGTTCTCGGGCTTTACATCGCCGTGGACGAGCCCCTGGTCCGCCGCGCAACGGAGCGCCTGCGCGACCTGTTCGCAAATCTTCAAGGTGCGGGCAATATCTATCTTCGCACCGTAGTTCTTCATCAACTGATAAAGAGAGCCCCCCGCGACAAGTTCCATCGCGATATAGGGCATACCATCCGAAATGCCATAGGAATAGATTTGGGCAATATTCGGATGAATCAGCCGCGCCGCTGCTTGGGCTTCTTTCTTAAACTTCTCCACAAATGCCGCGTCCGTGCCATATTCGCGCAGCATAATCTTGACGGCAACAGGGCGGTCGAGCATCTTGTCGCGTCCCATATAGACGCCACCCATTCCGCCGCGACCGAGTTCGCGCTCAATCAAGAAGTTGCCATTCTCTCCGAATTGGCAAGGTACGGATATCAGTTGTTCTTCGCTCATTTTATTGTCCCCCAACGAGGGTTGATGATCGGCCAGAAAACACAAGCTGCTGTGCCGCGCAAGTTCTTACCAGGAACTGTGCCCCAGTAGCGGCTATCGAAACTATTATTAAAGTTATCTCCACAGGCAAAATATTCGTCCGCCCCCATCGTCACGGTGGAAGGTGCTTGCCCATTGATTGGATGCTCGAGCGTATAAGATTCGCCTGGAGCGGCTTTCATACGCTTAATGTAGTGCGTCCCTTGCTGGAGCGCCGAAATGCCCGTCGTCGAGAATATCATCACCTCGCCTGTATGCGGACGCCTAAAGTTCCAGAGCCAACGATTGACGAAAATGAAGTCGCCTGTCGTATCATAGCCCGCGAAAAGGCGCTGTCCCTTGAGGACATGCTCGCCTGGTCTCACAGGCAATACGGCAAGGGCATCATTCGGGAGGTTTGTAACGGGTCCGCGCCGCCCATCGGGGGCTACAACCGTGAGCGCAAAGCGTCCGTCATTGCGCGGCGCGACATAAACTTGCCCCGAGAACGGAGCGCGCACTTCCTTATAATCGCGCCCCGTGAAAGCCCAATTCAGCCATTTGAGAGGCGTTGTTTGCATCACGCCAGGCTCCGCACACGCCTCTATGTGATTGCCATAGAGGGTCGTTTGCATAGAGCCCGTCGGGATGTTAAACGGCTGATAGAAGTAGGCGCGAAAAGCCATCGCTACCGAGAGCGCGACAACTAGGGTGTCGAGCCATTCGCGTCCAAGGTCTGTCAGCGTTTTCTTAGCCATTAGGTGCGGTAGTTAGGAGCTTCCTTCGTGATCGTGATGTCGTGCGGACGCGCCTCGCGCTGTCCCGCCGCCGTGACACGATAGAATTTGCCGCGTTCCTGAAGTTCAGGAATGGTCTTTGTTCCGCAATAGCCGAGGCTCGCGCGAAGTCCGCCGCAGAACTGCGTCATGATGGACTTCACATGCCCCGAATACGGCACCATACCCTCAATGCCCTGCGGCACGAGTTCATCGTCCGCCTCATTGTCTTGGAAGTAGCGTGCCCGCGAACCCTTGCCATTCTTAAGTGCCGCCATAGAGCCCATACCACGATAGACGACATACTGACGACCATTGGAATAAATCTTCTCGCCCGGCGACTCTTCCGTGCCCGCCAAGACCGAACCGAGCATGACGCTATCCGCACCCGCCGCGAGCGCCTTCGGCACATCGCCCGAAAGCTTAATGCCACCATCGGCGATGACCGCGACACCCGTGCCACGCAAAGCCTTCGCCGCGCTGTAGACGGCGGTCAATTGCGGAATGCCCACACCACAAACGACGCGGGTCGTGCAAATCGAACCAGGCCCAATGCCGACCTTGACCGCGTGCGCCCCACACTTCGCGAGCGCCGTCGCCGCTTCGCCCGTCGCGATGTTGCCCGCGATGACATCAATCTTCGGATAGTGCTTGACGATCCACTTCGTCATATCCATAATGCCTTGCGAGTGCCCGTGCGCCGAGTCAACAACAATCGCGTCCACACCCGCTTCCGCGAGCTTCTCCATACGACCATAGTCGCCCTTGCCACCCGAAACAGAAGCCGAGACGCGCAGACGGAACTTGTCGTCGCAGTTCGTCGTCGGGTCCTTATTCTCAATGAGACGCTGAACATCCGTGAAGCTGTAAAGCCCGACGACATGTCCGTTCTTATCAACGAGCGGGAGCTTACCCACCTTCGCCGCGCGCATAAGGTCATACGCCTTACGAAGCGAAGTGCCTGGCTTTGCCGTAATCGGCGCGGGCTGCATAACATCCTTGAGCTTCATCGCGTTCATCGGCGCAAAGCGCATATCCGACGAAGTAATCATTCCGACGAGGCGATCCTTGTCGTCCAGCACGGGGAAGCCATTGAACTTAAGCCCCATACGCTTCTTCTCGGAACGCAAGAAGCTGATGTCGTCATTCGCGTGAAAGCACACGGGCGCGGCGATGAGTCCGTTCAAGTAGTTCTTGACCTTGGCGACTTCCTTCGCCTGGTCATCCTCTTCAAGGTTTTTATGGATGACGCCAATGCCGCCCGCGAGAGCCATCGCAATCGCCATAGGAGCCTCGGTCACCGTATCCATTGCCGCAGAGATGAACGGAATCTTCATCTTCATACGGCTCGTCAATTTCGTCTCGAGGGACGCTTCATCTGGCACAAAGTCAGCGTATTGCGTCACGAGCGTGACATCATCGTATGTAAGGCCTTCGTAGGGGAAGGTCTTCATAAAAGTATCCATGTACTTGTTCATATAATTCGTTCCTTAATTAAGAGCACAAAATCACCTTGTTAGCAATAATTATAGCAAAACAAGCCCAAATTAACAACTGTTATTTCAGGGCTACAGCGACAATTTCTGTTAAGCTACAATCGTGCATTTCAGTCGGCAAAGCCTCCAAAACTTGAAAATCATACCCTACACCAATGCGGTGCGCGGCGGGCGCGGCATTCGCGAGAAGCCTATCGTACCAACCCCCACCATAGCCAAGGCGAGAGCCCGCGTGGGTGAAAGCAAGCCCAGGAATAAGCCACACATCAACTTGGCTCGGGACAATCTGCCGCGCTGTTGCCTGCGGTTCAAGGATGTGCATCGGTCCTTCTCTCAAAGCTGAGGGCTCTAGGCTCTCGAGCGCGGCAAGATCATAGTCCGTACCATTCCAGCGCGGCGCGGCAATTTGGATGCCGCGACGAAGAAGTTCCGTAATGAGCGCGGCAAGGTCGAGTTCCTGGGTGGACGCCATGTACACCGCCACGCACGCGGCACTTTTGATGTGGGGGTTCTGCAAGAGGCGTTCCGTGAGAAGCCGAGAAGCCGTTCCGCGCTGATCGGGAGTCACCGCGCGGCGCTTTGCTCTCATTTCTTTACGAATTGCTTCTTTCTCTTGCATAGAGCCTTTCTAAAACAAAAAGCGCCGCGCGAAATGGCGCGGCGCTTTCAACCAGAACTCTTAGTTGAGTTCCATGCGCCCACGGCGCGAACGATTGCGGATGCGGGCACGCTGAGATTTCTTGCGTGCCTTCACACAAGGCTTTTCAAAGTAGCGCTGATCACGCAGAGTCTTGAGGAGAGCTTCCTTATCAAGAATCTTTTTGAGGCGCTTGAGCCCGCGTTCAACGGACTCACCCTTCTTGAGCTTAAGAACAATCGCCATTATTTCACCTCCTTCGCCGGCTTTTCGGTCGCAGGCTTCGACGCGGCCATTTCGCCCGCCGTAACCCACTGAAGGACGCACATCTCAGCCGCGTCACCCTTGCGGGTGCCGAGCTTAACGATGCGGGTGTAACCGCCCTTGCGATCCTTCATCGCAGGAGCAATTGTATCGAACAGCTTCTGAACCGCTGCAGGCTGCGTGAGACGGCGAGCCGCCAAACGACGCGCGGAGAGATCGCCCTTCTTGGCAATCGTCACAATCTTATCCGCGTCCTTACGCGCTTCCTTAGCCTTCGGCAGAGTCGTCTTAATCGACTCGGCGAGGATGAGATTCGTCACGAGGCTACGCATGAGCATCTGACGATGGGCGGTGGAACGCCCAAACTTTTTCATAACTCTTTGATGACGCATGGTCTAAAAACTCCTTACTTGGTTGTGGGACCTTCCATCAACTTCGGATCAAACTTGAACCCGAGGCTGAGCCCCAAATCGGTGAGCTTCTGCTTAATCTCAGAAAGTGACTTCTTACCGAAGTTACGATACTTGAGCATATCCGCCTCTGTCTTGGCGGCAAGTTCGCCCACAGTTGAAATGTTCGCGTTATTGAGGCAGTTCGCCGCGCGCACGCTCAACTCGATTTCATTAACCGACTTGTTGAGCAATTCACGCAGACGCTCACGGTCTTCCGCGTCTTCTTCCTTCGGAAGTTCCACCGGCTCGACAACCGTCCCTTCGCCCACGAAGACATCGAGGTGACCACGCAAAACAGCCGAAGCCGTCTTGAGCGCCGTCTCGGGATCAACGCGTCCATCAGTCCAGATATCGAGAATCAGCTTCTCGTAGTCTGTACGATTACCGACGCGGGTATTTTCAACGAGGAAGTTGACGCGCGTAACGGGCGAGAAGATCGAGTCAATCGCGATCTTGCCAATTTCTTGGTCAGGCTTCTTGTTGACATCCGCGAGGCAGAAACCACGGCCAATGCGCACGTCGCACTCCATCTCGAGTTCGCCGTCGACATCCAGCGTCGCAATTTCTTGTTTCGGGTTGAGGACCTCAATGCTGTTGGACTCAGCGAAATCACCCGCCGTGACCACGCAAGGCCCTTTCGCCTTGAGCGTAATCGTCTGAGGTTCGCGCGAATCATTCAGCGTCTTAAGCAACACGCGCTTAAGGTTCAAAATGATGTCGGTGACATCTTCTGTGCAACCCTTAATCGTCGAAAACTCGTGGCTCACGCCTTTAATTTTGACGGACGCGATAGCCATGCCCTCAATCGAGGACAGAAGCACGCGGCGCAACGAGTTGCCGATCGTCCGGGCATAACCAATTTCGAAAGGTTCCGCCGTGAAACGGCAGTAAGTAGGTGTCGCCGTGGTCGGATCCTTGATGACGGACCGCGGCTGTTCGAATTGGCCAAAACGGATAGGCATACATTACCTCCCTAATACAGTTAAAGATACGGACGAAATATCAACGCGAGTACAATTCGACGATTGCCTGTTCATTGATATTTTCAGGGATTTCAGCGCGCTCAGGAACCTGCAAGAAGGTGCCCGTCATTGTCGCTTCATCCCACGCGAGCCACGCGCCAGTCGCCTTACGGTGAGCGAGCGAATCGACGATGGCAATCATCTGACGATTCTTTTCACGCACGCCGACGGTCTGACCCGGCTTCACGATATAGGAAGGAATGCTAAGGACATTACCATCAACAACAATGTGACGGTGAGTCACGAGCTGACGAGCCGCCGCGCGTGTCGGGGCAATCCCGAGACGATAGACGACATTGTCAAGACGCGATTCGCACATCTGGAGGAGGAGGTCGCCCGTCTTACCCTGCTTCGCTTTCGCGCGCTCAAAGAAGATACGGAACTGGCTCTCGCGCATACCGTAGATGTACTTAGCCTTCTGCTTTTCAATCAACTGCTGACCGTATTCGGAAGTTTTCCGTTTACGCTTCGCACCGTGCTGCCCTGGGGGCGTCGCACGCTTAATTTCCTTTTCACGACCGAAGATCGGCTCGCCAAAACGGCGGGAAACTTTAGACTTAGAACCAATAAAACGAGACATAGATTAGACCCTCCTGCGTTTACGGGCGCGGCAACCATTATGCGGAATCGGTGTCGTGTCGGTAATTTGCGTTACACGAATGCCCGCTGCCTGAATGGCACGAACGGCGCTTTCGCGACCCGCACCCGCGCCCTGCATACGAACTTCACACTCATGCATACCCTTGGCAACCGCGACACGCGCCGCGTCCTGCGCGACCATCGTCGCGGCAAACGCCGTCGACTTACGGCTACCCTTGAAACCCGCCTTACCAGCCGAGCTCCAAGAAATAACACCGCCACGGGCGTCCGCAATGGATACCTGAGTATTATTAAATGTACTACGAATGAACGCGATGCCCGCAGGAATTGACTTACCCGCACGCTTCTTCGCCGCGCCTTCGCCTTCCGCCGCAGCGGGAGCCGCCGCCGTAGCTTCCGCCACAGGCGCTGCCGCCTCGGGGGCTACTTCTTTCTTTACTTCTTCACTCATGGATCAAACTCTCCTTAACGAGCCGCTTGCTTAGGCATCGCGATAGAAATACGCTTGCCGCCCTTACGGGTACGCGCATTCGTCTTCGTGCGCTGGCCACGAACAGGGAGTCCCTTTTTGTGGCGCATGCCGCGATACGAACCGATCTGAATCAAGCGACGGATGTTCTGAGAAACTTCGCGGCGCAAATCGCCTTCAACGCGAAAGTGATCTTGGACGTACGTCGTGATCGTGTGAATTTCTTCCTGTGAAAGGTCATCCGCCTTTTTCATCGGATCTACCTTGCAAGCTTCCAAAACGACATCTGCGCGCTTTGGACCGATACCGTGAATATACCTCAGCGCGAAGCGAATATGCTTCTTGCCCGGAATATCCACACCCATCATTCTTGGCATATGTATATTACCTCTTTTTCTTTAGCCCTGACGCTGTTTATGGCGCGGGTTTGTGCAGATCACGCGCACCACGCCTTTGCGGCGGATGATGCGGCAGTTCTCGCAAATGCGACGAACGGAACTACGTACTTTCATGTTGTATTTACTCTCTTGAGTGGTCGAATGAGTATATATTATACCAAATTTGGGCTGCACGCGCAAGGGGGTATTTTGAACAACCGCTTTTTATTGTAATATTGGGCACACAAGAACGGACGCTCCCCTTCCCACTTCGACGCATCACCCCATTCCATATGGGACGCTAAAATGCTATAATAAGCACCATTCCTAAAGGATTCCTCATCGAATGATCTTTGGTAACTATCGTTATTTGAAACGTGTGGCGACTCTCGCGGCATTTGCGCCAGAGGAGATTCCGCCGACTTTCGCGGCACTCGAAAGTGCCGCGCGGGACAACTTTGTGGTAGGCTACTGCCGCTATGACCTCGCGCACCCCGCGACTTGCCCTCTCGCCTGGTTTGAGGTATTTGCCGCGCGAGAGCCCTATGCGCCCCGCCCCACGAACCCCATCGTACTTCACCCCGCCTGTACCCTGCCCTTCACGGACTACTCCCGCGCCATTGACCATATCAAGCGCTACATCGCCTCGGGCGACACTTATGAGGTCAATTATACCTGCGACTTTACCTTCCCCTACACAGGCGACCGCGCGGCACTTTTCGCGGCACTTTCCGCTCGGCAGGATGTCCCTTACCGCTTCTTCTGCGAGAACAAATATGAGACAATCCTCTCCTTCTCCCCCGAACTCTTCTTTCGTAAAGAAGGTGCCCACATTACAATGCAGCCTATGAAAGGCACCGCCCCCCGAGGGGCAACACCCGAAGAGGATGCTCTCCTTGCCGCCCGCCTGCAAACGGACACCAAAAACCGCGCCGAGAATGCAATGATCGTCGACCTCGTCCGTCACGACCTCGGGCAAGTGGCACGGACGGGGTCCGTCAAGGTCTCAAACCTCTTCGCTGTCGAGACACATCCGACCCTGCACCAAATGACTTCCACCATAGAAGCCGACCTCAGGGACGGCGTAAGCCTCTACGAACTCTTTAAGGCAATATTTCCGTGCGGCTCAATCACGGGTGCCCCCAAGAAACGAACTATGCAGATTATCGCCGAAGTTGAGCGCGGCACTCGCGGCGTTTATTGTGGAGCCATCGGACTTCTTGAACCTGGCGGCAAGGCACTCTTCAGCGTACCCATCCGCACCCTCCAATGCCGCGCGGGAGAGTCTCTCTGGAACTATCGGGCAGGCGGTGCGGTTGTCTGGGACTCTACCGCACAAGGCGAATGGGACGAAATGCACCTCAAGACGGACTTCCTTCGTCCGCCCTTCCAACTGCTAGAGACCCTCAAAGTCGAAAACGGCGAGCCTCTCTTCCTAAAAGAGCACCTCGCACGCCTCGAGCACGCGGCGCGGCACTTTGGATTCCCTTACACGCCACCCGAATTAGGCCCCCTAACGGACGGAATGCTCCGCATCCTCCTCGACTCAAAAGGCAACTACACCTTAGAAACACGCCCTCTCGCGACAACCCTCCCCACCCGAAAGGTGGTCTTAGCGACGGAACCCCTAGACACCTCGAACGAGTTCCTTGCCTATAAAACAACCTACGCGCCGTGGTACGCAGCAGATCGCAAGCGAATCACCTCAGGCGAAGTCTTTGATGTCCTACATTTCAACTCTGACGGACGCCTTACCGAGGGTGCTCGCAGTAATATCGTCCTTGATTTGGATGGCGCACTTTATACGCCACCCTTAAGCGAAGGTCTCCTCAATGGCATCGGACGCGCCGATTTGCTCCAACGCGGCACTTGCACGGAACGCCCCCTTACCCTCGCCGACCTCCGCCGCGCCCGCCACATCTACTGCGTCAACTCCGTCCGTGGCCTCGTCGAGGTCTACTTAATTAGCAACAAGGGTTGAAAAGAGAATCCAAAGCGCGGCAAAGTGGAGAATGAATATCTCATACGAATGCCGTCCGAGCCAAACGAGCCACGCGGGAACAAACCGCTCATACCGCTCTAAAAGCGGGAGCCCAAACAGAAAGGCACACGAAACCAGTATCTGCCGATAGAAAATCGCGTACTCCCGCGTAAACAATACGGACGCAATAGTCAATGAAAGAAAGGTCGCGAATAAAGCAACTAACAACCCTACGCCCAGCTTCTCTTTTAGCCATTCTCGCTTATACCAAAGAAAGAGCCCAGCGGCAAATGGGAACACCTGATTAAGCGGCATACAATAAGCATAGAAGCGCGTCCAGCCAAATAACTTATAACCGATTAAGGATACCCCCCCCCCCCCCTAATGAAAGTGTGGCGAGAACCAGTGCTTGACGCAGGGGAGAGAGTCGCATTAGAAATGGGAACGCGAACACGAAGAGCGCAATACAGCTAATAGACCATCCGCCTGGAACAATCGAGTTCTGTGCGGACGGGATAAACCCATTAATGAACAATACATTTGCAAATATGTTGAAAGGCGTATAGTTCGCGAGTTGCTCAGAGGCATTCGTCAACCACCAATATGTGGCATAAAGGATGATTCCACCCACATACCAAGGAGCAAGTCGCTTGTATTTGCGCCACCAGTAGCTTGAATTGAAACGCTCAGGTCGCCAAGTTAGGCAACAGCAATAGGCGGACATCATAAAAAACAACTGAACACCCAATGCGCCGAATGAGCAACTTTGATTCAGCCATCTCGGCATTGAGACAGTCTGCGAAAGATGAATGACGATTACCATCAAAATGGCAATTCCCTTCGCTCCGTCTATCCACTTAACCCGCATAAAGGCAATGCCTTACTTCCACAGCACCTTCCAAACGCCGCGTGTGCCATCTTTGCGCTCAACAACACCTTTGGCTTTCAAAGCTGAAAGCTGTTTATTAAGTGTATTCTTTCGAATACTTAACATCTCTGCCATTTTCCGTATCGAAATCTTCGGGTCTTTCTTCAAAATGCCACAAATCTTGCGTTGTTCCTCTGGAAGGGACAATAGAAGATTGTCCCCCCTATTGTCCCCCCTATTG
>CAVLAC010000039.1:0-17126 GCA_963661055.1 bacterium | reverse complement strand
TTTGATGCCCAAAGGTGAAACTCTATCTTCGGATAGAGCAACATAAACTGCTCTTAGCATAAACATTACTGTTTTCTCTAGCACCGGATCAAAGGACGAAGCGCGACTCGGTTGAGCCGCGCTTTCTGTTTGAAGGAGTGTCGGCCACAAGAAAGAAAGAGCAAAAGAGATGAAGCAGAATTCACGACGAACTGCCGCGTTTATCATAGCGCGGTGGCTTTTGACGAAGGAGTTCCCTTCTAATCTTTTGCCTAGAGACGGAGATCGCGCGTTTGTTCAAGATCTCGTCTATACTACTATCCGCCGTTTGAGAGCCCTTCGGTTTATTTTGGGCGACTATGTAAAAACTTGGCCGAAGGGCGAGTTGGAAGCTCTTCTCTATGTCGGCGCGGCACAAATTCTCTATATGCCGTCCGTTCCCGACTTTGCCGCGATAAATGAGACAGTGGAAGCAGCGAAGTTCTGTTCGAATCCGTCTATTGTGCGGGTAACGAATGGCGTTTTACGGAATATCCAGCGCAATCGCACGGCAATTGAAGCAAAATTGGCGAGTGCACTACCCGAAACCCGCGAGAGTTTCCCGTCCGCCTTGGCGCGGCGGTTTATTGCGCGCTATGGCAAGGAGTGTGCCGCGCGCTTGATGGAAGAATTTAATAAGCCAGCTCATACTTATATTGTCCGTAAGCCCCAGTCTCCCGACGAGAATGTCTTTGAGGAAGTGCCGCGCGGAATGCGCGTTGAGGAAATTGAGGGCTATGCGGAAGGCGCATTTATCGTCCAAGACCCAGCCACGGCGGGTGCGGTTGGGCTTATGCGCATTGAGAAGGGCGATAAAGTGCTCGATGCCTGTGCCGCGCCAGGCGGCAAAACGATTCAGCTCTTTTGGCGGGACGCGGCAGTTACAGCGTGCGAAGTTAATCCCGCGCGACGGTCACGGCTTATCGCGAATCTTGTGCGGGTTGGTGCGGGCGATGTCCAAGTTGTCCCCGCGCTAGAGGGACTTGGCGGATACGATAAGGTTTTGGTGGACGCTCCCTGCTCCAATACAGGCGTTCTTCGCCGTCGCCCTGATGTACGCTGGAATTGGTCCGTCGATAAACTTGCCGCGCTTGTGAAGTTGCAGGTGACCATCCTTGACCGTGCAGCGGCACTTGTTGTGCCAGGCGGACGCCTTGTGTACTCGACTTGCTCCCTAGAGCCTGAGGAAAATGAGGAGCAGGTCGCGGCATTTTTGGCGCGGCACCCCGACTTCACCAAGGTCGAAGAGTACACGTCGAACCCGCTTGAGACGGGTTACGACGGAGCCTACGCGGCGGCACTTGTTCGCGCGAAGTGAGTGTTATGAGATACGCTATTATCTCAGATATCCACGCGAACCCCACCGCCCTAAGAGCGGTTCTTGCCGATGCACAAGCTCAGAAGGTAGATGAGATTATTTGCCTCGGTGATTGCGTCGGCTACGGACCTCTCCCTCAGCAAGCCCTGTCCCTCGTGCGGCAGTATTGTAAGATAACGCTCCTCGGCAATCACGATAAAGCCGTGGTTAACCCTGAGTCCGCCGCCAATTTTGTGGATATCGCGGGCGAATCTATTGAGAGACACCGTGCTGAGTTGACGACGGACGACCTAGATTGGCTCAGCAATCTGCCGCGTGTCACGACATTTGGGGAAGCCGTCGCCGCACATGCGGATTTCACGGACGCCAAACAGTTCTACTATGTTGAGTCCCCTGAGGACGCGAAGGCGAACTTTGATGTCCGTCGAGAGCCGCTTCTTTTTGTGGGGCATACACATTCCCCTGCTGTTTTTCTGACGGGTCAGTCAGGGCAGGTTTATGCCTTGCCGCCTACGGACTTTGTGCTTGAGGAGGGCAAGCGGTATCTCGTGAACCCTGGTTCTGTGGGGTATCCGCGCGAGAAGGATGGTGTTTGCCAATCTTCTTATGTGATTTATGATACGGACTTAAGGTCTGTCTATTTCCGCTTTTTGCCTTTCGATGTCTCGGGGCTTCTCCAGCGGGGAGTCGGCAAGAAATCTCGGCGCGGCATGCTTATTGCGCTTGGTGCGGCACTTTTGTTTTTGCTCGCGGGTCTCGCCGCCCTTTGTTTTAGCTCAGGCGGCACAGATTCCGCTGAGCGCATCCTAGCAGAAAAGGCGATTCTCTTATTGCCGACGGATAGTGATGTGCGCGCCAATTTGAAGCTTGCGAAAGATTCCGACCCCGTCACATTGGAGGTGCGCTTTTTGACATCAGCGGGGAGGGACGCGGCACCTGCGCAGATGGTGGTCGTTAAGAAGTCGTCTATGCGTGCCTTTAAAGTGCCCAAAAATGCGGCACGAGCGACCTTCGCTGTTTCGAAAGTTGACGCGGCGGATAGTCCTAAAATCGAGATTTTTTCACCCACAAAAGAAAAAGATGTCGCGTCCGTGCCCGCCCTAAAATGACGCTAGGGGGGTGACGAGTGCGAAAAGGTTTGGTATAATATAGGTATGAGAATTGTAGTCAAAGTCGGCTCGCATGTCATTGCGAATAAGGCGGGGCGTCCGAACCCCGCGATTTTGAGTAAGCTCGTCGCGCAATTGTGCGAATTGCGTGCGGCGGGCAATGAGGTTATTTTCGTCTCGTCTGGCGCGGTTGCCGCTGGTATCGAGTCCCTCGGCTTTCGGGAGCGACCAAAGGATGTTAACGATTGCCAGATGTGCGCGGCAGTTGGGCAGGTTCGGTTTATTTGCGCCTATGAGAAGCTCTTTGCCGCGCATGGCGTGAAGATTGGGCAGGTGCTCCTGACCCATGCGGACTTCGAGACGCGCCACCGCTCGCAGAATGTTAAGAAGTCTCTCGAGCGCCTTGTGAAGGCGAAGGTGCTCCCTGTCATCAATGAAAACGATGTGGTGGCGGACGAAGAAATGAAGGAACTCTTTACCTTCGGGGATAACGATTGGCTCTCTTATCTCATCGCGCGGCTCGTGCACGCGGATGCCCTCGTCTTGTTGACGAGTGTGGACGGACTCCTCGACGCGGCGGGCAAGCGCATTGCCCATGTGGCGAACTTCCGTGCCGCCGCCAAGTTGGTGCATCCAGGCGAGAAGGGCAAGCTCTCGAAGGGTGGTATGGACTCTAAGCTTAAGGCAGTGAAAGCGGCTGTCTCGGCGGGCATCGATACCTATGTCGCCAACGGACGCAAAAAAGTGCTCGTCGCATTGCTCGCGGGCAAGTCGGTGGGGACTTTCTTCCCCGCGAGTTCCCTCTAAGACGGAAGGAGTTTAGGCGTGGAAACAGCGGAATACATCAAGAAACTTGCCCAGAGGGCACGCGCGGCGGCGGCAGATTTACGGCGGCTGACGACGGACGAGAAGAATGTGCTTTTGATGCGCCTCGCTACATCCCTTGAGATGGTCAAGGACGCGATTTTCGCGGCGAACGCGGCAGATGTGAAGGCGGCGAAAGAAGTAGGGCTTTCTTCCGCGATGATCGACCGCCTAACCCTAACCCCCGCACGTTTTGAGACGATGGTGCAAGGCGTAAGAACTGTCGCGGCACTTCCTGACCCCGTCGGCGAAGTCATTTGGAAGCGTCAACGCCCGAGTGGCATTACGATTGAAAAGACCCGCGAGCCGTTCGGTGTCATTGCGGTCGTCTTTGAGTCGCGTCCGAATGTCTTTATCGATACCGCCGCGCTTTGTATAAAGACGGGCAACGCCGTCATTTTGCGCGGCGGCAAGGAAGCGGTGCGCAGTAACGCGGCACTCGCGGAAATTGCGCGCGGCATTTTGGGCGAGGCGGTCCAGTTCGTGGCAATCCCCGACCATGCGGCAGTGACGGAACTTGTCCGTGCTGTGGGGCTCGTCGATGTGGCCATTCCGCGCGGAGGCGAACGGCTGATTCGTGCGATGTGCGAAGCGGCGTTGATTCCTGTCCTGAAGCATTATAAGGGCGTTTGCCATATCTATGTGGACGAGAAAGCCGATTTGGCTATGGCGCTCTCGATTCTCGATAATGCCAAAGTACAGCGTCCGTCCGCCTGTAACGCGGCAGAATGCCTTCTCGTCCATGAGAAACTCGCGCCACTCTTCCTGAAGATGGTGACGGCGTGGGCACAAGGACAGGGCGTGAAGCTTCATATGCCCGAGGAAGAGCATGATTGGGAGCGCGAATTCCTAGCCCTCGAGCTGAATGTCGGGGTTGTGCCTAATTGTGCCGCCGCGATTGCCCATATTAATAAGTATGGCTCACATCATTCGGATGCCATTATCACGAATGACGCGGAAACTGCCGCGATGTTCCTGCGTGATGTGGACTCCGCCTGCGTCTACCATAATGCCTCCACGCGCTTTACGGACGGCGCAGAGTTCGGCATGGGCGCGGAAATTGGCATTTCGACGGATAAGCTTCACGCACGCGGTCCGATGGGGCTTGAGGAGCTCACGACTTACAAGTACCGCGTCACAGGTGACGGAGTCATTCGGCAATGAAGAAAGTCTTCTTGATTAGCGTCCTTCTGCTTGTCATCGCGGCACTTGTCGCGGTTATTTGGTGGCAAGTTCGTGGCGTTTCACATCGTGACATATATGACGCGGTAGTGGATAATACGAAAATCGTGCTCGATAAGGTCGATGACCGTGCGGATCACTTAGAAGACCGCTTTGATAAGGTCGAGAAGAAGTTAGATACTCTCAGCGAGAAACTCGATAAGATCCTCGATATCGCCACCCGCCCCCTCCCCGACAACCTCCAAGAGATACACTAACCCGTGTCCAATGGCGGGGCCCTCGCAGGAAATCCGCGAGCTTAGATACGGCTGAGGTGTTGAAGGAGTTCCTCATATTCGCTAATGAGATAGAGCGGAATGAGATAGGTGTTGCCAGATACCTGTAGGGTGTCCGCCGAGGTCTTGATTCCGTAGGCAAAGCCCCTTTCGGACATTAGTAAACGATAGCTCGCGGCATTATGGCTGTGCCCCGATTTGACCTCAAGAGGGACAATATTATCTTCATATTGCACAATGTAATCGACCTCTGCGGTTGAGCGCTTATCGGTGCGCCGCCAATAGTAAAGTTGGTTGTCTCTAAGCGGAGAGCCCGCTTTTTTGAGCTCGAGCCCCACATACATCTCGGCGAGGCGTCCGCGATTAACAAACTTTTCAGAGGTGTCAAGAATCCAGTCGGCGGCGGTGAGCCCGCATTCTCGCAGGTAGAGACCAGTATCAAAGAGCATAAATTTTTCGCCTTTGGGATTGATGTCGCCTCCGAGCGGAAGCCTTGTGGCATGTGTGCAGAAGGTGCTGACGATGATTTTGGCGCGTTCAAGTAATTCGACCGCCTTCTTGGCTTGGATATATTTGATTCCGCCTTGTGCATCCGAATAGGTGAACTTCTGGCTTGTTTGTTCCGCGACAAGTGTGAGCGTGCGCCGCAGAATGTCGGGGGCGAGGCGCGTTTTGTATTTACCAAAGTCATCCTTTAAGGCGAGGAGAATATCGTCCTGTTCTTGTTGCGCGGCAAGATAGCTTTTCGTTTGCACATATTTGCTCACGGCGGCAGGCATTCCGCCTACAATGAGAAAGGACTTTAAATAACTGAGCATTTTGCTGTGCGCAACTTCAGGGAGCGTCCCCGAGTAAGCGGCTGTGAGCGTGCGGGCATAAGAGAAGTCGTCTCCGAGGGCAGAGACAAATTCACGGAATGAGAGCGGATAGACGAAGAGGTTACGGACTCTTCCAACACCGAAATCACTCAATTCCTCAAAGACGAATTCGAGCAATGAACCTGCCGCGATTATATGAAGGCTTTGCGCTTCTTCATAGAAATAGCGTAGTGCTGAGATGGCGTTGGGGCACGCCTGAATTTCGTCAAGGAAGATGAGGGTCTTATCTGGAATGATGGGCGTGCCATATTGAAGTTCAAATTCTTGGATAATCTTAGGGATGTTGATGTCTCCATTGAAAATCGTATGAATTGACTTATTGGACTCAAAATTGACCTCTATGTAGTGAGGGAATGATTTAGCAAGATTCCTTACAGCGGAAGTCTTGCCCGTCTGCCGCGCTCCCCGAAGAAGGAGGGGTTTATGGGCAGGATCTGCCTTCCAATCCGCTAGTGCACGGTCGACTTTTCGAGGTATGTAGTTCATAGCTTCTATTTCTCTCAGAAAACACCATAATTATACCATAAATTGTTCATTAACGCAAGGTGAAAAGATGTATCTAGTGAAAATGTAGGGTATTTTTAGGTGCCAAGTAGCGAAAATGCGGGGTATTTTTGAGCCCTAAGTAGCGAAAATGTAGGGTATTGAACGCCCATGGGGTCAGACCCCATAGACACGCAAAATCGCCGCACCCTCTTTATTGGCGGCTCCTCCAAAATTCCAATAAATCCCCACCAAAGGTCAGACCTTCCTTCCCGATTTATTGGAATTCCAAAAAATAGGCGCCAAAGGTCAGACCTCTATTCACGATTTATTGGAATCCTCACTCCGTCCGTTTTGCCTCGAAAGAACGACACTCTTGCCGAAATGAAGGCTCTTGCCGCTAAACTTGGCATTCTCGATCTTGTCGAATTTGCAGGAGAAATCCCCAATGCCGCGCGCTTTCTTTCCCACGGAACCATCCTAATCGCCCCTAGTCGTTGGGAAGGGCTTCCGTTCCTGCTTCTTGAAGCTGGTTTGCAGCAGATGCCCGTCATTGCCTCAGACTGCTCTGGCAATCGCGATATTATCACTCTTAATATGACAGGGCTTCTATTCCCCAACGAAGACATCAACACCCTCGCCAATCTCCTAACCAAAGACTTCTCCCCAACCACCCTCACCCAACTCGGCATATCCCTCAAATCCCGTATCCTCTCCGACTTCTCTCTAACCCAAATGCTCTCCGCCACCCACGCCCTTTACTCCCAATTCCAATAAATCCCCATCAAAGGTCAGACCTTCCTTCCCGATTTATTGGAATTCCAAAAAATAGACACCAAAGGTCAGACCTCTATTCTCGATTTATTGGAATTTCTACTTGCATTTAGACACTCACTTTTGGTATAATTGTTATATGTCTTTTTCTAACTATCGTAATACTTCGCCGCGAACTTATCATCATTTGATAAGTCGCATTGCTCACAAGGTCTACTTTATGACCGATGAGGTTCGTAATGACTTCATAGAAATGGTTCGGCGCACCGCCGACTACTGTGGTATTCAACTTGTCGCATGGTGCATTATGTCGAATCATTTTCATATTCTTGCCTATCTTCCTGACTCTGAGCAATTAGATGAAACGGAAATCCTGCGCCGTTATGGCGTTTTGAAGGGTTCTGCCAAGCGCGCTATCCTAGAAAGAGAGTTCGAAAAATTGCGTGCCGATAAAGAGAGCGGCGAGGCGGCGGTCGCCTCGCGCCTTTTGGATATTACTACTTCTATGTATAAGATAGGTACATTTATGAAGATTGTGAAACAGTGGCTCACGCAGGAATACAACAACCGTTATTCGCATATGGGAACGCTTTGGGAGTCCGTTTACAAAGACATCATTGTGCCAGATAATTCAAGAGAACTTGCAAAGAGAGCGGCATACATCCATCTGAATCCTATCCGTGCCGCAATTTGTACAGGGGTTGATGAATATATCTGGAGTAGCCTAACAGCTTTGAAAAAGGGAGATGATGTGGCTATTCGTGGAATGCATCGAATCTATGGGGAAGACGCGGCACCAAGTGAAATGCTTGAATCTCATAAACATCTGATGGCAGAATTGCTGGAGCAGATTAAGTTTGAGCGGGCACTAGATGTTGCACGGAAGCGCGAAGCGGGCTTCACGCAGGTCTCTGATCCGTTGACGAATGAAGCATTGGTTGCACAAGCCGCAGAGCACCTTAAGAAGGTTATGGAGGCTTCTGTCGAGGCTAAGGAAATCCATCGTGGGCGGGGTCGCCCAAAGAAATATGACGAATCTTTATTCGCAATCATTTCGCGGATTCAACAAGAGAACCCTATGATGTCTGGCTCGGCGATTGCTAAAGCGATAGGGTGTCCAAAAAGTACCGTTTATAACTATCTTCAGAAAATGAAGTAATCTACACCAGAGGAATTCCAATAAATCAAGAATGAAGGTCAGACCTTAGATCTCGATTTATTGGAATTTCAGCTCCCTTCGCTCCCCAAACTTTCCAAAAATCAACACCTAAGGTCAGGCCTTGTATTGAGGCTGTTCAGAAGTAAACGTAAATAACGTGCGTTTACTTCTGGACATTCCAAAACTCTTGTGTTGTTTTTAGACAGGATTAACAGGATTTACAGGATTAGATTTTAACACAGAGGCACAGAGTGGCAGTAAAAGTTTGAGCGTTGAATGCGAAGCAATTAGGCGAAGCGTTCGCGTAGCCCTTTGTTGCTCATCGGAGTTTATGAAAAAGGGCTCTGCGGCATCTGTGTGGCTAAGATAAATAGTGTGTGTTTTGTGGTGAGAGTTGAGGGCGGTATGGCTAATTGGCACGAAAGCGCGGGTTTTGATGACGCAAATGGCAGGAAAATGCATTACCATAAGACCCATCTACTCAGAAGAAACGAATTGTGATATAATATTTGTGTTTCTTGGATAGATTAGCGAGGTATTCGCAAGATGAGAAATCGGATGGCAAGATTTGCCAAAGATAAAGCGAAAGCGTTGCTTCTTCGCGGCGTTTTAGCGAGTGTTTTATTCTTCACTGGCGCGGCGTTTGGGCGTACACATGTGGACGCTTTGCGCGAGAAGATTGCGAGCGGCGACCGCAATTATGTCTTTGTCGCGATGCATCGCGGCGATTGGCGCAACTACCCTGAGAACTCAATCGATGCGATTAAGTCTTGCATCTCGATGGGCGCGGATATTGTGGAGCTAGATGTCTCCCGCACAAAAGATGGCTACTATGTGCTTTCTCACGACGACACTCTCGACCGTGCAACGACAGGCAAGGGCAAAGTCTCTGACCATACACTTGCGGAAATTAAAGAGTTCCGTCTCAGGGCAGGCGAGGGCGGACCGAATGCCGCGGCGACGGACTACTCGATTCTGACACTTGAGGAAGCTCTTGATGCCGCGCGCGGCAAGATTCTCATCAACATTGATAAGTTCCCTCGGTATCCGAAAGGTATTCTCGATGTTGTGAAGGCGAAGGGATGCATTAGCAATGTGCTCATTAAGGCGGACTGGGCGGCGGAGACGCTCCGTCATATGATTGGTGAAGAATATTGGGGGATGATTGAGAAGGGCGACCTCCTTTATATGCCAATCGTGAATTTTCCTGATAAGTCGGGACGCTCCGAGGGCTGGTTCAAACTTGAGCCGCGCGCGAATTCGATGTACGAGTGCTGTTTCGGTGGTGCGGACGGCGAGAATATTGTCGTCGGACTCCAAGACCGCTTCCCTAAGGCGCGTGTCTGGGTGAATACGATGTGGAACGAACTCTGCAATGGGCACGCGGATTACAAGGGCTTGCGCGGCAAACCTGAAGAGTGCTGGGGTTGGGCGGTCGATACGGCGAAAGCGACCTTCATCCAGACGGATGCTGGTAAAGAGCTCATCGACTACCTCAAGTCGCGCGGCAAGCACGAACTGTAATCTAACACGAGGCTAGCAGAACCCTAACAGAAAAAGACTAAAATATTCGCCAATGAAAACGATTGAAAGGAAAATGACTATGAACATCAAAATCAGCGCATGTATCGCGTCCGTCCTAACGGCATCTGCCGCGCTCGCCGCCTCCCTGGGGGGGGGGGGTATATTGGGCGCGGCTTGGGTCTATATTCCGTCTGAAAGTGTCATTTCGAATGACAATGCAGTCGGCAAATCGACGGACTATGTCTTAAATGTCTCGGTTGTCGACGCTGATAAACATACACTTGCGATTGGTAAGGGCACTGGGGGAGACGCTTATTGCTTCGACGATAATGGTTCTTTTAAGGGCGGTACGGTTCTTGACCTTTCGGAATCGGTCGCGGATGCATCGGGAACAACTTGGACAATCGTCCATTTTAACAAGAACTGCTTTTGGAAGGATGACGCGCCGTTTCGTACATTTGTCGCGCCAAAGGAATTGGCATCAATTGACAGCAAGGTATTCGGATATAATTTGTCTTCGGATGACATTGTAGACGCGACTTTTGATTGCCCTTATCTGAAGCAGATAAACAATGGTATGTCCGAAAAGAAGTTTGTAAAGCTACACTTAAAGGTTCCAAATTGTGTAAAGATTGAGACATATGCTTTGACGCGCCTCGCGGCGGTGGATGTGAGTGATTGGGATTTTAGTGGCGTTCAAACTATTGGGTTGAATGCACTCCCAGTATGGGAGGGCGGACCTTTGACTGGTATATTGAAATTGCCAGAATTGTGTGAACTGGCTGGGAGTGTTTTCTCAAACTCAAAGTACACGCGTATGGAGTGGGGCAATCGTCACAACACCTTGACATCTGTCGGCGAGAATGCTTTTAATAATGCTGTCTCATGCGAAGAGTTGGTGATTGGGTGCGCGGAAGATTGCACATTCGCCAAATCCGCAGTCGGAGCAGCCTCGCTTTCTCGTGTTTGGATGACGGGGGCAGTTCCAACTTTTAGCACTGATGCTATCGTATTTGGTACTTCAAGCCACACGGAGAAGTCGATTGTCTTCTATGTTCCTGATACAGAAGAATGGGCGACAATTCGTGCAAATGCGACTGAATTGACGGATGATGAGCGCTACGAGTTTGAGCAAGCGCATCCTGATTGGGATGTGCCCTTTGGTATTGTCGCGGCAGATGTGTTTCACACCCAGGGTGCGCAGTATATTGGCACGGCAGATCTCGCTTCTTTAAATGCCTATTCTTATGTCTCGGTCGGCAATCGCTCGGCGACACAGTACGGAGATTCTGTTTCGATTACGGTTGATGGCACGGAGCTTACATCCGACGATGTGCTCTATGGGGCAGAAGTGACCGTAACGGCGAAACCCAAGAACTCCGAGACTGTTGTTTCGTGGGAAGGTAAACTTCCTGATGGCACAATACCCACGGGTAACTCGTTCACTTATACAGCGACGGCGGATGCCGCGTTCTATGCGGTCTTTGCGAATCCGTGGGAATATGACGTGGAGGCTGGCACGATTTCGGATGGCTACTGGACGCTGAAGGTCGCGGCTGGTGATAATAACACGCTGACCGTGAGTGGCAAGGCGGATGGACAGACGGGAACGGGCGAATTGAACTTGTCGGGCAAGATTTATACGAAAGGCGACTCGACTACGACATGGACCATTACAAAGATTGGTGACCAATCATTCAAAAATGATGCAGTAATCACTTCTTTCTATACGCCCACGGCAGGACTTGTTGAATGGGGTTCGCAGGTTTTTAACAATGCTACTGCGGTGACGAATGCCGTTTTTAATTGCCCTAATATAACGACAAAGACACTCTTTATTTGGGGCTATGATTTCCCATATTGTCCTATGGACCGTCTTGTTCTAAATCTTCCTAATTTGACGCGCATAGGCAATAATGATAGCATTAGCGGCATTATGGGAAGTGCAACGATGGCAGCCTCTGATTTGGGCGAATGGGATTTGTCGAGCCTTACCTTTATTACGCAATATGGACTGCAGGCGGGCGCGGCAAATGGAGTGGGCCCTAAGGGTAATCTGGTGCTCCCAAATGTTGAAACGATTTGTAAGAATGTCTTTCACAACTGGAAGCGGGTTGAATCTGCCGCGCTTGGGACGAATGGTACGCTGAAGGTGCTCGGCGCGTATCTCTTCGCGAATAATACGAGTGCCCTCAAGAAGCTCGACTTTGGTAAGAGCTACAACTTCACGACGGAAACGACGACCTTCCTCGCGGATGAGTCGACGGCGCTTCCGCTTGAAGAAGTTTGGTTCGCGGATAAAGCTCCGAGCACGACGACACTTGATAATATCCTTGCCCTGAAGGGCGCGAGCGACACGGCGCTTACGACGGATTCCGTCAAGGTGTTTGCTCCGCTCTCCCTCAAGTCGTGGCGTGATGTCACGAAGGAGCTTACGACGGATGAGGCGAGCGCAAAGGCAACTTTGAAGGCGCAAGGCTATAAGGTCATTGGCGCGTATGTGAAGACGACGGGCGAGCGTGCCGCATGGCTCGTGCAGAATCCCGCCTTCAAGTATTCGCAAGGCTTCTTGCTCTACATCCGTTAACGCGTGAAAAGGTCTCTGTTAGCGTCCGCCCTCGCGTCGCTCGCGGTTTCCGTAGCCCTCGCGGAACTCGAGTTTGCGCCCGAGGGTGGATTTGTCGAAAGCGGCGTGCCCATACAATTAATCGGGACGCTCATCTACGAACTGCCGAGTGCCAAGGATTACCAGCCGTTCCCTGGAGAGCCTGCGGGCTGGGAGTGGCTTTACGAAACGCCGCCGAATCGTGCGCAATTTAACCGTATTGGTTTTAATGCGACAGGCACGGAAGTTCCGACGACTTGGATGCGTAAATATCGTCCTGAGGCGAACTTTTGGCAAGGAGGGCGCAAGTTCGACTGGACGACGGCAGCGGGCTACATCAAGAATGGACTTCCTGTGTGGGTGGACTACACCTGTGCGAGTTGGTCGCAGGGCGGCATTTCGTATGACCCCAAGCGGGCACCTTCCGCCGATGCCTTCACGAAAGGTGATTGCCACTTTATGCCGTATTCGCTTGTCACAAAAGAAGGGCTCGGACTCTTTACTGAGATGTGGCAAAGCGGGGCGCGAGAATTGCTTGAGAATGGCGTAAAGCCATTCGTTTACGAGCTTTTTAATGAACCTTCTTATGATGACCGCTCTCCCGCCGCCGAGGAAGCCTTTAAGCGGTATCTCGAGAAGACTTCCGTGCCGAAGACACCTGTCGCTGAGTTCGTGGCGCGGCGAAAGTTTAATCAGAAGTGCTTCGCGAACGCGATTCGGCGCGGCAAAATTGCCCTTCGGGAAGTCGACCCCGATGCCCGCACCTGCTTTCAGCCGCTCCAGTCTTCGAGCTTCTATATTTGCGCAGATATCGACCTTTATGCCGCGAATCGCACGACGGACCTCGTGGTTGCTCCCACAGGCGGAGGTGACGCGTGGGATGCGCTCGTGCTCCTCGCTGTGGCGGAGAAGCGTCCGATTGTGGATGGCGAGGCGTATCCAGGTTCAACCCGCGCGAGTCATCGCGCTCGCATCCTCACGGAATATGCGCGTGGACTCAATGGCACTTACTATTTTAAGTGGGATCGCCGTCCCAATAGTTATCTCTGGAAAGAGAAGGATGGTCCTGCACGGCTCGCCGAGCAATTCCCCTACTGCGCATTGAATCCAGCGTCCGTCCCGCCCGAAGCCTTCGCGGGGCTCAAAGATGCGGCGGGCGATATTGCGTCCGTTAACGACCTCTTTACGCCCCGATTTCGCGGCATAACGAACTCGATTGCCGTCCTTGTTTCGCAACCGACGATTCGGCTTTGCGCGGCAGAGAAGCGTGCGGACGCTCTTCAGATGCGTGAGGCGGCGGAAAGTCTTTTGGCGGCACGCTTGCCCGTCAAAGCCATTTTTGAGGAACAACTCGACATTGCGCATCTCGAGGGCATTAAGGTGCTCGTTGCCGCAGGAATTGATGCGGTACTTGATAAGACGAATAAGCAACTGCGGCAATGGGTGAAGAAAGGCGGCGTTTTAGTCGTCATTAATAAGAAGCTTGACCGCAATGAGTGGGGCGAAATGCGCGAGGATGCGCTCGTTCCCCAGCAGGCGAATCGCGCTTATGGCAAAGGACGTGTCATTTATGTGGAACGCCCCCTTGCCCCCAGCGAAGCACGCGTCTTCTATACGAAGATTGCCGAGAAACTTGGTATCCAACCCTCCTGTCGCGTAACGGAAGCCCTAAATGGCGCGGAAGTTCCCGAGGTCGCGTGTTACGCGGCACAAAAGGAGTCGGGCTCAGCAGGTTTTATTCTCTTTAATGAAGGGCTTTCGCCACGAGCCGTGCGCTTGTTGCCTGTCGGGGTGGGCGCGGCAGTTACGCGCTGGGTGGATGTGACGACAAAGGCAGAAGTGCCGCGCTCGGCGAAGGGTGAGTTGTTGTTGAAGTTGTTGCCGGGTATTCCCGTGGTTTTAAGAGGTGGAACGGAAGAAACGGGGCGCAAGAACGGGGCGGCGGCGGGCAAGGGACTGCCCGCCCTACCAGATGGAGAGGCGGCGTTTCTCGCGTCCGTTCCCGCGTGGGTCGCGGCAAATAGTGGCTCTGACCTCACGACTGCTCCGTATTGGACGGAACTTGATAGCGTCTCATTCGTGAATCTGCGCAATGCCGCGAATGGAGCGCTCGAGGATGTGGTCGCGTCCATTCCGTGGGGGCGGCAGATGTGCGCGGGGATTCCGTTCTACTTTATTCGTATCGACCAGAATGGCAACCGTTCGGGCGTGTGCCTTGATAAGCCTGTCGCCCCAATTTTAGTTGAAGGCGCGGCGCGGGCGCTTGATTTCCTCTTTACTGCTCCCAAGGACACGAAGGGCACGCTCTTTACTTGCGAACTCGGGTATACAGATGGGAAAAGCGCGACTTTGACTTTCACTGCCCCCGAGGATACGCGGCACATTGGCTGGAGCAACCGAGAGGGCGCGGCACTTTATGCTATCCGTAAGATGAATCCGCGTCCGAGCGCGGCACTTAGTAGCCTTAAGTTCACAAGCGCGGCGGAAGGCGTTTGGCTCGCGGCAGTTACGGCCGAGAAGCCGTCCGTTTCACCGTCCCTCGCGGCATTTCAGCGCGAGAATCTGACACGCGTCGGCGCGTGGGGCGGACACAAGGCGGTGGTGACGGATGAGGGGCTTCTCGTGAAGATTGCGTCCAATGCGCCTGATTGGTCAGGAATTGGAGTTCACCTCATAAAGCCGCTCGCGGTAACGGCGGACGATATTGCTAATCGTAGTCTCGTTATGGATATTGCGCTCGCCGATGGAGCAAAAGGGGCGGTGGCGCGTCCGTTGCGCGTGCCGCAATTCCAGTTCAATTACCGTACGGCGAATGGCGAAGAGAAGCACGGAGGCTATGTTTGCCCTGGCGGGTCGATTGAGAGCGGCGTTTGGCGCACGGTGCGCATTCCGTTGCGGAGGCTTTTGCCTGCTGAGGCAACGGAAGTGACGCGGCTCGCGATTCAGTTCCTGCCTTTCGCGGCAGAATGTGCCGATTATCGCTTCCGTGCCATTCGCTTCGAGTGATGTAGAATTGTAAACCCTTGATCCTGTCTAACAACAGTACAAGGTAAAAGCTGACGCGCTTAGATTGCTAATGCCCCGAGGGGTACGGCATAGAGCCCCTCGCCAAAACGAACCGTATCTGTTCCCGAATAAAGAACAACGCCAATCAGCGTTTTAGGCGTGAATGTTTTCGTGAACCATTTTATATGCTTGAAGTCACTCGCACTAACGACGGAACCAGCCTTGACTTCGATGGCAAGAGTCGCGTTCGCGTCATCCTCGACGAGAAAGTCGATTTCGTGCTTATTGGAGTCCCTGTATTGCGTTAGTGAATAGCCAGAGGTTAGGTCAGTAAGGGCGGAAAGTTCGTGATATACCCAAGTCTCAACGAGCTTTCCGCTAATATCGTCATCAAGATAAGCACGCTCCTCATTCATCTGGAAAAGATTGGCTATAAAAGCTGGGTCGGAAGCATAATATTTAATGCGCTTCCCAATTCGGGCATAGTCGCTTTTTGACCACGGCGCGACCGCGTCAAAAAGAAAGAGTGCTTTTAATGCCTCAATATAACTTTGTGCCGTCTCCTTTGAGATTTGCGCTTGTGTGTAGAGTCCGTTCAAATCAAAGAACTTGCCTGAATGAGAGAAAAGCCAAAATGCTACTTTTTGGAGAGATTCAATCTTGCGAATCTGAGTTATGTCTTGGACATCCTTAATGAGCAAATCATTCAGATAGCCCTTGAACCACTCGCGGCGGAAGTCTGAATCTAGTTCGCGTGCCTCGGGATAGCCTCCGCAAAATGCCATACGGATAACATCCCGCTTTGAATAGCCAGAAACAGTAGAAGGGAAGTCCTGCTGGAAGGCGCGAGCAAGGAAGTCTCCTTTGCCTCCGTTAATCTCGCCTTGCGTTAGGGTGCGCAAGCGAATTGTGCAAAGGCGGCCCGCAAGTGAATCACGGATATTCTTGGCGAAATGGATATTGGAGCTTCCTGTCAGGAGGTATTGTCCCTTCTCATTAGAATGGTCAAGTTGTATCTTGATGGCATTCATCAGGCTTGGCGCTTTCTGAACTTCATCAATAATGATGGTTTCGCCGTTATTTCTTGCAACTAATCCCACGGGATCGGAGACCGCGCTTTTGTAGTAAGTCTCATTATCGAGGGAGAAGTGCCGCGCTTTTGGTAGGGATAGTGACTCGGCGAGTGTAGTTTTGCCACACTGCCGCGAACCCGTTAAATGCACGGCGCGGCGCACTTTTAGGGCACCCAGTATATGCTTTCTTTGCCAACGAGTAAACATAATCTCTCCAAGTTTATGGTAAGATTATACCATAATTTTGGATTAAAAGTCAACTAGGTTTTAGTTAAAAGTCGACTAGGCATCTAGTTAAACGGCAACTAGCCCTGCTTTTAGCGTGCTTTTGTCGCTCCTCGGAGTTTTCTGCGCGAGAGAAAATGACAATAATCTGGAATAGGGGGCAGACTTTATTGTCACTAGCCCTCCATTGTCACTCTGAGAAGAAAAATGGAACGAATTAAAATATTTCTTCACTCAATGTTTATGGGGGTGAAGTGCAGTTTGGAAGTCTAAAAACTTCCAAATTGTGCAGACATATATATAGAGAGCGTGATGAAACACATCGCGTCCGACTCTAACTGCCGTTTCGCTGTGAAAGGCGTTGCGCGTCGGCAGGGGGCTGGTTCCCTTGCGCTTCGCAGGTACGAGAGGTGCGCACCAGAGGCATAGGGGTGTGCGCAGGGGCGGGTAGTGCCCCTCCGCACACCCCCTACCCCTCCCTCCGCGTCTCTCGACTTTGGCTAGCTACTTGATCTTTGACAATTGAATTTTGTTGGGAATGTGCCCTAGGCGAGATGTACCCTCGCATAATTTTGGGCGCGGGTGGGCCTCGCGTACGCGCGGGCGCGTTATAAGGTATTCAATCGGTACAAT